>CAYLOC010000018.1:0-24975 GCA_964385195.1 uncultured Nocardioidaceae bacterium
GAATAGGGCCCGGACCTCATCCATCAGCCCGGAGGCCCGCATGAGCAGGTTCCCGTCGACGGGGTCCATCTCGACGAGGATGTCGATGTCACTGCCGGTCTTCGCGGTGCCGCGCGCGACGGAGCCGAAGAGCCTCGGGCGTCACGGCGGTCTCGGGCATGCCTCCAGGATACTGGCGGAGCAGCGTGGCGGTCTACGGTGGACGAGCGCACCCCCGTTTCGTCGGCCTCGCGCCATCTGTCGGCGCCGGGTGGTTTGATGGGACCATGCCGGTGACCGAGCGTCTTGCCGTCACGCCGCCGTTCGACGGGCGTGCGGTGGTGGACTTCCTCGCTGCCCGCGCGATCGCAGGCGTGGAGTACGCCGACGGCGACCGATACGTGCGCACGCTGCGGCTCGACCACGCTCCAGCCGTGCTCGATATCCGCGTCGACCCGCAGTCGGTGACCGCCACCATCACCGCCGACCCCCGGGACGTCACTGAGGCGCGGGAGGCCTGCGCGCTGGTCTTCGACGTCGGCGCCGACCCGGAGACGATCGGTCGACACCTCAGCACAGACGAGGCGCTCGCGCCCTGGGTGGCCAAGCGCCCCGGGCTGCGGGTTCCGGGCCTGCCGGACGGGTTCGAAGCCGCCGTACGAGCCATCGTCGGCCAACAGGTATCGGTCGCCGGTGCGCGGACGATCCTCTCCAGACTGACAGCGGAGTACGGCGAGCCGTCCGGTGACCCGGACCTGCCGTCGCTGTTCCCCACCGCCCGGGCGCTCGCCGCCGTGGATCCGGAGTCGTTGCCGATGCCACGGTCACGTGCACGCTGCCTGGTGGACGTGGCCGGAGCCGTCGCCAACGGGTCGCTGTCGCTGCGGGCACACTGCCACCTCCGGGAGACCCGCGAAGCGCTCCTCGCGATCCGCGGGGTCGGACCCTGGACCGCCGACTACGTGGCGTTGCGCGCCCTCCGGGACCCGGACGTCTTCCTGCCCACCGACCTCGGGGTTCGGCATGGCCTGGCCAAGATGGGGATCGAGCCCTCGCGTGTAACGGCGCTGGCAGAGGGATGGCGCCCCTGGCGGTCCTACGCGTTGATGCACGTCTGGGGCGCACTGGGGTGAAGGGAGCAGAGATGGACGACGTGTCCCGGCTGGTCGTGGAGTCACCGGTGGGTCCGTTGGCGCTGTCGTGCCGTGACGGGCGCCTGACCGAGGTCGTCTTCTGTGACCGGACCGAGGCGCCCCCGGCGTACCCCGAAGCCGAGGCCACGCCGGTGCTGCGGGAGGCCGCGGAGCAGCTGCGGGCGTACTTCGAGGGACGCCTGCGCGAGTTCACCCTCCCGCTCACCCTGGACGGCACCGCGTTCCAGCAGCGGGTATGGGAACAGCTGCAGCGGATCCCGTACGGGCGCACCGAGACCTACGGCGGGATCGCGGCCCGGCTGGGCCTTCCGGCCGGCGCCGCGCGCGCGGTCGGCCTGGCCAACGGCGCCAACCCCGTCTCGATCGTCGTCCCGTGTCACCGGGTGATCGGTGCCGACGGTTCCCTCACCGGGTACGGCGGTGGCCTGGACCGCAAGCGGTTCCTGCTGCAGCTGGAGGACGGGCAAGGCACCCTCTTCGACGAGGCGGCGCGCGACGCAGGCTGACGAGGCGGCGCCCGCGGTCACGGTTCGATCAACCCGGCCCGGATGGCATAGCGGGTCAGCGCGAGTCGGTCGCGCAGGCCGAGCTTGTGCAGGACGTTCGCGCGGTGCCGTTCCACGGTCTTGACGCTGATGACGAGCAAGTCCGCGATCTCCTTCGTCGAGTGTCCTTCGGCGACGAGCTTGACCACCTCCGCCTCCCGCGGAGTGAGCAGGGAGTCGGGCACCTCCTTGTCGTCGCGGGCCCGCTGCAGATAGTGGCGGATCAGGGCCGTGACCGCCCCCGGGTACACGAACGGCTCTCCTCGCATCGCGGCCCGGCAGGCGTCGATCAGGTCCCGGTCGGCGACCGACTTCAGCACGTACCCCGATGCGCCGGCCTTCAACGCGTCGAAGAAGTACTGCTGGTTGTCATACATCGACAACATCAGGATCCGGATGTCTGGCGCCCCCCGACTGATCTCCCGCGCCGCCTGCAGCCCGGTCATCCGGGGCATCGCCACGTCCAGGATGGCCAGGTCGACCTCGCCGGGAACCGCCATCTCGACCGCCTGCGCACCATCCGCGGCCTCGGCGACCACGCGCAGGTCCGGCTCCGCGTCCAGGATCAACCGCACGCCTCGGCGTACCAGCGCATGGTCATCGGCGAGGAGGATCCGGGTCTGTGCGATCGCCATCGCCTTACGCCTGACCCGTCGCGAGCGGGATGACCGCGCGTACGTCGGTGCCGCCTCCCGGAGGTGAGGTGAGGGAGACCCGCCCGCGGACCAGCTCGACGCGTTCGTGCATCCCCCGGATACCGGCGCCCTCGCGCTCGACCCCGCCGTTGCCGTCGTCGACGACCCGGACCGTCAACGTGGTCCCGTCGTCATCGACGCTGACCGTGACCCGTTGCGCGGCGGCATGTCGTGCCACGTTGGTCAGGCACTCCTGCACGAGGCGGTAGACCACGAGGTCGACCTCCTGCCCGTAGCCGTCCGTCCGCGGCCGGAGGTGGCGCGTCACCGGTACACCGGTGTCGGTGGTGAAGCCGTCGACCAATGCCACCAGCGCGCTGTGCAGCCCGAGGTCGGTGAGGACGCCGGGCCGCAGCCGGCTGGCCACGTGCCGGACCTCATCGAGGGTGTCTCGTACCGACGACTGCGTGGAGGCGAGCTCGTGCCGCAGCTCCGGCGGTGCCGCCGCGATGACTCGTTGCAGATCCAGCAGTACGGCGGTGAGGCTCTGGCCGATCTCGTCGTGCAGCTCACGGGAGATCCGCTGGCGCTCGCTTTCCTGGGCAGCGAGGGCGTGGGCGGTGCTGGCGTTCCGCTCCGCCTCCATCCGGTCCAGCATGGTGTTGAAGGTATGCGCCACCTGCGCGAGGTCAGCGCGGGTACGGACCCGCACCCGCTCACCGGAACGCAGTGGGTCGGCCCGTTGCATCACCGTGGTCAGCTCACCCAGCGGCGCCAGGCTTCGCCGTACCAGCCACGCGTTGGCCGCCAGGATGAGCGTCAGCCCGACCAGCAGTACCGGCACCTCCGCCCAGATCACCGGGGAGGACACCGTGGCGGGGGACAGGGCCAGCACGAGGGTCCCCACGACGAACAGCGCCCCGTTGATCAAGAACAGCCGCCAGAACAGCGCGTGGGCCGGGCGGGGCACAGCGGCAGGTGCGGAGGCGCGGTTCATCCCCGCTCCCGGGGCATCCGCGGCGTCTCGACGTGACCTCCCATGCCCCCATCCTGCCGGACAACCGGGACCGATCGGGTGCGCAGCACGTCTCCTGCATGGTGCAGGGACGTGAAAATGGGTGCTGCTCCCCATGGGTTCTCCGCCCGCTTCTGGCGAGGCTGGAGATACCAGCGAGGGAGAGGAGCCTCGGATGTGGGCCGAGCTGCCCGGCATCCGGGCGCAACTGGGAGACGGGTCACTCACGGGCCAGTGGGTGCTGGTGCTTCTCGGGGTCGTGGTGTGCGCGGTCATCGCGGCGGTCTCGCTGCGGTTCGTGACACGCGGCGAGCGCATGGTCGTGATGCGGCTGGGTCGTGTTGCCGGCCTGCACGGCCCCGGTGTGGTGGTCCTCCTGCCGTTGGTTGATCGGGGCATCCGGGTCAACGTTCAGCCGTCGATCCTGGACCTGCTGTGGGTGACATCGGTCAGCCGCGACGACGTCGCCGTCACGGTGAACGCCGCGGTCACCGTTCGGGTCCGCGACTGCCTGGCATGGGTGTTGCATCCGGAGTCCTCGACGTACCGGCTCCAAGAGGTGGCCGAGGTCCGGGTCCGGCGGTACGTCGGCCAGCGACCACTGGCCGACCTGCTGCGCTCCACCAGCCACGACCGACGCGACCTGGTCGAGGAGATCAGCACCGGTCTGCGCCCGTACGGCGTGGAGGCGCTGACGGTCGAGCTGACCCGCGTCGACGTGCGGCTGGAGGAGGACCTGATCGCGTGGGCGCAACGGTACGGCGCAACCCTCCGGCCGCGCCCGGAACCGTCGACGAGTACGAAAGGTGAAACCGGTGAAGGCACGAGACATCGCGGCGTCGATTCCGACCGTGACCGCCGCTGACCCGGTCGGACGTGCGGTACGCATCATGGTCGTACGCCGGCTCCCGGGCCTGGTCATCGTCGACGACGAGCGTCGACCCTACGTCGTACTCCCGGGCACCCAGGTGCTGCGGCTGCTGATGTCGCCGACCTACCTGGAGGACGCGGCACTGGTGCGGGTCGTCGACGAGGCACATGCCGACCACTTCGACTCGCAGCTGGCAGAGCTGACCGTCGGGTCCTGCCTGCCCGCCCACCCGGATGCTCCAGCCGTGGTGGCCAGCAGCGCCACCCTGCTTGAGATCGGCGTCCAGATGGCGACGCTGCGCAGCCCCTTGGTCGCGGTCGTCGACGACGCCGGGACCCTGGCCGGGGTCATCACCTTGGAACGGCTCCTCACCAGCATGCTCGTTGAGCCCCGGAGCGAGCCACCCGAGGGCCTCGGCTCATGAGCGCGCTGCTGGCGCTGGCGATCTTCGTGGTGGCGTTCGGGTTCATCGCCACCGAGAAGGGCAACAAGGTCGTGGTCGTCCTGACCGCGGCCGCGGCGATGGCGGTGCTGGGCCTCGTGCCCGGCGCCGAGGTCTTCTTCACCGAACACGCGGGTATCGACTGGAACGTCATCTTCTTGCTGCTCGGCATGATGATCATCGTCGGCATCATCAAGCAGACCGGGGTCTTCGACTACCTCGGCATCTGGGCGGCGAAGCGGTCGCGCGGCAAGCCCTACCGCCTCATGGTCATGCTGATGGTGATCACCGCCATCGCCTCGCCGTTCCTCGACAACGTCACCACGATCATGCTCGTGGCGCCGGTGACCGTGGTCGTGTGTGACCGGCTGAGGGTTCCGGCGCAGCCCTACCTGATCGCGGAGGTCCTCGCCTCCAACATCGGGGGCGCGTCCACGCTGATCGGTGACCCGCCCAACATCATCATCGGGGCGCGTGCCGGCCTGACGTTCAACGACTTCCTGGTGCACATGACCCCGATCGTGCTCGTTGCCTTCGTCGCCTTCGTGCTGCTCTCCCGGGTGCTGTTTCGCGGGTCGTTCCGCTACAACCCCGAGTACGCCGAACAGGTGATGAGCCTGCAGGAACGGCGCGCCATCACCGACATGCGGTTGCTCGTTCGCTGTCTGGTGGTGCTGGGCGGGGTCATCGCCGCGTTCACGCTGCACTCGGTCATCGACATCGAGCCGTCGATCGTGGCGCTCGTCGGCGCCGGCACGATGCTGGCGGTCACCCGCACCGACGTCCATGATGTGCTGGCCGAGGTCGAGTGGTCGACGCTGGTGTTCTTCGCGGGCCTCTTCGTGATGGTGGCCGGACTGGTGCACACCGGGGTGATCGAGTCCGTCGGTACCTGGGCGGTCGACGCGATCGGCGACCAGTACTTCCTGGCGGCGACCGTGCTGCTGTTCGGCTCCAGCGTCCTCGGCGCGTTGTTCGACAACATCCCCTACGCCGCGACGATGACCCCCATCGTGGCCGACCTCGCCGCGGAGACCCCGGACCTGCGGACCGAACGGGCCCTGTGGTGGTCGTTCGCTCTCGGGGCGGACTTCGGTGGCAACGGAACCGCCGTGGCCGCGAGCGCGAACGTGGTTGCGCTGGGCATCGCCGCGCGGGCCGGCCACCGCATCAGCTTCTGGCAGTTCACCAAGTACGGCATCGTGGTGACGCTGTTCAGCACCGTGCTGGCCTGGCTGTACGTATGGGGACGCTACTTCACCTAGTCGGAGCGGCGCAGCGAGTCCGACAGGCGCTCGGCGGCGGCCATCACCGCCGGTGCATGCATCCGCCCCGGTTGCCGGGTCATCCGCTCGATCGGGCCGGAGACGGAGATGGCGGCGATCGTCTTGCCGGAGGGGGACCGGATCCCTGCCGACACCGACGCCACCCCCTGCTCGCGCTCGCCGATGCTCTGCGCCCACCCGCGTCGGCGTACGCTGGCCAACGTCGTGGCGTTGAACACCGCGCCCTCCAGGCTGCGTTGCACCCGGTCCGCGTCCTCCCAGGCCGTCAGTACCTGCGCAGCCGAGCCCGCCTTCATCGTCAGCTGGCTCCCGACGGGGATGGAGTCGCGCAGCCCGGTCGGCCGTTCGGCGGCAGCAACACAGACCCGGACATCGCCATGGCGGCGGAACAGCTGTGCGGACTCGCTGGTGATGTCACGCAACCGTGCGAGCACCGGTCCGGCCGCGGCCAGCAGTCGGTCCTCGCCGGCCGCCGAGGACAGCTCACCGAGCCGGGGGCCGAGGACGAAGCGTCCCTGCAGGTCACGCGCCACCAGTCGATGGTGCTCCAGCGCCACCGCGAGCCGGTGCGCCGTGGGGCGCGCGAGGCCCGTGGAGGACACCAGCGTCGCCAGCGTGGCCGGGCCCGCCTCCAACGCGGTGAGGACGAGGGCGGCTTTATCGATCACGCCGACTCCGCTAGAGTGATCACTCCTGCTCATAAGACGATACTGTCGTCTCAAATGGTGAAATGCAAGTCAGGGAGCGGCCATGATGCCCAACGATCCACGAACCCCCACCCATACCGAGACGCCGGCGGCACCGCGGACCCTGGCGGACAAGGTCTGGGACGCCCACGTCGTACGCCGTGCGCCAGGTGAGCCGGACCTGCTCTACATCGACCTCCACCTCGTCCACGAGGTCACCAGCCCCCAGGCGTTCGAGGGCCTGCGGCTGGCGGGGCGATCGGTCCGTCGTCCCGACCTCACCATCGCGACCGAGGACCACAACATCCCCACCGAGCACATGGACCGGCCGATCGCGGACCCGGTGTCCCGCGCCCAGGTCGAGGCGTTGCGCCGCAACTGTGCCGACTTCGGGGTGCCGCTGCATCCGCTCGGCGACGCAGAGCAGGGCATCGTGCACGTGATCGGCCCCCAGCTGGGCCTGACCCAGCCGGGGATGACAGTGGTGTGCGGCGACTCCCACACCTCCACCCACGGCGCGTTTGGCGCGTTGGCGTTCGGCATCGGCACCAGCGAGGTCGAGCACGTGCTCGCCACCCAGACGCTGCCGCAGAGCCGGCCCAAACGGATGGCCGTGACCGTCGACGGTGACCTTCCACCCGGAGTAACCGCGAAAGACCTCGTGCTCGCACTCATCGCCCAGGAAGGCACCGGGGGCGGGCAAGGGTACGTCGTGGAGTACCGCGGAAGTGCGATCCGTGCGTTGTCGATGGAAGCCCGGATGACCGTGTGCAACATGAGCATCGAGTGGGGGGCGCGGGCGGGGATGGTCGCCCCGGACGAGACGACGTTTGCGTACCTGCGTGGGCGCTCCCATGCTCCCAGCGGCGCCGCCTGGGATGAGGCCGTCGCCTCCTGGCAGGAGCTGCGCACCGACCCGGGAGCGGTCTTCGACAAGGAGGTGACGCTGGACGCGGACAGCCTGACCCCGTTCGTCACCTGGGGAACCAACCCCGGTCAGGGCGTCCCGCTCGCGGACACGGTCCCGGACCCGGCTGCCATTGCGGACGATTCGGCCCGGGCAGCCGCGGAACGCGCCCTGCAGTACATGGACCTTCGCCCCGGTACGCCGATGCGAGACATCGCCGTCGACACGGTCTTCCTCGGCTCCTGCACCAACGGCCGGATCGAGGATCTGCGTGCGGCGGCTGAGGTGTTGCGTGGTCGCAGGGTGAGCGACAGTGTCCGCATGCTCGTGGTGCCGGGTTCCGCGCGGGTGCGACTCCAGGCCGAGGAGGAAGGGCTGGACGTCGAGTTCAAGGACGCCGGAGCGCAGTGGCGCGGAGCCGGATGCTCGATGTGCCTGGGGATGAACCCCGACCAGCTCGCGCCGGGGGAGCGGAGTGCTTCCACCTCCAACCGGAACTTCGAGGGCCGTCAGGGCAAGGGCGGTCGCACGCACCTGGTCTCACCGGTCGTGGCGGCAGCCACCGCGGTGACCGGGCGATTGAGCGCACCGGCGGACCTACCAGAGCGAGGATGAGGACGATGGAGAAGATCAACACCCACACCGGAACCGCGCTGCCGTTGCGCCGTAGCAACGTCGACACCGACCAGATCATCCCTGCTGAATACCTGAAACGGATCACCCGCACCGGTTTCGAGGACGGCCTCTTCGCCGCGTGGCGCAACGACCCCGCCTTCATCCTGAACGACCCCCGGTACGCCGGTGCAGACATCCTGGTCTCGGGCCCGGACTTCGGCATCGGGTCGTCCCGTGAGCACGCCGTCTGGGCGTTGCTTGACTATGGCTTCCGGGCCGTGATCGGCTCCCGGTTCGGCGACATCTTCCGTACCAACGCCGGAAAGAACGGTCTGGTCATCGCGGTCGTCGACGAGGCCGACGTCCACCGGCTGTGGACCGTCATCGAGCAGCACCCGGACCGCGCGGTTACTGTCGACGTCGCGGAGCGGCAGGTACGCGCCGAAGATCTCCAGATCCCTTTCCAGATAGACGACTACACGCGCTGGCAGCTGCTTGAAGGGCTCGACGACATCGACGTAACCCTTCGCCACGAAGCCCAGATCTCAAGCTATGAAGGGAAACGAGCACTCTTCTCGCCGGTCACGACGACGCCCTGAGCGGGTCCCGGGGGCTGCATCTGGCACCAACCGGGGGTATGCTGCAGCGAGAAATCCCAACAAAACACGGCACATCGTTGGGTGTGTCGCCTTCTGATGCTGTTTCATAGTGCATAGCGTTTGATCAAGTCGGGCACCTGCTCGACCCGTCCGAGTTCACGAAAGGGAAGTCAGTGAACAAGAGCCAACTTATCGAAGCGCTGTCCAAGCAGTTCGAGGGGAACAAGAAGGCAGCGCAGCATGCCCTCGATTCCGTCCTCGACACCATCACCCGTGAGGTGGCAAGGGGAGAGAAGGTGGCGATCACCGGCTTCGGCGCCTTCGAGAAGAAGGTCATCCCCTCCAGAATGGTGCGCAACCCGCAGACCGGTGAGCGAAAGCGCGCCAAGAAGACCGCCAAGCCGAACTTCCGTGCCGGGGCGGACCTGAAGGCCGTCGTCTCCGGCGCGAAGAAGCCGCCGAAGCTGGCGACCTCTGGGTCGGCGTCGACCACCAAGAAGGCTGCGGCCAAGAAGTCCACCGCTGCGAAGAAGTCCTCGGCGGCCAAGAAGTCCTCGGCGGCGAAGCGGTCGACGGCGGCGAAGAAGTCCTCCACCGCCAGGAAGTCGACGACGGCGAAGCGGTCGACGGCTGCGAAGAAGTCTCCGGCGAAGCGGACCACGAGCACCAAGAAGACCACCTCACCGAGGAAGTCGACCGCTGCCAAGAAGTCCACCGCCAGGAAGTCAACGACGGCCGCCAAGCGGACCTCCGCAGCGAAGAAGTCCCCGGCGAAGAAGACGACGGCCAGGCGCACCTCCACTGCCAAGAAGGCGCCGGCGAGGAAGACCACTCGCCGCCGCTGACGTAGCGCACACATCTGCAGCGGGGGCCGGGCACGTACCGTCCGGCCCCCGCTGCAGATGTCTGTCAGGAGGCGGCTGCTCCGGTGAGCCCATCCAGGACCGTCGCGGTATGGCGCCCGACGCCGAGCCGCATGGCCTCGTGCAGATCCTCCAGGGTGTCGACGTCGCGTCGTAAGGACAGCAGCCCCGGCGCGTCGACCGGCGCTGCGCCGGTTCGCAGATGGGCCGAGCGGGACTCCCGCCCGAAGTGCGGATCCAGCGAAACGTTGCCGCATGCGGCAAGCAGCGTCGTCCCGCGGTTCGCGGCGTCAGGGACGAACCATCGCGGTGCAGTCGCGGCCGCGAAAGCGGCGGAGAGGGCCTCTGGACGGAGGGCCGGCAGGTCCGCCGACATCGCGGCTACGCCTGTTCCGGGGTCGGCTGTGCGCAGCTCCTCCGCGCCGTACTCCAGAGCAGCATTCAGCCCCGCATCGGGTACGTCGGGGACGACGTCGACGTCCACGGCCCGCAGGCGCGCTGTCGCGGCCGGGTCGTTGCTCACCGCCACCACTCGGCGTACCCACGGACAGTGCCCGGCGGCGGTCGCGGCGTCGAGCGCGAATGCGATCGCCAGACGTGCCCGATCCGCCGCGGTGAACCCGCTCAGCCGCGTTTTGGCCAGCGGTGTCTCCTTCACCGGCAACAACACCGCCCACCGGCGAGGGGGAGAAACAGCCATCGGCTTAGTTTGACACGGGCGCTGTCGGTTCGACATCGGCGGTGCGGTAGACAACACTGGACACGCTGGCGGTCGGCCGCGGGTCGGACCGCCAACGTGACAGGCGAACCCGAGACACCAGCCGAGACACCAGGAGGGGATGTGGCGCGTCGCCGACTCGGATGGGCGATGGCCCTGTGCGCGGCCGTGCTGCGGCCACCCCTGATGGCGTTGACCAAACGGGACTGGCGGGGTACCGAGAACGTCCCGGCGACGCAGGGATGTGTGTTCGTGACCAACCACGTCTCCGAGTTCGACTTCATGACCTACGCGCACTTCATCTACGACAACGGCCGGATCCCGCGGTTCCTGGCCAAGTCGGAGATCTTCGCGGTTCCGGTGGTGGGGGCGATCGTGCGCAGCGCCGGGCAGATTCCCGTCTACCGGAAGGGATCCCGGGGCGGGCAGGCGTTCGACGCCGCGGTGACGGCCGTCGCCGACGGTCAGGCCGTCATCGTCTATCCCGAGGGCAGCCTCACCCGCGACCCCGACCTGTGGCCGATGCGCGGGAAGACCGGGGCGGCCCGGATCGCGTTGTCGACCGGGTGCCCCGTGATCCCCACTGCCCAGTGGGGTCCCCAGGAGGTGCTTGCCCCGTACGCGCGACGGCCCCGCCTGTTCCCGCGCAAGACCATGCAGGTGCGGGTCGGCCCGCCGGTCGACCTCTCGGCGTACGCCGACAAGCCGCTGACCCCAGAGGTACTCCGGGAGGCGACCGACACCATCATGGCCGCGATCACCGCCCTGCTCGCCGACATCCGTCAGGAGACCGCCCCGCCGGTCCGGTTCGACCCGCGGAGCGCAGGGATACCGGAGACCGGGAACCTCCGGCGGCCCCGCCGGCCCGGTTCCGGTGACGACCCCCATGAGGGAGGGACGGCGTGAGCAAGATCGCGGTGTTCGGCGCCGGGAACTGGGGGACCGCGTTCTCGCTCGTGCTCGCGGACTGCGGTCATGACGTCACGATCTGGGCCCGGCGACCAGAGTTGAGTGAGCGGATCAACCTCGACCACGTCAACCCCGAGTACCTGCCCGGCGTACGGCTGCCGATGGCGGTCGACGCCACCCACGACCCCGAGCAGGCGCTGTCCGGGGCGGATGTGGTGGTGCTGGCCGTGCCCGCGCAGTCGCTCCGGGCGAACCTGGAGCAATGGGCCGACGCCATCCCGCGCGGGGCGGTGCTGATGAGCCTGATGAAGGGGATCGAGCACGGGTCGATGCAACGCATGACCGAGGTCATCGAGGACGTGACCGGAATCGGAGACGAACGAGTCGCCGTCCTCTCCGGCCCCAACCTGGCCAGGGAGATCGCCGAGCGACAACCGGCCGCCGCCGTCATCGCCTGCACCGACGACACCGTCGCCAAACAGCTGCAACGCACCTGTCACAGCTCGACGTTCCGGCCCTACACCCACGACGACGTCGTCGGGTGCGAGCTCGGCGGGGCCACGAAGAACGTCATCGCCCTCGCCGTGGGGATGGCCGTCGGCCTCGGCTTCGGTGACAACGCGCGGGCGTCGGTGATCACCCGGGGGCTCGTGGAGACCGCGCGCCTCGGTGCGGCGGCCGGTGCGAACCCGCTCACGTTCTCCGGGCTGGCTGGCCTGGGGGACCTGGTCGCGACGTGCTCCTCCCCGCTGTCCCGGAACCGGACGTTCGGGGAGCGGCTCGGCCGCGGTGAGACGGTGGCCGACATCGCCGCCAGCACCCGGCAGGTGGCCGAGGGGGTGGCCTCGTGTGTCCCGATCGGGGGGCTCGCGGAGCGCTACGGCGTCGACATGCCCATCGTCGACCACGTGAGCCGGCTGCTCGCCGGAGAGCTCACCCCGCAGGGGATGTTGAAGAGCCTGATCGCACGCGCGGCGAAGTCGGAGTTCGAGTAAGCGTTTGACCGCCGGGGGCTCAGCCGGTCGCGTGGTCCAGTGCCTGGACCAGGTCCGCCCAGAGATCCTCGATGTCCTCCACGCCGACGCTGCACCGGATCAGCCCCTCGGGGATCGTCGGTGACTCCCCGGCCCACCGACGCCGTCGCTCAAACGTCGACTCGACACCGCCGAGGCTGGTGGCGGGGATCCACAGCCGCGTTCCGTGGATGACCCGGTCGGCCGTGGCCGCATCGGCCATCTCGATGGCACAGATACCACCGAAGCCGGGGTACCGGACCCTCTCGACCACCGGGTGGTCGCCCAGTCGCCGTACCAGCTCCTGCGCGTTGGCCTGGGCACGTTCCACCCGCAAGGGGAGGGTCCGTAGCCCCCGCAGCGCCAGCCAGGCCTCCAGCGTGCCCGGCAGCGCCCCCTGCACCCGGCGCTTCTCGTCCAGGGCGCGGTGGATCTGGTCATCGGCGGTCACCGCCGCACCGATCAGCGCGTCGGAGTGTCCGGCGATGTACTTCGTCGCGGAGTGTACGACGACGTCCGCCCCCTGGGTGAGTGGCTGTTGCAGGATCGGGGTCGCGAACGTGTTGTCGACCACGACCCTGGCCCCCGCCTCGTGCGCGCCACGCGTGAGGGCCGGGATGTCGGCGACCTCCAGTGCCGGGTTGGTCGGGGACTCCACCCATACCAGGGCGGTCTCCTCGTTGACCGCGGCCAGGACCTGGTCGGTGTCGTCGATGTCGACCAGCACGACCTTGACCAGACCGCGCTGCTCCAACGCGGCCAGGTGCGCGAGCGTGCCCAGGTAGCAGTGCCGGGCCGCGACCACGGTCTCGCCGGGCGCAACCAGGTCCAAGACCGTGGACACCGTCGCCATCCCGGACGCGAACGACAGCGCGCGCCCGTGCTCCAGGGCCCCCAACGCCGTCTCGAACGCCTGCCAGGTGGGGTTGCCGTAACGGCCGTACTCCATGTCGCCGCCGGCGACGTAGGTGGAGGCCATGACCAGCGGCGTGTTCAGCGGCTGGTCAGATGCCGGGTCCGGCCGGCCGGCCGTGACGGCCAGCGTCGTGGGTCGCAGCCGGTCGTGATCGTCGGTGGAGGCATCGTCGTGTTGGTTCACTTGGCCATTGTCCTCCCGCTAGGCTCCGAGCAATGAGCCCCCGTCCCAAACCGCGGATCGCCGTCGTCTTCGGCGGCCGGTCCAGCGAGCATGCCGTGTCCTGCGCCACCGCCGCCAGCGTGTTGTCGGTGATCGACACCGACCGGTACGACGTTGTCCCCATCGGCATCAGCACCGACGGCAAGTGGGTGCTGGAGTCCGCTGACGCCCATCATCTGGAGCTGACCGCGCAGCACCGTCCTCACGTGAGCTCCGACGCCACCGCGGTGGTGCTCAGCAGCGACCCGACCCGCCGGGAGCTGGTGGTCTCCGAACCCGGCGAGGCACCCCGTGCCCTCGGCGAGGTCGACGTGGTGTTCCCGCTGCTGCACGGGCCCTGGGGGGAGGACGGGACGATCCAGGGGTTGTTCGAGATGGCAGGGGTGCACTACGTCGGGTCCGGGGTGCTCGCCTCCGCGATCGGCATGGACAAGCACTTCATGAAGGTCGTGCTGGCTGCGGCCGGCGTACCGACCTCGCCGTACACGGTCTGCAAACCGCGTGCGTGGGAACAGGACCCGGAGATGGTGCGCAAGGAGGTCGCCGCACTCGGCTACCCGGTGTTCGTCAAGCCCGCGCGCGGCGGATCCAGCCTCGGCATCACGAAGGTGCACGGGCCGGACGACCTGGACGCCGCGATCGAGCACGCCCGCTCCTTCGACCCGAAGGTCCTGGTGGAGCAGGCGATGTCGGGGGCGCGGGAGATCGAGTGCGGGGTGCTGCAACGGTCCGACGGCGGCGCGGACGCCAGCGTGGTCGCGGAGATCACCAGCTACGGCGACCACGAGTTCTACGACTTCGAGGCCAAGTACCTCGGGGAGGAAGGCGTCGAGCTCGAGGTCCCGGCGGACCTCCCGGAGTCGGTGTCGGAGCAGATCCGGGCCATGGCGGTGCAGGCGTTCGAGGTGCTGGAGTGCGAGGGGCTGGCCCGGGTGGACTTCTTCCGGACCGCCTCCGGCCAGCTGCTGGTCAACGAGATCAACACGATGCCCGGGTTCACGCCGGCGTCGATGTATCCACGGATGTGGGCAGCGACCGGCGTGGACTACCCAGAGCTCGTGGAGCGGCTGGTCTCCCTCGCCGTCCACCGGCCCACCGGGCTGCGCTGACCCGGTCGGGGTACCTGGGTTCGGTACCGGCGCTATCAGCCGCGCGGGCTGGTACCGGCGCTATCGCGCCGCGCGGGCCGGATCCAGGGTAGGCGCGGCAGACTGACCGTTGGCGAGGCGGATTTGCCTTGTCGACGGTGCGTTTGCCCCGTCTACAAGGCAAACTCGGGTGAGGGGAGGGGGTTACTGGCAGGGGTGGGGCCAGGTGGTGGCCTGTTTGATCGCGGGCGCGAGGTCCACCAGCGCATCCGCCTCGGGCGTATAGTCCTTCGGCACCCGCACCTCGACGTACGTCGACCGGCCGATCGTGGTGAACACCCACGCGTCCTGCTGCTCCTGCGGGAACCAGCCGACGTTGTTGATGGTGGGGCAGGGTGACGTGGGCCGCAACGCCGCCGGTTTGGCGACCCCGCAGCGCAGGACGATCGGCGGGTCACCCCAGGCGGCGGCGGCCGCGTCTGCCGGGGAAATCTGGCGCTGCTGCTGTCCGTCCACGGTCTGCGGGAGCGCATCGAGCAGATGCCGGCACTGCGTCGCCGCGGCACCTGAGGGGGAGGGGGCGGAGACCGCAACCTGCCCGGACCCGCACCCGGCCAGCGAGGCGGCCACGACCGCGAGCGTCGCTGCCGCTCCGACGACGCGCCGCACTCAGAGGTGCACCACGGGACACGTGAGCGTTCGGGTGATCCCCGCCACCGCCTGCACCTTCGCCACCACCAGGGAGCCGAGCTCGTCGACGTTGGTGGCCTCGGCGCGGACGATCACGTCGTACGGGCCGGTCACGTCCTCGGCCAGCGTGACCCCCTCGACCTGCGAGATCGCCTGGGCGACGTCGGCAGCCTTGCCCACCTCGGTCTGGATGAGGACGTACGCCTGCACGGTCATCGGGGCCTCCCTTGCGTCGCACGCTGATCGGGACTTCACGCTACCGCCTCGCAGCAGCCATCGGAAGCCGGCGGTATTCTCAGGCGGCCGGCCCGCCGTCGACGCGCAGGAGTAGCCATGAGCCCACCACCACAAGGCCCGTTGAGCGATATCGGGGAGTTCGCGCTGATCGACGCGGTCACGGCCGGTCTGGGTTCAGGGGAGGACGTCCTGGTCGGCCCCGGGGACGACAGCGCCGTACTCGCCGTGCCCGGCGGAGAGGTGGTGACCTCGGTCGATGTCCTCGTCGAAGGCGTGGACTTCCGACGCCACTGGTCCACCGCATCCGATGTCGGCGCCAAGGCCGCGGCGGGCAGCCTGTCCGACATCAACGCGATGGGCGGTCGCACCACGGCCCTGCTGGTGGCGTTGGTGGCCCCGTCGGAGACCGACGTGGCCTGGCTGACGGAGATGTCGGCGGGGATCGCGGCAGAGGCCGAGCGTGCCGGGGCAGCAGTCGTGGGCGGCGACGTCGCCGCCGGTCCGGCCGTGATGGTGTCGGTCACCGCACTCGGCGTCTGTCCCGGCCCGGTCGTACGGCGAGGCGGCGCCCGCGCCGGTGACCAGGTGGCGCTGTGTGGGCGGCAGGGCTGGTCGGGCGCCGGGCTGGCGGTTCTCGGTCGCGGCTTCCGCTCACCGCGGGCGGTCGTCGACGTGCACCGGCACCCGGAACCGCCCTACCACGCGGGTCCGGAGGCGGCCGCCCTCGGCGCCACCGCGATGATCGACGTCAGCGACGGACTGGTCCAAGACCTCGGCCACGTCGCTGCGGCCAGCGAGGTCGCGATCGACGTCGAGTCGGCACTGCTGGAGGTACCGGAACCGCTGCAGGCCGTCGGCGCAGCGCTCGGGGTGGACCCGCTCGGGTTCGTGCTCACCGGCGGGGAGGACTACGGCCTCGTCGCGACGTTTCCCGAAGACGTGCGCCTCCCGGACCACTGGCGGGTCATCGGTGCGGTCTCGGCGGAGGGGGAGGCAGGGACGGTGACGGTGGACCACTCGCCGTACCCGCTGGACTCCGGGCACCGGCACTTCCGGTGACCGGCGTACGGGTCCGGCTAGCGGGTGACCTTGCCGGCCTTGAGGCAGGACGCGCACACGTTCAGACGCTTCGGGGTGCCGTTGACGCGGACCCGGACCCGCTGGATGTTCGGGTTGAACCGGCGGCGGGTACGGCGGTGCGAGTGCGACACGTTGTTGCCGAAGCCGGGACCCTTGGCGCAGATGTCACAGACGGCAGCCACGGTGTACTCCTCACGTGATGGATGGGCGCAGTTGATACCCCCGCCACAGCGGGGCAACCGCTCTAGGGTAGCGGATCGGTGGAGCAGGAGGCCAATCGTGCCCGCGCTCCTCGCTAGAGTCGAGGCGTGCACACCGCCACCGACCTCGACCTGTTACAGCGGTGGTGTCGGTGTGCGCTGCGGCGTCTGGGCGAGTCCCGTGAGGAGATCAACGCTGCGAACGTCTACCCCGTCCCCGACAGCGACACCGGCACCAACCTGTACCTGACGGTGGAGGCGGCCGCGGCCTCGCTGGACGGCACCGCGTCCGTGGGGGACTCGGTGGAGGACTCCGTCGCGGGCTTCGCGCGGGCGGCCCTGCTGGGGGCGCACGGAAACTCCGGGGTGATCGTGTCCCAGCTCATCCGGGCCGTGTGCGAGCACTACCTGACCCAGGACGGCGAGAGCGCGGCCCAACAGGTCGCAGGAGGTCTCGCCGCGGCTGCGACAGCGGCCTACGCCGCCGTCGAGGCTCCCGTGGAAGGCACGATCCTCACCGTGGCCAGTGCGGCTGCTGCGGCCGCACGCGACGCCGCCGCCCGTGCCGATGACCTCGGCGCCGCTGTCCATGCCGCCGCCGAAGGGGCCTACGCGGCGCTGTGCCACACCCCCGAGCAGCTCGACGTGCTCGCCGCCGCCGGTGTCGTGGACGCCGGTGGGCAGGGACTGTGTGTCCTCCTCGATGCCGCCGACGAGGTGCTGAGCGGACAGCCGCCCCCCTCGCGCCCCGGCTCCCACCGTCCGGCTCCGGCCGCTCACCCGAAGGAGCATCTGCGCAGCGGTGGCCCGGGGTATGAGGTGATCTACCTGCTCGACGCCGACGACGCGGTGATCCCCCGCCTGCGGCAGCGACTCGCCGCTCTCGGCGACTCCCTCGTCGTCGTCGGGGGCGACGGCCTGTGGAACGTCCACGTCCACGTCGACGACGTCGGAGCGGCGTTCGAGGCCGGAGTGGAGGCGGGACGGCCGCACCGGGTTCGCGTAACCCGTTTCGCCGACGGTGAGCACGGGGCGGCCCTGGCGGCCGGCACGAGAGCCGTCGTCACCGTCGCAGCCGGGGACGGCCTGGCCTCGCTGTTCGAACGGGCCGGAGCGGTCGTGACCCGGAACCCGGACCGGCCCGGCGCCGCGGACCGGCTGGCCGAGGCCGTCCGTGGCACCGGCGCGGAGGACGTGATCGTGCTGCCCAACGATGCCGCGCTGCTGCCGGCAGCGGAGAGCGCCGCGGAGCTGGCACGGGCTGCCGGAACCCGGGTGGCGGTGATCCCGACGCGGGTACAGGTGCAGGGACTCGCGGCACTGGCGGTGCATGACCCCGCCCGCGGCTTCGATGACGACGTACTCGCGATGACGGGGGCAGCCGCCCATGCCCGGCACGGCGCGGTCACGGTTGCCACGCAGGACGCGTTCACCATGGCCGGGCCGTGCCGGCCCGGCGACAGCCTCGGCGTCGTCGAGGGAGACTTCGCCGTGGTACTCCCGCCGGGCCGGCTCGGGGACGCCGCCGCAGAGGTGACCCGGCGGCTCCTCCGGCCCGGTGGTGAGATGGTGACGCTGGTGACCGGTGCGGACAGCACGCCGGACCTGGTGGATGCGGTGGAGGCAGTGCTCCATGAGGCGACTCCCGACGTCGAGCTGGTGGTCCACGACGGCGGGCAACCCCGGTACCCGCTCCTGGTCGGGGTCGAGTGATGGTCGGCCTGCAGACCCGGCTGGACCGCGTCGTGGGCAAGGCGACGGCCACCGCCTTGCAGAAGGCGTTCGAGATCCAGACCGTCGGCCACCTGCTCACCCACTACCCACGGCGCCTGGCCGACAAGGGTGAGCTGACCAGCTTCGCCGGGCTCGCGCTCGGGGAGCACGTCACGGTCCTGGCCAAGGTGGTCGACCTCACCGAGCACCCCTACTTTCCCAAGACCGGAAAGCGAGGTCGTCCGGCGGTGCGGACGCAGGTGACCGTCACCGACGGGGACCAGACGCTGTCGCTGACGTTCTTCCGGCAGCCGTGGCTGAAGAAGTACCTGCATCCGGGCACGGTGGGGTTCTTCAGCGGACGGGTCCGGGTGTTCCGTCGCCGCCGCGAGCTGGAGCACCCGACGTATGAGGTGCTGGGCAAGGGAGCGGACCTGGAGGCCTTCGAGGACGAGGAGATCCAACGCTGGTGGCCGATCTACCCGGCGACCCAGCGGGTGTCGTCGAAGAAGATCATGCGCACCGTGGAACAGGTGCTGGAGGTCCTCGACGACCCGGCCGACCCGCTCCCGTACGACGTACGCCGGGAGCACGGCCTGCCGACGTACGCCGAGGCGTTGCGCCGCATCCACCAGCCCGATGACCCCCCGGACTGGGAGCGGGCCCGGCAACGGCTGCGCTTCGACGAGGCGTTCGTCCTGCAGACCGTCCTGGCCCAACGCCGCCACGAGGCACGAACGCTCCCCGCTACCGCGCGGCCCGGACGCGCCGACGGGCTGCTGGCCCGGTTCGACGCGGCGCTGCCGTTCACCCTGACCGACGGGCAGCAACGGGTCGGGGCGGAGGTGGCCGACCACCTCGCCGAGCCACACCCGATGCACGTGCTGTTGCAGGGGGAGGTCGGGTCCGGGAAGACCGTGGTGGCGCTGCGGGCGATGCTGCAGGTCGTCGACGCCGGCGGCCAGGCAGCGCTGCTGGCGCCCACGGAGGTCCTCGCCGTACAGCACCACCGCACCCTCACCGAGCTGCTCGGACCGCTGGGCGAGGGCGGTCGGCTCGGTGGCGCCGAGGACGGCACCCGGGTGGCACTGTTGACCGGCTCGCTGCCGGCGCGCGCCCGCCGTACCGCGCTGCTGGAGATGGCCTCCGGGGAAGCCGGGCTGGTGGTGGGCACCCATGCGCTGCTCCAGGAGGGCGTGCAGTTCGCCGACCTCGGGCTCGTCGTCGTCGATGAACAGCACCGGTTCGGCGTCGAGCAACGAGCCGCACTGACCAGCGGCGCCGCCGACGCCGTACCGCACCTGCTCGTGATGACCGCGACACCGATCCCACGCACGGTCGCGATGACCGTGTTCGGCGACCTGGAGGTCGCGACCCTGCGCGAGCTGCCGCAGGGCCGGCTCCCGGTGCAGACGACCGTCGTCCCGCTCGCCGAGCACCCGGCGTGGCAGGACCGGGTCTGGGAGCGGGTGCGCGAGGAGGTCGAGAAGGGCCACCAGGTCTACGTCGTCTGCCCCCGGATCGGTGACGACGGCAACGAGGGCAACGGTGGCACCGATGGCGACGCAGACACCGACCAGGCCGGAATCGGGCCTCCCGAGGACGACGGAGGGCGGCGTACCCCGCTCGCGGCCGCGGTCGAGGTCAGCGAGCGGCTCCGTAGCGAGATCCTGCCGGGGTTGCGGATCGGCATGCTGCACAGCCGCATGTCCAACGACGACCGGGAGGAGGTGATGCGCCGGTTCGACAGCGGTGTGCTGTCGGTACTGGTGGCCACGACCGTGATCGAGGTCGGCGTCGACGTCCCCAACGCCACGACGATGGTGGTACTGGATGCGGACCGGTTCGGCGTCTCCCAGCTGCACCAGCTCCGCGGCCGGGTCGGGCGCGGGTCCGCCGGCGGGCTGTGCCTCCTGGTGACCGAGGCACCGGCCGACAGCCCGTCGCGGGAGCGCCTGGACGGGGTGGCAGCCACCACCGACGGCTTCGAGCTGGCAAGACTGGACCTGCGGAGCCGGCGCGAGGGCGACGTGCTCGGGGCCCAGCAGTCCGGGCGCCGGTCCAGTCTCAAGCTGCTCTCGGTGCTACGAGACGCCGAGGTGATCGCCGACGCGCGCCGGACCGCCGAGCGCGTGGTCCGCAGCGACCCGACCCTGGAGAACCACCCGACCCTGGCCGCGGCGGTGGCGGACGTGGTGGAGTCCGAGCGTGGCCAGTTCCTGGAGCGGTCGTGACCAGGATCATCGCCGGCACCGCCGGTGGTCAGCGGATCCGCACCACCCCGGGCTCGGCCACCAGACCCACCTCCGACCGTGTCCGCGAGGCCCTGTTCTCCGCACTGGAGTCGCTACGCGGGTCGCTGGACGGCGCCCGTGTCCTCGACCTGTACGCCGGCTCCGGCGCGGTCGGCCTCGAGGCCTGCTCGCGCGGCGCCGTCCACGCGCTCCTGGTGGAGCGGGACCGCCGGGCCGCCTCGGTCATCCGGGCCAACGCGCGAGCCCTGGGGCTCACCCAGCCCGAGGTAGCCGCGTCCCCGGTCGAACGACTGGTCCAGGACCAACCCCGGAGACCGCCGTACGACGTGGCCTTCCTCGACCCGCCGTACGCGCTGGCGGACCGTACCGTGGCAGCCGTCGTCGCCGGCCTGGCCGCCAACGGCTGGCTGGGCGCCGGGGCGGTCGTCGTAGTCGAACGGTCCCGCCGGGGAGCGGAGTGGCGGTGGCCAGAACCGGTGATTCCGGTCCAGGGGAGAAGATATGGGGAGACAATGCTGTGGTACGGCCGGTACGCACGCGCGACCGGGGACAAGGAGGGCCATGCGTCGGGCGGTATGCCCCGGATCGTTTGATCCGGTGACGAACGGACACTTGGACATCATGGCGCGTGCCGCCGTGTTGTTCGACGAGGTCACGGTGGCAGTGGGGGTGAACGAGGGCAAGCGTGGCCTGTTCAGCATCGACGAGCGGATGCAGATGCTGTCCGAGGCGGTGCAGCGGTACCCGAACGTGACCGTCGACGCGTTCGACGGCCTGTTGGTGGACTTCTGCGCCAGGCACCAGATCACCGCGATCGTGAAGGGGATCCGGGCCGTGTCCGACCTTGACACGGAGCTGCAGATGGCGCAGATGAACCGCAACCTCACCGGCGTGGAGACGGTCTTCGTCCCCACCAGCCCGGAGTGGTCGTTCCTCGCCTCCAGCCTGGTCAAGGAAGTTGCCCGATTTGGTGGGGATGTCCGGAGCCTCGTACCGTCGTACGTGCTGAAGCGCCTCCAGGAGCGTCTGGGGACGGAGTCGGCCGGGGCCCGGAGCGAGACGAAAGAGGGTTGATGGGCGACATCGCAGTTGATGACGTGGACGCGCTGCTCGCACGGCTGCGGTCGATGATCGAGGGCGCACGGTCGATGCCGATGTCGTCCTCGGCGATGATCCACCGGGGGGAAGTGCTGGAGCTGGTCGCGCAGATCGAGAAGGCGCGCGCGGGCGGGCACGGGCAGGCGGCCGCCGAACGCGACCAGCTGGTCACCGATGCCCGGTCCCAGGCCGAGGACATCCTCGCCGAGGCGCGCAACGAGCGCGACCGACTCGTCTCCGAGACCGAGGTTTTCTCGGTGGCCCGCCGGGAGGCGGAACAGGTCACGGGGAAGGCGCGGAGCGAGGCAGAGGCGCTGCGACGCGAGACCGACGACTACGTCGACCGGCGGCTGGCGAACTTCGAGATCACCCTGACCGACATCCTGGCCGCGGTCACGCGTGGCCGGAACCGGCTGAAGGGGCGCTCCGAGCTCGACCAGGAGAGCCTCGACGCCGCTGCGGGCGACCTTGCGCCACCGCTTCCCGGCGGCACGGACTGACACACCGGCGGCGGCTCGTCGACCACGCGTGGCGCTCAACTAGGTTGGGGTGCATGTCAACGGGGACCGAAACCGAGACCGTATTCCAGATCGCGACCGCGAACCGGCTCCTGGCCGCGGACATGCTTGCCGACCTTTCCCCGCAGCAGTGGCAGACGCCCAGCCTGTGTGCCGGGTGGACCGTGCGGGAGGTCGCGGCCCACCTGCTGGAACCGGTCGAGACGCGGATCGGGACAGCGGGACTGCTGGCCAGGATCATCCGGTACCGCGGGTCGCTGGACCGGATGGTTGACGCGGAGGCCCGCAGGGTCGCCGCGCGGCCGACCGGAGCGATCGTCGCCGGGCTCCGTGAGCACGCCTCCACCCGCCTGGACCCGCCCGTGATCGGTCCGCTGGGTCCGATGACTGACACCTGCATCCACCTGCGCGATGCCGCACGTCCGCTCGGGCTCACCACCTCACCGCCGCCGGCAAGCTGGCGCCCCGCCCTGGACTTCCTCGTCTCCAAACGGGCCACCAAGGGCTTCCTGCCCCGTGACCGGGTGACCGGCCTGGATCTGGTCACCACCGACCAGGACTGGAGCCACGGTGCGGGAGCGCAGATCCGCGGCAGCAGCGAGGCTCTCGCCCTGGCGATCTCCGGCCGTCCGGCGGCGCTGGCCGACCTCGCCGGGCCCGGGGTCGACCTGCTGCGCGCACGGATCCCCGCCGCGGCGTCCTGACCCGGCAGCGCCCACCGGTACGGCGACCGGGTCAGATTTGGGCACATGTGTCCCACCGGTTATCCTTTCGGTTGCTGCCTGAGTGAAGGCAGTGGTCTTGCAAGACTGGGTTGTGGAAGTTCCTCGATGCATGTGGACATCCGATCGCCGTGGGTGATCAGCACGCACGACCTGTCGCGACAGCCCGGCGCGATGCGTCCGCTGGAACTGTCCGCACCTGCTCCTGCGGACCTCGGGATCGCGTTGCTCGGTGTCCCTGAAGGATCGCCGGTCCGGCTGGACCTGAGGCTGGAGGCGGTCATGGAGGGGATTCTTGTGTCCGGCGTGGCACAGGTCTCGCTCACCGGTGAGTGCGCACGGTGCCTGGAACCGCTTGAGCAGGAGCTCGAAGCGCCGCTGCAGGAGCTGTTCGCCTACCCGGAGAACGACATCGGCGACGACAGCGCCGGTCAGCTCGATGGTGAGTACCTCGACCTGGAGCCGGTACTGCGCGATGCGGTGGTGACCGCGTTGCCGTTCCAGCCGGTGTGCCGGGAGGACTGCCCGGGACTGTGCACCGAGTGCGGTGCACGTCTCGCCGACGACCCGGACCACGCCCACCCGGACCAGGTGGACCCGCGCTGGGCCGCCCTGGCCGACCTGCAGGCGAGAGACGAAGAGGAGTAACCGTGGCCGTTCCGAAGCGGAAGATGTCGCGCAGCAACACGCGCCACCGCCGTTCGCAGTGGAAAGCGGCCGTGCCGTCGCTCGTGACCTGTGCCAACCCCGCCTGTGGCGCCAAGCACCTGCCGCACCGCGCCTGCCCGTCCTGCGGCCAGTACGGCGCCCGTGGCGACCGGCGGCAAGTTCTGTAAGGTACCGGACGGTCGTGGACGCGCAGCGACCGGCACGGGACCAGCTGTGCTCCGAACTGGGCGTCGAAGGTCTCGACCCCCAGTTGCTTGATCGTGCGCTGACGCACCGCTCCTACGCCTACGAGAACGGTGGGCTCCCCACCAACGAGCGGCTGGAGTTCCTCGGCGACTCCGTTCTCGGCCTGGTCGTGACCGAGGCGCTGTTCCGGAACCATCCGGACCTGTCGGAGGGGCGCCTGGCCAAGCTGCGTGCGGCGGTCGTCAACGCTCGCGCCCTGGCACAGGTCGCCCGCACTCTCGATCTTGGTGGCCATATCATGCTCGGCCGCGGCGAGGAGGCCACCGGTGGCCGGGACAAGGCCTCCATCCTCTCCGACACCGTGGAGGCGCTGCTCGGCGCGGTCTATCTCGACCAGGGATTCGCCACCGCCGGGGAGGTCGTGCACCGGCTGTTCGACCCGCTGATGGAGGTCGCCGCCGGGCTCGGCGCGGGACTGGACTGGAAGACGAGCCTGCAGGAGCTGTCCGCCGACGTCGGCCTCGGTGTCCCCGAGTACCTCATCGACGACAGTGGTCCAGACCACGAGAAGACGTTCGTGGCGCGGGTCCGGGTGGGCGATGGCGTCTACGGACGGGGGACCGGACGCTCCAAGAAGGAGGCGGAGCAGCAGGCGGCCGAGACCGCCTGGCGAGAGATCCGTGCCGCACACGGGACCGGTGGTGAGGGTACGGCGGCCCAGGTCGCCGCCGAGGTCGCCGACGCCGCACGGTCTGACGGCAGCTGACCTCACCGCGATGCCCGAGCTCCCCGAGGTGGAGGTCGTGCGTCGGGGACTGGCCCGGCTCTCCGGCGCGGTGATCGAGGAGGCACATGTCCTCCATCCGCGGGCCGTGCGTCGGCACCGTGCAGGCCCCGCCGACTTCGAGGATCGGCTCCGGGGTCGGCGTCTGGTCGCCGCGCACCGCCGTGGCAAGTACCTGTGGCTCGCGCTGGACAACGACGACGCCCTGCTGGGGCATCTCGGCATGAGCGGCCAACTGCTGGTGCAACCACCACACGCCGACCCGCAGCCCCACCTCCGGGTGCGCGCGAGACTGTCGGGAGGGCGGGACCTGCGGTTCGTCGACCAGCGCACGTTCGGTCACCTCCTCGTCTCCGACGC
>CAYLOC010000019.1:0-16629 GCA_964385195.1 uncultured Nocardioidaceae bacterium
GGCTACCTGCGGGTGGACTGCTTGCCGCGGGTTGCCTTGGACAGCTCAACCTTGCGCAGCCGTACGGCGTCCGGCGTGACCTCCACGCACTCGTCCGCCCGGCAGAACTCCAGGCACTGCTCCAGCGACAGCTGCCGCGGCGGGACCAGCCGCTCCAGCTCCTCGGCGGTGGAGGAGCGCACGTTGGTGAGCTTGCGCTCCTTGGTGATGTTGACGTCCATGTCGTCGGCCCGGGAGTTCTCGCCCACGATCATGCCCTCGTAGACCTCAGTGCCCGGGGCAACGAACAGGCTGCCGCGTTCTTGGAGGTTGAACATCGCATACGTCATCGCCGCACCAGACCGGTCGGCGACGAGGGAGCCGGTACGGCGGGTGCGCAGGTCGCCGGCCCACGGCTCGTATCCGTCAAACACGTGGTGGGCGATGCCGGTGCCGCGGGTTTCGGTGAGGAACTCGGTACGGAAGCCGATCAGGCCCCGTGCGGGGACGCGGAACTCCATCCGCACCCAACCGCTGCCGTGGTTCGCCATCTGCTCCATCCGGCCCTTGCGGAGCGCGAGCAGCTGGGTCACGGTTCCCAGGAAGTCCTCCGGGCAGTCAACGGTGAGCCGCTCGATCGGTTCGTGCAGCCGGCCGTCGACGGTCCGGGTCACCACCTGGGGCTTGCCGACGGTCATCTCATAGCCCTCACGTCGCATCTGCTCGACGAGGATCGCCAGCGCCAGCTCGCCCCGGCCCTGCACCTCCCAGGCATCCGGGCGGTCCGTCGGCTGGACCCGCATCGACACGTTCCCGACCAGCTCCCGCTCCAGCCGCTCCAGGACCTGCCGGGCGGTGACCTTGTGCCCCTTCCCCCGCCCGGCCAGCGGTGAGGTGTTGATGCCGATGGTCATCGAGATCGCGGGCTCATCGACCGTGATCAACGGGAGCGGGTGCGGGTCCTCGGGGTCGGCAAGGGTCTCCCCGATGGTGATGTCCGGGATCCCCGCGATGGCGATGATGTCCCCAGGACCCGCGGCCTCAGCGGGCACCCGCTCCAGGGCCTCGGTCATCAGCAGCTCGCTGATCCGTACCAGTTGGGCTGACCCGTCTCGTTTCAGCCAGGTGACCTGCTGGCCCTTGGTGAGGGTCCCCTGGTGGACGCGGCACAGCGCCAGGCGGCCCAGGAAGGGTGAGGCGTCGAGGTTGGTGACGTGCGCCTGCAGCGGCGCCCCCTCGACGTACGACGGAGCAGGGATCGCGTCGAGGATGGTGGCGAACAGCGGTTCCAGATCCGGGTCCGCGGGCAGCTCGCCGTCCATCGGCTGCTGCAGGGACGCCCGACCGTGCTTGGCCGACGCGAACACGACCGGGAAGTCCAGCGCGTTCTGGTCGTGGGAGTCCTCCAGCAGGTCGAGGAACAGCTCGTACGTCTCGTCGACGACCTCCTTGATGCGCGCGTCGGGACGGTCGACCTTGTTGACGACCAGGATCACCGGGAGGTGCGCGCCGAGTGCCTTGCGGAGGACGAAGCGGGTCTGCGGCAGCGGGCCTTCCGAGGCATCGACCAGCAACACGATGCCATCCACCATGGACAGTCCCCGTTCGACTTCGCCCCCGAAGTCGGCGTGGCCCGGTGTGTCGATGATATTGACCGTGACCGGGTGGCCGTTCGCAGCAGGGCCGGTGTAGTGGACCGCGGTGTTCTTGGCCAGGATGGTGATGCCCTTCTCCCGCTCCAGATCGCCGGTGTCCATGGCCCGCTCGTCGACGTGCTGATGCGCGCCGAACGCTCCGGTCTGCCACAACATCGCGTCGACCAGCGTGGTCTTGCCGTGGTCGACGTGCGCGACGATCGCGACGTTGCGGACGTCATCGCGGGTAACGGTGGTGGCGTCGGGCACGGGTTGCCTCTGATCCTGCTTGTGTTGGATGGGTGGGCCGCGGGTCAGTGTATAGGGGCCGGCCCCGGCGTGGCTTGCTCGGACGCGGGTGGGGCGCCGTGACCGGGTGGCCACGGCGCCCCACAGGTGCCTCCTGCGCTGGATGCGCAGAGCGAGCGGTTACTTCATCCAGCCCACGTTGTACGGCTGGACGGTCAAGAACCCGGACACCCCAGTGATCGGCTGGGTGTTGGCCAGGCCCTTGGTCACGGCGTACTGCGACGGGCCGTTGTACAGCGGGAAGGTGCCGAAGAGACGCAGCGCCTCTGCCTCGGCCTGGTTGCCCACGTGCGCGGCCTTGTCGATGTCGGGGATGGTGGTCGGCTTCTTCAGCTGCTTGTCCAGCTGCTTGTTGCCCAGACCGCTGAAGTTGCTCTGCGAGTCACTGCAGTACAACTGGCAGTTGTACACGTACCCGTAGGGGTCGCTGCCGCTCCAGCCCATCGCCACCACGTCGTAGTCCTTGGTCTCCGTGAGGGTCTTGGAGAACTCGGAGTTCTTCTTGGTGATGATGTCCATCTTGATGCCGATCTGCTTCATCATCTGCTGCTGGGCACGCGCCATCGCCCGGTGCGTCGGGTCGTCGCTGAAGGTGACGTAGCGGATCTCGGCGGTCTTGCCGTCCTTGTGGCGGTACCCGTCATCGCCCATCGTCCAGCCGGCCTCGTCGAGGAGCTTCTTGGCCGCATCCGGGTCGTAGTGCAGGCCCTTCATGTTGTCCTCGTAGGTGTCCTGGAAGGGGTACATCAACTCCGAGCCCGGGGGCTCTTCCTCCCAGTTCATGCCCTGGAACCGGATCTTGGCCAGCTGGGTGCGGTCAGTGCCCAGCACGAACGCCTTCCGTGCGTTCTTCTCCTTGAAGAACGGGCTGTACTTGCGCAGCGTGTAGACCGACGTGGAGGTCTGGAAGCCACGCTCGACCAGGACGTTCTTCATGTCCTTGATCTGCGAGAGCCGGTCGGCACTGCCGACGCTGGTGACATCGACTTCCTCGTTCTGGAACGCGTTGATCGAAGCAGTGTCTTCCATCTGCTTGTAGGTGATCTTGTCCAGCTTCGGCTCCGGGCCCCACCACTTCGGGTTGGGCACGAACGTGATCTCGGTCTTGGACTGGCTCTTGACGATGTAGGGGCCGGCGGCGAGATCGTTGTGGAACTTGTTCACCCAGCCCTTCTTGTAGAACTTCGGGTCGATGTTCTTCGGAGGCTCCAGAGTTGAGAAGAGCACCTGCCAGGGATAGAACTTCGTTCCGAAGGTGACGATCGCGATGTTGGGCTTCTTGCCCTTCTCTACGCTCTTGATCGAGCTGTACCCGTCGGTGGACGCAGGGTTGTACTTGTCGGTCTTCCCGTTCTGGGTCTTCCAGACGGTCTCGAACGCCTTCCAGGTGATCGGGTCGCCGTTGTTCCACTTCGCCTTCGGGTTCAGGACGTACTTGACCGTCTCCGGGCTCTCGTTGACCAGCTTCGCCGACAGCAGGTAGTCCTTGTTCGGCGTGGCCTTGCCGCCAACGGTCAGGTTCCACAGGTTCGGCATCGTCCAGTACCAGAGGTCGTTCATGTACAACGTGTTGCCGTCCACGCTGAACGCGTTGAAGTTCGGGCCGATTTCGGTGATCGGCAGCGTGAGCTCACCACCGTCCTTCAGCGCCGAACGAGGCTGCGGATTGTCGTACCGTTTGCCCGCCACTGGCATTGGAAGTGGATCGGTGTTCGGCGGCACGCCCTCTGCGGGCATGGCGCTGCCACCGGAGGCGCCGCCGGTGGAGCTCGACTCGGACGGGGAGCTGGTGCTCTCCGAGGTACCTGAGGCACCCGAGGTGTTGTTGCCGCTGGTGTCGCTGGCATTGTCGTTGCCGTTGTCGCTACCGCCACCACAGGCGGCCACGGACAGCAACGACGCCGCGAAGACAACAGCGAGCATCTTCTTGGTCTTCATGTCTCTCCTGGTTGATTCTTCGGTGTTGACCTGGCCGCCCCGGCGGTCGGTCGGTTTCACAGCGGGAAGTGACAGGCGCGGCGCTGGTCAACCACCTCCTCCCCCGAGAGCGTGGGCTCCTGAGTCTCACAGCGGTGCTGATCGGACTCGGAAAGGGTGAGGTAGCGCTGGCAACGGGTGCGGAAGCGGCATCCGGTGATGGTCTGGGACGGGCTGGGGAGGTCCCCGGACAGCAGGATCCGTTCCCGCTGTCGTTCGAGCTTCGGGTCCGGGATCGGCGCGGCGGACAGCAGGGCCGCGGTGTAGGGGTGGCTGGGGTGGCTGAACACCTGCTCGGTCTCGCCCACCTCCACGATCCGGCCGAGGTACATGACCGCGACCCGGTCGGCGATGTGACGTACGACGGAAAGGTCGTGCGCCACGAACAGGAACGACACACCGAGTTTGGCCTGGAGATCCTCCAGCAGGTTGATGACCCCGGCCTGGATCGACACGTCGAGTGATGCCACCGGCTCATCCAGCACGATCAGCTCCGGTTTGACAGCGAGTGCCCGGGCAACGCAGATACGTTGCCGTTGGCCGCCGGAGAACTGTTCGGGGAACCGGTCCACGTGGTCAGGGTTGAGCCCGACCAGCTGCATCAACTCCGCGATCCGCTCGTTGATCGCACGCTTCTTCCAGCCCAGCGCAGTCAGCGGCTCGGCGAGGATGTCATAGATCGGCATCCTCGGGTCCAGCGAGGCCATCGGGTCCTGGAAGACGATCTGCAGGTTTCCCCGCAGCGGCTTGCGCTGGTGTGCCCAGCGCAGGCTCTCCACATGCTTGCCGAGCACCGCGACCCGACCGGACTGTGGCGCCTTCAACTGCATGATCTCCAGCAGGGTCGTGGACTTACCGCAGCCGGACTCACCGACCAGAGCCAGCGTCTCGCCCCGGCGGATGTGGAACGACACGCCATCGACGGCCTTGACCGTGCCCACCCGCCGGCGGGTGATTCCCTGGTGGAGCGGGAAGTGCCGTACCAGGTCTTCGACGTCGAGCACCACCTCCCGCTCTTCGCGGGGTACGTCGGCGAGTACAGAGTCGGCACGGACCGGCGGCGGGTAGACGTCGGCGTAGGTCAGGCTGCGCTCGACGATCTCGTCGGCCCGGATGCAGGCAGCGAGGTGGCCTTCCTCCCGGCTGTGTGCGTCCAGCGGGGGCTCGGCCGCCGAGCACTGGGGGATCGCCATCGGGCACCTCGGCACGAACGGGCAGCCCGGCGGAAGGTCCAGCATCGACGGCGGGGAGCCCTCGATCGGCACGAGCCGTCCGGCCTGGGTCTGGTCCGGCCGCGGCACGGCGGCCAGCAATCCCATGGTGTAGGGCATCTGGGGGTGGTAGTAGATGTCGTCGACCGTTCCCTGCTCCACCGGCCGGCCGGCGTACATGACCAGGACGTCATCGGCCATGCCGGCGACGACGCCGAGGTCGTGGGTGATCAGGACCAGCGCCGCCCCGGTCTCTCGCTGCGCGTCCTTGAGTACGTCGAGGACCTGCGCCTGGATCGTGACGTCGAGAGCCGTGGTGGGCTCGTCGGCGATCATGACCTCGGGGTTGTTCGCCATCGCGATCGCGATCATCACCCGTTGCCGCATCCCGCCGGAGAACTCGTGCGGGTAGGTCTTCAACCGACGGTGTGGTTCCGGGATCCCGACCAGGTCGAGCAGCTCCACGGCACGACGACGAGCCTGTTCCCGGGTGAGGTCCTGGTGGACGTCCAGCGCTTCGATGATCTGCTGGCCGATGCTGTAAACCGGGGTCAAGGCAGACAGCGGGTCCTGGAAAACCATCGCCATCTCCCGGCCCCGGTACCGCGACATCTCCTTGTCGGTCAGCCCGACCAGTTCTCGACCGCCGAGCTGGATGGACCCGGACACGGCAGCCGTCTCGGGAAGCAACCCCATGACCGCCAGCGAGGAGGCGGACTTGCCGGAGCCGGACTCACCGGCGATGGCGAGTGTACGCCCGGGATACAGGTCGTAGGAGACACCGCGGACGGCACGCACCGTGCCGTGCTCGGTGGCGAACGCGACCTCGAGGTCGCGGACCTGTAGGGCCGCCTGCGCCGGAGCGGTGTCGGTGGTCAACGGGATCGTCTGGCTCATCGGATGCTCATGCCTTCCCCCCGGACTCCGACGACGGGTCGAGGGCATCCCGGAGCCCGTCACCGATCAGCGTCATGGAGAACATCAGCAACAGCAGGATGATCGTCGGCTCCAGCAGCATCCACTCCGCGGTCTGCATGCTGTTCGCCCCGGCACGGATCAGCACACCGAGCGACGTGTCCGGGGGAGTGATGCCGAAGCCGAGGAACGACAGCGCGGTCTCGGCCTCAACGGCGTACACGACGCCGAGCACCGTGTGGATGATCAGGATCGAGCCGAGGTTGGGGATGACGTGCTTGCGCAGGATTTTGAACGACGAGACGCCCATGAACTTCGCCGCGGTCACATACTCGCGGTCGCGCAACGACAACGTCAGCGCGCGCAACACCCGTGCGTACCCGATCCAGCCGAAGACCATCAACGCCACGCACAGCCAGATCCAGCCGTTCGTGCCACTGGCTGCCTGGGTCGCGAACGCCAGCAGCAGGAACGTCGGGATGACCAGCAGCATGTCCAAGATCCAGGTGCCGACCTTCTCCCTCCAGCCCTCGAAGTAGGCGACCGCGCTGCCGACGATGGCGGCGATCGCGGTAATACCGACCGAGGCGATCGCCCCGATCATCAACGACCGCCCGGTCCCGTGGGCAAGCTGGGCGAACATGTCGCCGCCGGCGAGGTCGGTGCCGAGCCAGTGCTTGGAGCTCGGGGGCTCCTTCAGCGACAAGAAGTCGACCTCGGAGTACGACCACTTGCTGACGTGCGGCCCGACCACCGCGAACAGGATCAGCACGAGGAGGATGAACACCCCAACCACCGCGGGCTTGTTTCGCCAGAACCGCCGGAGGATCAGCCGTCGCTTGGAGACCCGGGCGATCGTCAGCCGGGTCTCTTGCTGCTCGCTCCCGGGTTCGGTGCCAACGACAGTCACAGCGCGTCTCCTACGAGATCCGGATTCGTGGGTCAACCATGGCAATGAACACGTCGGCCAGCGTCAGCCCCGCGCAGGTGGCTGCGCCACCGAGGAACGCCACCGCCACCGAGCCGTTGATGTCGTTCTTCGTCAGCGTGTCGATGAAGTACAGCCCGGCCCCGTGGATGGCGAAGATCTGTTCGACGAACAACGCGCCGGTCACCATCAGTGCGATGTTCAGCGCCACCCCGAACGCGGTCGGGATCAGCGACGGCCGCAACGCGTGTCGGCGGATCGCCACGTTCTTGCGCAGGCCCTTGGCCCGGGCGGTCCGAACGTACTCTTCGTTCAGCGTGTCCAGCAGGTAGGTCCGTTGGGTGAAGTGGTAGTTCACGTAGCCGACCAGCAGCAACACGATGGTGGGCAGCGCCAGATGTTGTATCCGGCCCAACACCCCCTCACCGAAGCCGGTGACGTACAGCCCCTTCAGGCCGTACTCCGTGTGCAGGTAGAGGTACAGCAGCACCACCAGCAACGCCAGCACGAACGTGGGGATGACCAGAAAGAAGCTGCTCACCGTTGACCACGCCCGGTCGGCCGCCTTGTACTTGCGGATGGCGGTGTACACGCCCAGGCCGACTCCGAGGATGATCGCGAGGACCGTGGCCGGGACGACGAGCTGGAAACTCACCCAGGCGCGGTGCCAGACTTCGGAATTGACCGGTTCGCCCTTGGGGGAGTAGCCCCAGTTCCAGTGCAACACGATGTTCTGCAGCCAGTGCCAGTACCGCTCCAGCAGCGGCGTCTGGTCGTTGACACCGGCGTAGGTCAGCGACTTGTTGATCGACGCCGCCGGGGGGACCGGCCGCATCGCGAGGTACTGCGAACGCGGGTCGAGGAACCAGGATGCCAGGAAGTACACCAGGCTGGTGGCGATGAACAGCATCGCCACGTAACTCACGATCCGGCGAAGGATGAACCTCAGCAAGGACAGTTCCCCTTGGTGCGTCTTCTCCGAGCACGTCCTGCTCAGATGTGTCGAATGTGCATCCTAGGTGACAGGCACACGTGAGTCGATGGTGCCTGCTTGACCCGAAAAAGTCACGTTGGGACCGGTTACGATTGCGCAACGGTGCCCCAGCCAGCCGCGCGGGGGCGGTCGGGACTGCTCACCGGGTGACTCGTCTGAGGCGCAACACGGCGGCGGAATAGGAGGCGGCCCGGTGTGGTTGCCCACACCGGAGGTGTATACCTATGGCGGAAAGCCCCCGTCGGCGCGCGGTCGCGCGTGGCTCGGCCGGTGGACGCGACCAGGGTGCCGTGGTGCTCCCGGTTCCCGATGGCCGTTGGATGCCGCGGCGGGTGGCGATGATCAGCCTGCACACCTCGCCGCTGGACCAGCCCGGCACGGGGGATGCCGGCGGGATGAACGTGTACGTCGTCGAGCTGTCGCGACGGCTCGCCGCCCTCGGCGTGCATGTCGAGATCTTCACCCGTGCCACGTCCGGCGCGCTGCCGTCGACGGTCGAGATGGCCCCCGGCGTACGTGTCCGCAATGTGGTCGCCGGGCCGCTGGAGGGCCTCACCAAGGCCGACCTCCCGGCCCAGCTGTGTGCGTTCGCGCGGCAGGTGCTCCGCGTCGAGGCCGCGCACGAACCCGGATACTTCGACGTCATCCACTCCCACTACTGGCTCTCCGGACAGATCGGCGCGCTCGCGCGGGATCGGTGGGGGATTCCACTCGTCCACTCCATGCACACCATGGCCAAGGTGAAGAACGCCCTCCTCGCCCACGGCGACAACCCCGAACCGCAGGCGCGCGTCATCGGGGAGGAACAGGTCGTCGACGCCGCAGACATGCTCGTCGCCAACACTGCTGCGGAGCAACAACAACTGGTCGACCTGTACTCGGCGACCCCCGAGCGGGTCAGTGTGGTCCGGCCGGGGGTCGACCTGCGGGTGTTCCGGCCCGGTTCCACGGCGGAGGCGCGTTCGTTGCTGGGGTTCCCGCGGCACGCGCTGGTGGTGATGTTCGCCGGCCGGATCCAGCCGCTGAAGGCGCCGGACGTGGTGGTCCGGGCTGCTGCGGAACTGCTGCGCCGTCGGCCCTCCTTGCGCCGTCGCCTCGTGGTCCCGGTCATCGGGGGAGCCTCGGGTAGCGGCGTGGACACCCCCGAGGCACTGCGTGCGCTGGCCGACCGGCTCGGCGTACGCGACGTCGTCCGGTTCGTGCCCCCGGTCGACCAGGCCACGTTGGTGTCGTACTACCGCGCTGCCTCCCTGGTGTGCGTCCCGTCGTACAACGAGTCCTTCGGCCTGGTGGCGCTGGAGGCCCAGGCCTGCGGTACGCCGGTCGTGGCGGCGCGGGTGGGCGGCCTCGCCACCGCTGTGCGCGACGGAGAGACCGGCCTGACGATCGAGGGGCACGACCCGCGCGACTACGCACACGCGTTCGAGCGGCTGCTCACCGACGACCGCCGGCGGCGGACGATGGGCCGCGCCGGGGTGGAGCACGCCCAGGCGTTCGGCTGGACCCGGACCGCGCAGGAGGTGCTGGAGAGCTATCGGCGGGCCGGGACACTGTTGCGGCAGGAGGCGCTCGCGCTGGCGCGGTGACCGGTACCGTCGGAGTATGACCCACCAGCGTGCTCGTGCAGAGGTCCTCGAGGTTCTCGGGCAGGCCCTGGAGGCGTCCGGTATCGAGGCGCAGCGGCCGCGCGACGGGGTGTTCGTGTTCGACCTGCCCGGCGAGCGCAAGCTGGCGACGCCGGTACGGCTGGAGGTCGGGGACCATTCCGTCGGCGTCCACGCGTTCGTCTGCCGCAACCCGGACGAGAACCACGAGGAGGTCTACCGGTGGCTGCTGGCACAGAACATGCGGATGTACGGCGTGGCGTTCGGTGTCGACCACAACGGGGACATCTACCTGGACGGGCGGCTGTCCTTCGACAACGTCAGCGTCGACGAAGTCGACCGGCTGCTCGGGTCGGTGCTGACCCACGCCGACGGGTCGTTCAACACGATCCTGGAGCTCGGGTTCGCCTCCTCCATCCGCAAGGAGTGGGAGTGGCGGAACAAGCGCGGGGAGTCCACCCGGAACCTGGAGGCGTTCCGCGGCTGGCTGGATCGCCCCTCACCACCGTAGCGTCCGCACCGTAACGTCCTGCACCGCGCGCGGTATCGCGCGCCGGGTGCAGGACGTTAGTGGAGGGTGCGGCGGAGGAACGCGTAGGTCAGCGCCCAGACGTGGGCGGTCTGGGCGTTGGTGGCCCCGGCGCCGTGACCACCTTCGGTGTTCTCGAAGTAGCGGACGTCGGCACCGGCCGCGGCCATCTTCGCCATCATCTTCCGCGCGTGCCCGGGGTGGACCCGGTCGTCGCGCGTCGTGGTCCACAAGAACGTCGGCGGGTAGTCGCTGGCCCGGTCGTCGTCGAAGAGGTGGTACGGCGAGAACGTGGCCAGGAACTTCCAGTCGTCGGTGTCCGGGTCGCCGTACTCGGCCACCCAGGACGCCCCGGCCAGCAGGTGGCTGTAGCGATACATGTCCAGCAACGGCACCTGGATGACGATCGCGCCGAACAGGTCCGGGTACTGGGTCAGCATGTTCCCCACCAGCAGCCCACCGTTGCTGCCGCCGATGCAGCCCAGGTGTGCCGGCGTCGTGACGCCGGTCTCGACCAGGTCGCGGGCCACGGCGGCGAAGTCCTCGTAGGCCCGGTGGCGGTTCTCCCGGAGCGCGGCCTGGTGCCAGCGCGGCCCGTACTCGCCGCCGCCGCGGATGTTGGCCACCACGTAGACGCCGCCGGACTCCAGCCACCCGCTGCCGACGAGCCCGGAGTACGACGGGAGCCGGGAGATCTCGAACCCGCCGTACCCGGACAGCAGCGTCGCAGCGGTGCCGTCGAACGGCAGGTCGCGCGGCCGGACCAGGAAGTACGGCACCCGGGTGCCGTCGGCCGAGGACGCAAACCGCTGGTCGACGGTATGGGTGGAGCCGTCGAAGAACTCCGGGTTGGCCTTCAACGCCTCCGGCGGACCCGCATCGTGGCCGATGTGGGCCAGGGACAAGGTCGTAGGAGTCAAGAAGTCGGTGGTGTACAGCCACACGTCGTTGCTCTCGTCCTCGTCGACGGCGGCGACGGCGACGGTCCCGATACCGGGGACCCCCGGCAGCGGTGCGGTGTGCCACTCGCCTCGGTCGGTGGCCGGCGGGGTCACCGCGTACAGCCGGGACTTGACGTCGTCGAGGACGTTGAGCACGAGGTGGTCCCGGACCCAGGTGTAGTCGGCCAGCGAGGTCGACTCCGTGGGCTCGAACACCACGTGCAATGCGCGCTCACCGGCGATGAACGCGCCGAAGTCGGCTACCAGCAACGTTCCGGGGGCGTACGTCGACGTCCCCACCGTCCATGCGTCGCGGAGCCGGATGGTCAGCCACCGGTGGTGAACCGACTTGGTCGCGGAGTCGGGGGCCTCGACCTTCACCAGGTCACCCTCGGTGCCCCGCAGGTAGACCTCGTCGGTGTAGAACGCGACGTTGCGCACCACGAAGTCCCGCTCAAACCCGGGGGCGTCGTCGTGGACGGCATAGGCACTCATGTCCGTGGGCTCGGCGGTGAAGACCGGCGCGGCCGCCTCCATCGGCGTCCCGCGGGTCCACAGTTTCACCATCCGCGGGTATCCGGAGGTGGACAGGGTGCCTTCGCCGAAGTCGGTGGCGGCGTAGACATGGTCCCGGTCGATCCAGGTGAGGTCTCCCTTGGCCTCCGGGCGGTAGAAACCGTCGGCGACCCAGTCGGTGGTGGTGAGGTCGAACTCGCGGGTGACGTCGGCGTCCGCGCCGCCGCGCGACAGTGCGACCAGTGCCCGGTCGTAGTGCGGCCGCAGCACCTCGGCGCCGTGCCAGACCCAGTTCTCGCCCTCCGCGGCGTTGAGCGCGTCGAGGTCAAGCAGGATCTCCCAGGCCGGTTCCGGCTTGCGGTACTCCTCCAGCGTCGTACGGCGCCACAGTCCCCGCTCGTGGTCGGCGTCGGTCCAGAAGTTGTACAGGTACTCACCGCGCTTGGTGACGTCGGGGATCTTCGCGTCGGAGTCCAGGATGCCGCGGAGCGTGGTCTGAAGCTGCTCGAAGCCCGGAGCACTGGACAGCTCCGCGTCGGTGTCGGCGTTGTGCCGGTGGACCCACTCCAGTGGCTCGGCGCCAGTGACCTCCTCCAGCCACTGGTGCGGATCGCGGTCGGGCGCGGGCGCGGGGTGCTGAGTCATGCCGCCACACTAGGGCAACCCTCGGGCGCCACGGCAGGGTCCGACGTACGCGTTGCCCCGGCGACGTCAGCGTCGGATCGTTCCGGGAGCTGGTGACGCGGTCTCCGGCGCGGTCAGGAGGCGAGGTGCCGTTGTGCCAGGTCGTCCGGAGTGAATACGCAGATGTCCTCGTCGGTGGCCAGGTGCACCGGGTGCATCCGGATCCCGGACGCCGTTGCCGCGTCGGTGAGCGCATACGCCCACGCCAGGTCGGTGCCGGTGAGAGTCGCCCGGCCGGGGCGGGCGCGCAGCAGCGCGATCGAGCCACCCGGTGCGTGGTCGGTGAGCGTCTTCTCCGCCACCCAGAACAGGTTCGTCACGAACAGGTCGTCGGGAACGCCGTCGATGTCCGGGATGTGTGCGACGTGCGGGGTCTGTCTCCCGGCAGCGTCGAACATCGCCAGCCACAGGGCCGGGCGGTCGAAGCCGAGCGGTCCCATGAGTTCCACCCAGCGTTGGTAGACGTCGTCCTGGGTATGGACCGGTGGCATGTCCTCGGGCGCGCGAGGCTGGTGTATGTCGTCGGTGTTGTCATCCATCGCTGCAGCCTGGCACAGATCGGCGTACGGCCGCGGCGGTTGTCCACAGGGCCGCGGGACGACCGGCCCGCCCGAGCAGTGGTCGGGCTCAGTGGCCCTGGCTGGCGACCGCGGCGATACCGGCGGCGGCGGCATCGGGGTCGAGGTACTCCCCACCGGGTTTCGTGGGGCGCATGTCCTCGTCGAGCTCGTACAGCAAGGGGATCCCGGTCGGGATGTTCAACCCGACCACGTCGTCGTCGGACATCGAGTCCAGGTGCTTGACCAGTGCCCGGATGGAGTTTCCGTGGGCGGCGACCAACACCACCTTGCCGTCGCGGAGGTCGGGCACCAGCGCGTCGTAGAAATACGGCAGTGCCCGGCGTACGACGTCGGCGAGGCACTCGGTCCGCGGGAGCAGCTCCGGGGGAAGCGCGGCGTAACGGGGGTCGCCGGCCTGGCTGTACTCGTCGGCGTCATCGATCGGTGGTGGCGGGGTGGCGTACGAGCGCCGCCACGTCATGAACTGCTCCTCGCCGTACCTCTCCAGCGTCGCCTTCTTGTCCTTGCCCTGCAGTGCTCCGTAGTGGCGTTCGTTGAGGCGCCAGGACCGGCGTACCGGGAGCCAGCCGCGGTCCATGACATCCAGCGCCAGCTCTGCGGTGTGGTAGGCCCGGCGCAGTACCGAGGTGTGCAAGACGTCCGGCACCAGTCCGCGCTCGGCGAGCAGCCGCCCGGCCGTGCGGGCCTGGTCACGGCCGTGGTCGCTCAGCGCGACATCGACCCAGCCGGTGAACAGGTTCGCCGCGTTCCACTCACTTTCTCCGTGACGGAGCAGTACCAGAGGAAACGGTGGAGTGGTCATGACCGCATGCTATCCAAGGGCGGCTGGCCGCCGTGCACGGCGGCGGAGCATTGGTACGACGGTCAGGAGCGCTGGCCGCCGACCGGGATGGTGGCGTAGGGAGCCTGGTGGCCCATCAACGGGATCGTCACCGTGATCGGCGCCGCGTCGGCGAAGGTGTAGGTGACCTTCACCAGGTCACCCGGAGTGAACGACTTCGCGTGCAGCCGCACCTGGCCCTTGAGCTGGACCAGCGTGCTCGGCGGGATCTTGACCGAGCCGGACTTGTAGGTGACCTTGATCTGCTGCTGGCTGTTCGGGCGCATCGCGGTGACCGACTGCAACGTGTCGGGTGTGGCGGTCTTGTTGACCAGCCCGGCGACGAGCGTGCCGTTGCCGCCGTTCCCGACCACCACGAGGCTGTTGAGCGCCGAGAGCTGGTGCCGCCGGACGCTGATGCCGTCCGCCGGCTCGTAGGGCTTGTTGGTCTGGGCGCCGAAGTTGCCCGCACACCCGGTCAGCAGAAGCAGCGACAGCGCCCCGGAGCCCAGGACGGCACCCAGGCGCCGAAGCCCCTTTGATGATGGAATGGCCACGATCCTCGCTTCTCCTTCGACCTGCGCCGGTCTCCGTCCCTTCGGCAGCGGCGGTACGTCGTTCCGGCGACGCCGACTGTCAACCTGTCATCGTGCGGGCGGGATCAGACTAGCGAAGGGGTCTGTCGCGCGGTACGCCGGAGGGCTCACTAGGCACGAGAACTCCCATTTGTCAAACCCAAAAGTACGCGCTGACCTGGGGAAACGCAATTCGTCGGAGGCCTGCGATGTGATATCCTTGACATTCGGAAAGGGGTAGTTGGCAGATGACATTTACCGTCGGTGAAACTGTGGTGTACCCCAATCATGGCGCCGCAGTCATCGAAGAGATCGAAACTCGTCAGATCAAAGGTGAGGACAAGCTCTACCTCGTCCTCCGCATCGTGGCCCAGAACGACCTCGTGGTGCGTGTTCCCGCATGCAACCTCGACCTGGTCGGTGTCCGCGACGTGGTGGACCAGGCCGGGTTGGAGCGAGTCTTCGATGTGCTGCGCGCGGAGCATACCGAGGAACCGACGAACTGGTCACGCCGCTACAAGGCCAATCTGGAGAAGCTGCACTCCGGTGACGTGATGAAGGTGGCCGAGGTCGTGCGCGACCTCTGGCGCCGGGAGCAGGAGCGCGGCCTGTCCGCCGGCGAGAAGCGGATGCTGGCCAAGGCACGCCAGATCCTGGTCTCAGAGATGGCACTGGCCGAGCAGACCAACGAGGACAAGGCAGAGACCGTCCTCGACGAGGTGCTCGCCTCCTAGGCCATCGTCTCCCCGCCGATGGCAGCCCCACGTCCGCGGGTGGCCGCGGTCATCCCCGCAGCGGGACAGGGCCTGCGGCTGAACGACACCGCCGACGAGACACCTCCCCTGCCCAAGGCGCTGCGCCTCCTGGGTGACCGGCCGTTGCTGCGGTGGGCCGCCGACGGCCTCGCCGCTGCCGTCGACGACCTCGTGGTCGCAGCCCCCGAGTCGCTGCTGACGGAGGTTCGCACGGCCCTGGCCGGGCTGACCGTGCCGTACCGAGTCGTGGCCGGTGGCCGGACCCGACAGCAGTCGGTGCAGTACGCCGTCGCAGCGGTCGACCCCGAGACGACTCACGTGCTGGTGCACGATGCCGCACGTCCGCTGGTGCCGACCGACGTCGTCGACCGCGTCGTGGACGCCCTCGTCGGCGGGGCCGACGCAGTCGTGCCCGCGGTCGCGGTGCCGGACTCGCTGCGCATGGTCACCGCAACCGGGACGAGCCAGGTCGTGGACCGGACCACGGTCCGGGCGGTGCAGACACCCCAGGGCTTCCGCATCGACGTACTGCGCGAGGCGCATGCAGCGGCCACGGCCGCCGACGCCACCGACGACGCCAGCCTGGTCGAGCGTCTGGGAGTGCGGGTCGCGCTGGTGGACGGGTCGGAGATGGCGTTCAAGATCACCAAGCCGATGGACCTGCGGCTGGCCGACGCCCTTGTCCGGACCCGGGTCCGCCGTCCCTAGTGCCCCGAGCGGTACACCAGAGCCACGGCCGTCGCCGCCAACCCCTCGCCCCGCCCGATGATCCCGAGGCCGTCGGTGGTGGTCGCCGAGAGCGCCACCGGAGCGCCACAGGCCGCCGCGAGGACGGCTTGCGCCTCTTCCCGACGTACCCCGAGCCGCGGCAGCGGGCCGATCAACTGGACCGAGACGTTGCCGGGGGTGACCGCCGCAGCAGCCAGCCGCCGTGCGGTCTCCTCCAGCAACGCGACGCCGCTCGCGCCCGCCCACTCCGGCTCCGCGGTGCCGAACTGGCTGCCGAGGTCGCCCAACCCGGCGGCCGACAGCAGCGCTTCGCAACAGGCATGCGCCACCACGTCGCCGTCGGAGTGACCGGCCAACCCGACGTCGTACTCCGGCCAGTGCAGCCCCGCCACCCACAACGCGCGGTCGGCACGGAGCGGATGGACGTCGACGGCGGTCCCCACATATGGCTTCTCGGCGCTCACGTGCCGCATCATGCCAGCCCGGAGCCACCAACGCGCCACTCGCGCGGTCACGGTGGCGTCACCGAACCGTCACCAGCACTTGGTTGACCGGCCTTGGGGGCAGGGGGATGATCGAACTGTGAGGTCACGGCAAGCCTGGGCCGGAGTGGCCGGAATCCTGGCGGGGGGAGCCGGCCTTGCCGTTTCGCTCCTGCTCAGCGGGCTGTTCGGGCAGCGGCTGTCCCCGCTGTCGGCGATGTCGGAGACCGTGGCAGCGCTCACCCCGGGAGCCGTCGTGGAGGCGGTGATCTCCGCCGTCGGTGACCACGACAAGCAGCTGCTGGTGGCGGTGATGCTGCTGGTGGCCGCCGGGCTGTCCGCGGTCGTAGGACGGTTGACCCTGCGAGCGCGGTGGATGGCGTGGGCCGGTTTCGGGGTGCTGGGGATCGTGGTCCTGCTCGCAGTGCAGTCGCGGGCGGCGCGCCCGGCCGTCTACGTGGCCACG
>CAYLOC010000019.1:16729-24677 GCA_964385195.1 uncultured Nocardioidaceae bacterium
CCGGCTGTGCCTGCGGCTCGGAGCCGGCGACAGTTCCTGGCGTTGTCGGGCACCGTCGCGCTGGGCGCGGTGCTGGCCGGCGTCGGCGGGCAGGCGCTGTCGCACGGACGTGTGGTCGCCGACCGTGCGCGGAAGGCGCTGCGGCTCCCGGTCACCCGCCCGCAGCGGCCGCCGCACGTGTCCGTCGGGGTGGACGGCGTCGCCCCGTGGGTCACCAGCCCTGCCTCGTTGTACCGGGTGGACACCGCGTTCTCAGTCCCCCAGATCGCACCGGAGGACTGGCAGCTGCGGGTCCACGGCATGGTACGGCGAGAGCTCCGGTTGGACTATCGGGATCTGCTCGACCTCGGGCTCACCGAACATTGGATGACGCTGTGCTGTGTCTCCAACCCGGTTGGCGGATCGCTCGTCGGCAACGCCTGGTGGTCCGGCGTGCTGACGTCGAAGGTGCTGGCCGAGGCGGGCCCACGGGCCGGTGCCGACGCGGTGTTGTCCCGCTCGGCGGACGGGTGGACCGCAGGCACGCCGCTGTCCACCCTCACCGACGGACGCACGGCGATGTTCGCCGTCGCGATGAACGGCAAGCCGCTGCTGCCCGAACACGGTTTCCCGGTGCGGATGGTGGTGCCGGGCCTCTACGGCTACGTGTCCGCGACGAAATGGGTGGTCGACGTCAAGGTCACCAGGTTCGACGACATCACGGCGTTCTGGACCGAGCGGGGGTGGTCGCCCAAGGGGCCGGTCAAGACCCAGTCCCGCATCGACGTACCCGATAACGGTGCCGACATCCCCGGAGGACCGACCCCGATCGCTGGCGCCGCGTGGGCCCAGCACCGTGGGATCGAGCGGGTCGAGGTGCGCATCGACGACGGCCCGTGGCGCCCGGCCGAGCTCGGTGCTGCCCCGAACCGGGACACTTGGCGCCAGTGGGTGTACCGGTGGGACGCCTCTCCCGGTGACCACACGCTGCAGGTGCGCGCCACCGACGGCTCCGGCGTGACCCAGACCGGCCATGAACAAGGCGTGCTGCCGGACGGGGCGACCGGCTGGGACCGCATCGGCGTCACCGTCACGGCCACGTGATCACCAGTTCGGTTCGACCGGCGCCGCGGGGAGCGGTACGTCGACGGGATGGATGACGTAGACGATCCCGCCGGTCCGGTCCACCCAGGCACGCTCGAACTCGGCCCGGTCGTAGGTGGTGCGGACCGCGCCGTTGTCTGCCTCCAGGTGGGAGGCGGGGTCGTTGACCACGACGTCGCCGCCGTCGGTGAACCCGATGATCACCAGCAGGTGGCCGTTGGTGTGGTAGCCGGCGCCGGTCAGCTCCGCTGCGGTGAACGCGACCGAGGCGATCAGCGGGATGCCGGCGGCGATGAAGGCCTCCGCCTCCGCCAGCGACCGCAGTCGGGTGACGAACGCGGTCAGCGGCGCTCCCGACGCCGCGCGGTACCCCGCGGCGTAGGCGGTGTTGAACGGCCAGTTCCCCGTCCCGTGATACCCCGCGTCATAGGTACCGCGGGCGGCGTGCGCGACCTGGGGGTCGGGGTAGTCCGCGGCCAGCCACCGCCAGTCCGCTGCGGTCGGTCCGCCACCCCAGTACGCCACCACCATCGCCGTCGAGGTGGGGCTGCACCACGCCTCGCCCCCGCCGTTGTACTCCGGCAGCCGGCCGCGATGCACCTGCTGCGAGTACGGGGGTACCGGCAGTTCGGCTCCACCGGCGACGCCTGTGGGAGCGCTGACGCCCCGGTCCTCCCGGCGCGGAAGGGCAGACGTCATCACCCCGACCAGGCGCACCCTCGGCGTACCTGCGCTGCCTGCCTCGCGATGCAGGCGCACCGTGATCTGCCAGGACTCGAACCCGATGCCCTCTGCGGCGATCAGGGTGTCGTAGTCGACTCGCGCGATCCGGTCGCGTTGGCCGGTGACGGTGGTCCGGGCGATCGCCTCCTCACCGGAGGCCCATCGGCCCAGGAGGTAGTCGGGGGAGGCCTCGCCGTTATCCGTGGTTCCTGCGACCAGCACCTCGATCCAGCAACCTGGCGGGGTGTCGGCGTTCCAGGAGGCCACGAGCTCGGTCGCGGCGAAACCGTGCTGCACCACGGGGGACACCCAAGTCCCGCGGTCCGCCGTCGGGTCCAGCGCCAACGCCTCGTTGTCGGTCCGGGCGTGGTGGAACGTCCCGGCGCCGAATCCGGTGGCGTCGCCCCAGTGGGTGTAGGTGATGTGCACCCCCAGAGGCTAATGCGCCCATGCCGACGGCCCCCGTAGGGGACCCGGTGGGAACTCGGCTGTGAACTGGGCACTGTCGGCTGGTCCGGCACCGGGTCCTGCGGGGAGATCGCGCGCGTGCCCGCCGCGTAGTATCCGGTGATGGCCTACGACGCGCTCGCGGAGAGCATTTCGCTGATCGCAACGCGGACCCTGCGGCCGGTACCAAGGTTGAGCAGGCGCCGCCGGTTCGCGGCCATGGCCGTCGATGTTGCCGGCGACGTCGCGGCCACGATGTTCCTGCGCCGCGGTGCCGGCTGCGTCCACGAGGAGACGTGGGTTCTGGTGTGGCGCGGTGGGCAGTGGCGGATGCTGGGAGGCGGCGGTTCCAGCCACGACTACGACGATGACCTGCTGGGGGACCGCCCGGACGTGATCCCCGAGGCGATGCGCACTCCGTGGTGCACATTGGCTGGCATCGATCCGCAGCTGATGGTGGCGGGCGATGGCATGGGTGGGGTTCGCGACGACGGAGGCGGCACCAGCCACGCGCTGCCCCCTGGGCGGTGGATCAGCTACACCACCATGCTCGCCAGTGCGCAGATCGGATGGGTCCGGGTCGAGGGCAGGGACATCGCGGTGCCCTGGCACGGACAGGCCCTGGTTACCTGGGTGGGACACCGGTTCCCTGAGATCTCTGCCCTTGACGTCAACGGTCGGTGTCGAGGAACGGCCGGGCTCGCGAGCCTCGTCGGTCGCCGCACCGACCACTCTGACGTCCCAGCCGTACGACGCCTCGGCACCAGGCCCAGGACGGGGCAGGATCGTCGCTGGCGTCGGCGTGCTTTCCGTGGTTGATGCTTCGCTACCCTGGGTGGGTGACGCTTCGCCTGTACGACACCGCCACCCGCGAGATCCGCGACTTCGTGCCGCTGCATGCCGGTCACGTCGGGATCTACCACTGCGGGTTGACCGTGCAGGGTCCGCCGCACATCGGGCACATCCGCAAGGAGGTCGTCTTCGACGTCCTGCGACGCTGGTTCGACCACAACGGCTACGACGTCACGCTGGTGGCCAACATCACCGACATCGACGACAAGGTGCTGGCCAAGGAGGCGGAGCAGGACCAGCCGTGGTGGAGCATCGCCTACACCAACGAGCGAGCCCTCCACGCGGCGTACGAGGTCCTCGGATGCCTCCCCCCGACGTACGAGCCGCGCGCCACCGGCCACATCCCGGAGATGCTGGAGATGATCGGGCAGCTGATCGAGAAGGGCCATGCCTACGTCGCCCCCGACGGCTCCGGCGATGTGTACTTCGACGTGAAGTCGTGGCCGCCGTACGGCGAGCTGTCCCACCAGCGCATCGAGGACATGGAGCCGGCCACCGACGCCGACCCGCGCGGTAAACGAGACCCCCGCGACTTCGCGTTATGGAAGGGCTTCAAGAAGGGCGTGGAACCAGACACTGCCGCTTGGCCGGCGCCGTGGGGTCTCGGTCGCCCCGGGTGGCACCTGGAGTGCTCGGCGATGTCGGGCAAGTACCTCGGCGCGGAGTTCGACATCCACGGCGGCGGACTCGACCTGCGGTTCCCCCACCACGAGAACGAGCTCGCCCAGTCCCGCGCCGCCGGCCGGCCGTTCGCGCGGTACTGGATGCACAACGCCATGGTCAACCTGGCCGGCGAGAAGATGAGCAAGTCGGTCGGCAACTCGCTGCTGGTCAGCGAGGTGGTGCGCCGCCTGCGGCCGATCGAGTTGCGGTACTACCTGGTGGCCCCGCACTACCGTTCGATCATCGAGTACAGCGAGGACGGGCTGGCGGAGGCGGCGACCACGTTCTCCCGGATCGAGGGGTACGTCGACCGGGCCACCGAGGTGACCGGCGGCGTCGAGCCTTCGGCGGGCGTTCCGTGCGCGGACTTCGTGGCCGCGATGGACGACGACCTGTCCGTCCCCACTGCCCTGGCTGCCTTGCAGGCGGTGATCCGGGAGGGCAACAAGCTGGTGGGCGACGGTAACTCCCCGGCACTGCGAGGCAACCTCGCCTCGGTCCGGGCCATGCTCGCGATCCTCGGGCTGGACCCGCTGGCGGAACAGTGGCAGGACCCGTCGGTGCAGGATGACTCACTGCGCCGCGTCGTCGACGCCCTCGTCACCGGACTGCTCACCCAGCGGCAGGAAGCCCGTGCGAACAAGGACTTCGCAACGGCCGACGCCCTGCGCGACCGGCTCCAGGCGGCGGGGATCGAGATCGAGGACACTCCGCAGGGACCGCGGTGGAGTCTGGCGACGGTCCAGAAGGGGGTCTGATGGCCGGCAACAGCAAAAGGCAAGGCGCGGTTCGCAAGCGCCGCGGCGGCAACCCCACGGCAGGATCGGGCGGACGGCGCCGGAAGGGACTGCAAGGCAAAGGCCCGACACCCAAAGCACGGAACCGTCCCGGACACAAGGCGCATGCGCCGAACCGGTCGCAGCGGCAACGGCGGTCCGGAGGGCCGAAGCGCCGGTCCAGCACCGAGTGGGTGGCGGGCCGCAACTCGGTCCTGGAGGCGCTGCAGGCGCGGGTTCCGGTGTCGGCCCTGTACGTCGCCGAGCACGCCGGACGTGACGAGCGGGTCCGTACCGCGTTCCGGACCGCAGCCGAACGGCATCTGCCGCTGCTGGAGGTATCAGCCGACGAGCTGGACCGGCTCACCGGCGAGGCGGTGCACCAGGGCATCGCGGCGAAAGTACCGCCGTACGACTACGCAGACCCCGACGACCTGCTCGCCCACGCACGGGCCTCGGGGACCGAGCCGCTCCTGGTGGCTCTGGACTCGGTGACCGACCCCCGCAACCTTGGCGCGGTGGTGCGGTCCGCTGCGGCGTTCGGTGCGCACGGCGTGGTGATCCCCGAGCGCCGGTCGGCCGGGATGACCGCGGGAGCATGGAAAGCCTCCGCCGGGGCGGCGTTGCGGATCCCGGTGGCGCGGGCCACGAACCTGACGCGGGCGCTCCAGGGCTACCAGCGGGACGGGGTGATGGTGGTCGGCCTCGATGCCGCCGCCGACACGGCGGTGGACGACCCGGGCTGGAACCTGCCGACCGGTCCGCTGGCGGTGGTGGTCGGCAGCGAGGGACACGGGCTGTCCCGCTTGGTGGCGCAGGCCTGCGACATGCTGGTACGGGTCCCCATGACCGCCGGCACCGAGTCGCTGAACGCCGGCGTCGCCGCCGGCATCACCTTGTATGAGGTCAGCCGCCGTCGTCGGGTGGAAGGACAGTGAGATGAGTGTGGACCGGCTGCTGCCGACCGAGGAGGCCACCGAGCTGCTGGCCGTCGTACGCGAGATCGCCACCGAGCAGTTGGCGCCGCGGGCGTCGGAGGCCGAGGCCGCCGCAGAGTTCCCGCGCGATGTGTTCACACTGCTGGGGAAGACCGGCCTGTTGTCCTTGCCGTTCGCCGAGTCCGACGGTGGAGGGGGTCAGCCGTACGAGGTGTACCTGCAGGTGCTGGAGGAGATCGCCACCGCCTGGGTCAGCGTCGCGGTGGATACGTCGGTGCACACGCTGTCGTCGTACGCTATGACCCGTTTCGGCACCAAGGAGCAGAAGGCGCGGTGGCTCCCGGGCATGCTCGGCGGTGAGCTGCTGGGCGCCTACGCGCTGTCGGAGCCGCAGGCCGGGTCCGACGTGTCGGGGATCGCCACCCGAGCAGTGCGCGACGGCGGGGACTACGTCGTCACCGGGACCAAGGCCTGGATCAGCCACGGGCCGCACGCCGACTTCTTCTTGCTGTTCGCGCGCACCGGCGACGATCCGCGGGGTGGCCTGTCAGCGTTTCACGTGCCGGCCGGGCTGGACGGAATGAGCTTCGCGGCGCCGGAGAAGAAGATGGGCATGACGGCCTCGACGACGACACAGGTGCTGTTCGACGGTGCCCGGGTGCCGGCCGACCAGCGGATCGGCGCGGAGGGCGACGGGATGCGGATCGCCCTTTCCGCGTTGGACTCCGGGCGGCTGGGGATTGCCGCGTGCGCGACCGGGCTCGCTCAGGCCGCGCTGGACCTGGCGGTCTCTTATGCGGGAGAGCGGAAGCAGTTCGGTACGCCGATCGGCGGCTTCCAGGGGGTGCAGTTCCTGCTCGCGGACATGGCGGCCGGGGTCGAGACCGCCCGGGCGCAGTATCTGCACGCGGCCCGGCTCCGCGATGCCGGGCACCGGTTCAGCCGACAGGCGTCAATCGCCAAGCTGACGGCGACCGACGCCGCGATGCGGGTCACGACCGACGCCGTCCAGGTGCTCGGTGGGTACGGCTACACCCGCGACTTCCCCGCCGAACGCTACATGCGGGAGGCGAAGGTGATGCAGATCTTCGAAGGCACCAACCAGATCCAGCGGATGGTGATCGCCCGCGACCTGCTACGGCGCTGAACCCTCCCGCGCCGCTGTTCAGCGTCCTGCACCCCGCGCGCGGTTACGCGCGGGGTGCAGGACGTCCCGAGGTGGCGGGGACATCGTCGGGGGCACCGTGGGCGCCCGGCCGGAGCACCGTGTCGACGTAGTCCTCCGCGGCGGCGAAGATCTCCACCTCGTGACCCCGGTGTTCCGAGGCGTACCAGCGGTGCTCGAGGATCTCGTGGAAGAACTCCGCTGGCTCCATCGTCCCGCGGGCCTCGGGCGGCATCTTGGCGGTGATCGGCTCATAGATCCGGGTCAGCCAGCGGTGCGCCACCAGTGCTGGGTCCTCGCCCTGGAGGTCGTTCGCGGCAGCGTACGCGTCGAGGTCGTTGAGCAGCCGCCTGGCCTGGTTGTCCTCCAGGTCCAGGCCGGTCAGCGACTGTAGCCGTCGCCGGTGGTGCTCCGGCTCGACGCACTTGGGCTGGATCCGTACCGTCGCTCCGTCCCAGTCGGTGACGATGTCCAGCTCATCGACATCGAAGCCGAGGTCGTTCAGCCGCTCGATCCGCTGCTCGATCCGCCACATCTCGTCGGTGGTGAAGTCCTCGACTCCGGTGAGCTCCGACCACAGGGCGTCGTAGCGCTGCTGGAGCCGGTCCACGGCCCGGAACGCGTCGAACTCCTCGCTGAGGTAGCCACCGGCCTGTAGGTCCAGCATCTCCGCGAACAGGTTGCCGGTGGCGGTGTCGAGGTCGTGCAGCCGCTGCCCGTTGCTCAGCTCCGGATGCAGCTCGCCGGTCTCGGCGTCGACCAGGTACGCTGCGAACTCACCCGCCGACCGGCGGAACAACGTGTTCGAGAGCGAGCAGTCGCCCCAGTAGAAGCCGACCAGATGCAGCCGGACCAACAGCACCACCAGCGCGTCTACCAGCCGGTCGACGGTATCGGGGCGGACACCGCGGGAGAACACCTCCCGGTACGGCAGTGAGTACGACAGGTGGGCGGTCACCAGGATCGGCTCGATCGGCTCGCCGTCGCGGGACTGCCGCCCGGTCACCACCCCGACCGCCTCCACCGCCGGGACGCTGAGGCTGCGCAGGTCCCGCAGCAGCCGGTACTCCGCCCACGCCATCCGCTCGCGAGTCTCCTTCACGGCGTACACCCGGCCGTCTAACCGCACGAACCGCACCACGTGCCGGGAGATGCCGCGGGGCAGCGGGAGCAAGTGATCGGTGTCCCACTCCTCCAGCGGCCGATCCCACGGCAGTGTCACCAGCCCCGGATGGGGTGACGTGGCCACGATCCGCAACGCCATGCCCCCCATCCTCGCACCGAACACCCGCGACCCACCG
>CAYLOC010000020.1:0-21825 GCA_964385195.1 uncultured Nocardioidaceae bacterium
CGCAGCGAGGGTGGCGCAGCGAGGGTGGCGCAGCGAGGGTAGCGGGGACTACAGGCGGAGGGAGTCGGCGTCGACGATGGTGTAAGAGTAGCCCTGTTCGGTAAGGAACCGTTGCCGGTGTTGGGCGTAATCGGCGTCGACGGTATCCCGAGCCACCACGCTGTAGAACGTCGCCGTACGCCCGTCCTCCTTCGGGCGCAGCAGCCGGCCGAGCCGCTGCGCCTCCTCCTGCCGGGATCCGAACGTGCCTGATACCTGGATTGCCACCGTCGCCTCGGGCAGGTCCACCGAGAAGTTCGCGACCTTGCTGACCACGAGCACCGGGATCTCGCCGGCACGGAACGACGCGAACAGCTCCTGGCGCTCGCGTACCGGCGTCGCCCCCTTGACCATCGGTGCGTCCAGATGCTCGGCAATCTCGTCCAACTGGTCGATGTACTGCCCGATCACCAGCGTCGGCTCCCCGGAGCCGGCGGCCAGGATCTGCTCCACGACACCGTTCTTGCTGCCGCACGCTGCTGCCAGCCGGTACTGGTCCTCGCGTTCGGCCGTGGCATAGGCGAACCGCTCGGAGTCGGTCAGCGACAACCGCACCTCCACACACTCCGCCGGCGCGATGTAGCCCTGTGCCTCGATGTCCTTCCACGGTGCGTCGTAGCGTTTCGGCCCGATCAGCGAGAACACGTCACCTTCGCGGCCGTCCTCACGGACCAGGGTCGCGGTCAGCCCGATCCTGCGACGCGCCTGCAGGTCCGCTGTCATCCGGAAGATCGGGGCAGGCAACAGGTGCACCTCGTCGTAGACGATCAGCCCCCAGTCCCGCGCCTCGAACAGCTCCAGGTGGGAGTAGACACCCTTCCGCCGCGTCGTCATCACCTGATACGTCGCGATGGTGACGGGCCGGATCTCCTTCGTCGAGCCGGAGTACTCGCCGATCTCGGTCTCGGTCAGGTTGGTACGGCGAAGCAGCTCGGTCTTCCACTGTCGCGCGGCCACCGTGTTGGTCACCAGGACCAAGGTCGTGGTCTGTGCCTGGGCCATCGCGGCCGCCCCGACCAGGGTCTTCCCTGCGCCACACGGCAGCACGACCACCCCGGAGCCACCGTCCCACAGCGACTCCGCGGCCTCCTTCTGGTACGGGCGGAGGGACCAGCCCTCCTCCCGCAAGGAGATCGGGTGGGCCTCGCCGTCGACGTACCCGGCGAAGTCCTCCGCGGGCCACCCCAGCTTGAGCAGCGCCTGTTTCAGCGTGCCGCGCTCGGAGGGGTGCACGGCGACGGAGTCGTCGTCGATACGGGCACCGAGCATCGGCGCGATCCGCTTGCTGCGCAGGACCTCGGTGAGTACTGCCTGGTCGGTGCTGACCAGCACCAGGCCGTGGACCGGATGCTTCTCCAGGCGCAACCGCCCGTACCGGTCCATCGTGTCGGCCACGTCCACCAGCAACGAGTGGGGGACCGGGTAACGGGAGTGCGTGAGCAGCGCGTTGACGACCTGCTCGGCGTCATGACCGGCGGCGCGTGCGTTCCACAACCCGAGTGGCGTCACCCGGTAGGTGTGGATGTGTTCGGGTGACCGCTCCAGCTCAGCAAAGACCGCGATCGCGCGTCGCGCGTCCGCTGCCTGCGGATGGTCCACCTCCAGCAGCAGGGTCTTGTCGGACTGGACGATCAGCGGCCCGTCGGTCACCGGGCCGCCTCCAGCCGCTGCCGGGCGCGGTACGCCGCGACGTTGGCGCGCGAGGAGCACCGGTCGGAGCAGTAGCGTCGCGACTGGTTGGGGGAGGTGTCGACGAACACCCGGTCGCACCCCTGTGCCGAGCACACGCCGAGGCGGGTAGCGCCGTAGTCACAGACCAGGGTCGCCAGGCCCATCAGTGACTCGGCGATGAGCAGCGAGGAGACCGCGGACCCGCGTTCGGCGACGTGCAGGTGCCACGTCTGTGCGTCGTGACCGGCGATGTGCGGCGACACCGGGTACTTCGCAAGCAGCCCGTTCAGCCGCTCCACCACCGCGGACTCATCGGACTGGCTGGACGCGGCGAACACCGGACGCAGCTCCCGTTGCAGCCGGCGAAGCGGCGCGAGGTCGCGTGGTTCTACCCGGCGGCGCAGCCAGGCACGCTGGCCGAGCAGGTCATGCAGGCCCTGCTCGGTCTCCAGGGACGCGTTGACCAGGCTCGCGGCCAGGTCGGCGTACTGGACGAAATCCACGCCCCCATCGTAGAAGACGCCGTAGAAGAGGCGGGAAAACCGCCCGGCCCCCGGGGATCAGGCCGACGGACGCGGGGCGGCACGGATGATGTGTGCCGCGGTGATGCGCCGTACCGGTACGTCGATCTCGTCGGTGGACCGGCTGTCCCGTGCGGTGAGCATGCCGTCGTCCACCGCCATCGCCCGGACCAGCCGCTCCGTGCCCGTCCCGTCGGTGTCGACGTACCCGACCCACACCGTCTCTCCGGTCTCCACCGCTTCCCGCAAGGTGGCCAACGGGGAGTCGAACACGTTGCCGCCCGCCGGACCGCCCGCGTGTTCTTCCCGCTCCTCGGACGCCGCCGTGGCCGGTGCTGCGTCTCGCAGCCCGGCGACGATCTCCCGGACGGCAGCCTCGTCCGGCAGCGAAGGGCCCGGCGTCTCCGGCGCCGGGGCGCGCGGGGGCAGGTCGTGGAAGCCAGGCATGCGCCCGGTGCTGGCCGGTTCCCGTCCGGGCACCTCCCGTGGCCGGTCCAGGTCGCCGATGAGGTAGGTGAGGGGCTGAGGGAGGGGAGTCGTGGAGCGCTCGGTGAGGGTGTCCAGGATCTGCGTGGAACTCCACCCGCGCTGCTGGGCGCGGCGCAACGAGGCCTCGGAGAACCGGTAGACGGTCGCACCCCCGCGTGACTCCACCTCCGCCAGCTCGCCCATCTCCTGCGCGACCTTCCTGGTCAGCGGGCCTGGGGCGACCGCGGTCAGGTCGGCCTGCACCAGCACGTGCTCCACCCGCTCGGGCAGCAGCTGCCGCAGGCGGTGTACGTCTGCGGTGGCGCCGAACGACGACAGCGCACCCAGGCCGGTGATCCCGAGCCAGGCGGCCTGCACCAGCATCGTCGCCGCGATCCCGTCGGTGCCCGCCGGACGCAGCGGCCGCATCCACGCCAGCCAGGTACGCAGCTCCGCCTTCCCCAGCGCCAGGCCCTCGTCGGGGTCGCCGAACGCGGTCAAGCACAACCGCTTCAGGGCTGCGGAGCCGCTGGCGGGATGCCGCTCGACCCAGGCCCGGAGCAGGGTGCGCCACTGCTCTTCCAGCGGTTCCCCCTGCCAGCGGTCGAACTCCGCGGTGGGAAGCAGTGCCTGACCGGTGCCGTGCGGGATCGGGGCCAGCAGGTGGGCGGACTCGGCGATCTGTAGCGACCCGGTCGCGACCGACTTCGGTACGTCGAGCAGGTGCGCAAGGTCACGCAGCTCCCGCGCCGAGGCCTCGCCGTCCCGGCGTAGCCGCAGCGGCTGGTGGTCACAGTGCTCGACCAGGACCTCCAGGCGGCGGACGAACTCGAACGCCGATCCGGCCGCGACGACGTCCACCCGCTCCGGTGGTTGCCGGGTGGCCTTGGGGAATGCCGGCGGGGCAGTCGCCGGTGGGGGGCCGGGAGACTCGTCGTCGGCGAGCACCAGGGACCGCAGCGCCCGTACGGGGCGGAGGTGCTGCGGTCCGCCCCAGACCAGCGCCAGTCGCCGGAGCCGACGCAACGTGGCCGCCACCGCATCGGTGTCCACGTCCTCGCCGGCCGTATCACCGGCGACGGCCGCAGCGTCCACGGCCCCGTCGGCGGCGCAGACACGGCGCGCTACCCATAGCTCGAACTGGGTCAGTTCGTGCACCGCTTGGGACACCGAGTGCCGGGTGGTGGCGCGCGAGGCCACCTGGCTGAAGCCCGTCGGTGGCGGGTCGGCCAGGTCCGGTCGGTCCAGCAGCAACTCGACGAGCGCCTCGTCGTCGGCCTCGCGCAGCATCTGCGTGAGCGATCGTGGTGCGCCTGCCATCACCCTCCTACCGTAGTCTGAGGCACCGGCGGCGCTCTCCGGTGGCGCTTCCGACGGCGCTCGGGAGGTGAACATGGCACGGGCACAGGATCCCCCGCTGCCCCTGCCGTGGACGTGTCGGCTGCTCGGAATCGGTGTCGCGCTCTCGGTATTGCTCAGTGTCGCGGTGGCGGTGGTGGTGCGGGTCGCCGGGTTGAGTGATCTGGACGCGCCGCAGGCCACCACGTTCGCCGTCAGCGCCGGCGCGTCACTGCCGTTCACGCCGGTCGTGGGCGCAGCCTGCTACCTGATCCTCGGCGTGCGCCTCGGTGGAGACGTCAGCGGGCACCCCCCGCGTGCAGTAGCGGACACGGCGGTCCGCCTCGGCCTGGGCGTGCTCGCCGCAGTGGCGCTCACGATCGCCCTCGACCTGCTCGTGGCCTGGGCCCTGCTCGACCCGATGGCACTGTCATGGCAGATGTGGCGGCCGCTGACCGCCTACCTCGGATACTGCGTGGGGTTCGCCCTGGCCGGTCTCGGTCTCGCCCTGGCCTGGCGGCGCCGGGTGCTCGCAGCGATCGTCGCGCTGGGATGGGCGCTCGTCGTGGAGCCGATCCTCAACTCACTGCTGACTGCCTGGGCCGTCCCGCACGGCCCGGCCCCGGTGGTGTGGGTGACGAACCTGCTGCCAGCGTCCGCCGGGCGCCGTACCATGTTCTCCCCCTACGAGATGTTCGCGGGCCTGGACTCCGGGATCGCGGTCTGGGGAGTGGGAGCCAGTGCGGCGGTGTTCTTTGCCTGGGTCCTGCTGGTCGCGGTCGGCGGTTCGGTGCTGTCCCTGCGCCGGCGTCGCGCGGTGGTCGACGGCGTGCGGAGCCGGTGACCGGTGCTTACGCTGGGGCCATGGAACTCTCCTACGCCGCTGGGCCCACCGACGTACCCCTGCTGGAGGAGACGATCGGCGCCAACCTGGAGCGGGTGGTGGCCGAGTACGGCGACCACGAGGCCCTCGTGGAGGTTGCGACCGGGAGGCGATGGACGTACGCCGAGTTCGACGCGGACGTGAACCGGGTCGCCCGTGGCCTGCTGGGGCTGGGGATCGAGACCGGGGACCGGGTCGGGATCTGGGCGCCGAACTGCGCGGAGTGGACGCTCGTGCAGTACGCCACCGCCAAGATCGGCGCCATCTGTGTCAACATCAACCCCGCCTACCGCACCCACGAGCTGGCGTTCGCGGTCAACCAGAGCGGACTGCGGCTGCTGGTCTCTGCCACCGCGTTCAAGACCAGCGACTACCGTGCGATGGTCGACGAGGTCCGCGGTGAGTGCGAGGCCCTGGAGCGGGTGGTGTTCATCGGCACCGACGACTGGGCAGCACTGCTCGAAGCGGGCGAGTCCCAACCTGCAGACGCGGTGCCGGGCCGGTTGGCCACGCAGTCGCCAGCCGATGCCATCAACATCCAGTACACATCGGGTACTACCGGCTACCCGAAGGGAGCGACGCTCTCGCATCGCAACATCCTCAACAACGGGTACTTCGTCACCGGCTTGATCAACTTCACCGACGCGGACCGACTGGCAATACCAGTGCCGTTCTATCACTGCTTCGGGATGGTCATGGGCAACCTCGGCTGCACCAGCCACGGCGCCACCATGGTGATCCCTGCGCCCGCCTTCGACGCCAAGGTGACGCTGCAGACCATCGAGGACGAGCGCTGTACAGGCGTGTACGGCGTCCCCACGATGTTCATCGCCATGCAGAACCACCCCGACTTCGGGTCGTTCGACCTGTCGTCGCTGCGGACGGGTCTGATGGCGGGCTCGCCGTGCCCGGTCGAGGTTATGAAGCGCTGCGTCAACGACATGCACATGGCCGAGGTCGGCGTTGCCTACGGCATGACCGAGACATCGCCGGTGTCCACCCAGACCCGGGTGGACGACGACCTGGAGCACCGCACCGCCACGATCGGTCGGGTGCACCCGCATGTGGAGGTCACGATCACCGACCCGGTGAGCGGAGAGACCGTTCCCCGGGGGACGCCGGGAGAGTTCTGTACGCGCGGGTACTCGGTGATGCTGGGGTACTGGGAGCAGCCGGACTTGACCGCCGAGGCGATCGACGCTGACGGCTGGATGCACACCGGTGATCTGGCCGAGATGCGTCCCGACGGCTACCTCAACATCGTCGGCCGGATCAAGGACATGGTGATCCGGGGCGGGGAGAACGTTTACCCGCGCGAGATCGAGGAGTTCCTCTACACCCACCCCGACATCGCCGACGTCCAGGTGATCGGCGTACCGGATGTGAAGTACGGCGAGGAGATCTGCGCCTGGATCAGAATGCGCGAAGGCGCCGAGCCGCTGGACGCGGATGCGGTCCGCGCGTTCTGCGCCGGGAAGCTGGCGCACTTCAAGATCCCCCGGTATGTCCGGGTCGTCGACGAGTTCCCGATGACCGTGACCGGCAAGGTCCGCAAGGTGGCGATGCGGGAGGCGTCGATCGAGGAGCTGGGGCTGCAGGAGGTGGCGGCAACGCAGAACGCATGAGCTCGCGTCCGGGGCCGCGCCGCCGGGCCCGGTCGGTGTGTCAGCTGGCGGCAGCGGTCATTTCGGCCTCGCTGCGTAGGACACAGAACTCGTTACCCTCCGGGTCGGCGAGGACGACCCATCCCGTGCCGTCGCGGGTGTCGCGGAAGTCGGCGACCTGCTCGGCCCCCAGCTCCTTCAAGTGCTCCACCTCATCGTCCCGGGTCCGTTCCCGGGGACGGAGGTCCAGGTGCATCCGGTTCTTCACCTGTTTGGCGTCTGGTACCTCGATGAACAACAGTCGATGGCCGGTTTCGGGACTCACGATCATGCACTCCTCGTGGCCGGGCTCGTTGGGGTCACCCTCGATATCGACGTACCCCAGCACGCGCTTCCACCACTCGGACAGCTCGTAGGCGTGGGAGCAGTCCATGCTGGTGTGAGAGACGAAGCAGGCCATCGCCCTACCGTGGCAGAGACACCCGTGCCGCGCAAGCGAGACCGGTGCTCCGAGTCGGTGCTGGATCGACCTCAGTTGACGGTGAGGTAGGTGCGCACCGGAGCGTCACGGTAGGTGATGAACCCCAGCCACCGTTTCGACGGGTCCAGCCCGCTCCAGGAGGCCGTCAGCTTGAAGGACTCGCCTCCGGTGACGGTGACCGGGCGCGGTTTGACGCTCAGCGAGGCAGCGGCGGTGGAGGTCCGGCCGTCCTGCGGAACGACCCATCCGGTGAGTTCGGCAGAGGTCTTTCCCGACGGGGGATTCACGGAGGTGACGAAGGCCCGGTAGGTGCCCGGCTTCGGGTCGGGAAGCGTGACCACTTCCCGGCTGCCGGAACCGGCAGCGGTGGCCACCAGGTCACCGCCGCGGTAGACGTACAGGTCCAGGTCGGCATTCGGCGTGCTGGCCTGGGTGGCGAAGCGGACGGCGGCGGTGTTCTTGGGTACCCGGTAGGTCTGGACCCGGGCGTTCGGGCCGCTCTGCGGGTCGCTCGGGTCGAAGTCCCCCCTGCCCAGGCTGAACTGCACCGGCTCGGCGGCGACCATCCCGACCGCCTGTGGGTGCAGTGTTCCGGTGACCCCGGCCACCGGGGTAAGCGTCACCGTCCCGCGTTGCCCGTGCCCGGTGACGTCTGTCGTGGCCCCGACCAGGGCGGGAGTGACGACGATGGGGCTGGTCACCGTATGGTGGCGCGTCCCGGTCCAGGTCAGCGTTCCGGTGGTGGGCACGCCGTACGTGGACTTCTTGGTGGCGGTGAACTGGGCCGTGAACGTGGCGGACTCGCCCGGCTTCAGCGTCAGCGAGTCCGGACGCACCGTCGTTTGTATGCCCCGCAGGCCGTGCACGCTGGCGGTGTAGGTCTCGGTGTGGTCGGTGACGTTGGTGACCGTGCGGGTCACCGACTCCGAGGCGAGGAGGCCGTTGACCGCGATCGACGGTAGGTTCACGTCACTGGCGGCGAGGGGCTGTTGCGCCACCGGGCGGCCGTCGGTGTAGGTGAAGCCTTGTGCGCTGAGGTAGCGCATCCAGTGCCCGTGGTCGGCTTCGTACACCAACCCGGGATCCAGTGCCGCCTTCGCGTCGGGGACGCCGGCGCCCTGCGCCCAGGGGCTGTCGTCCCGCCCGGAGACCGGAGTCGCGGTCGTCACCAGCGCCGACTTGGTCATGTCCGGTGTCCACGACGGGTGCGCCGAAGCCAGCAGGGCCGCGAGTCCTGCGACGTCGGCGGTGGCAAAGGACGTGCCGGAGGCAGGGCCCCACAGTTCGCCGGTCCGCTGCGGAGACGTCGCGCCGATGACGTCGGCTCCCGGTGCGGAAAGGTCCGGCTTCAGCACGTCACCGGAGGCGGTGGGTCCGCGTCCGGAGAACCGGGCGACCTGCGGTACGTCGACGTGCTGGGTGGCCCCTGCGTCCAGGCGTGCGGTGGCGTCCGCGCCGGCCTTGTCGACGTAGGCCTTGATCGCCTCGCCGTCGGCCCTCGAGACGTGCACGGTGGGCACGGAGTGGGAGTCGGGGTCGGTGCTGTGTCGGTCGATGTTGACCAGCACCATGCCGATACCACCGGCACGAGCAACGGCGGCGCTCTTGGCCACGCGGGCGATGCTGCCGCGGTCGCACACGACGATGGCGCCGTCGACCTTCGCGGCGTTCAGGGAGCCGCTGTAGCACAGTGCGGCCCGCTCGTCGGAGACGCCTGGTGCGGCCGCGTCGCCGGCGTACACCAGAGGAGCCGGGCCGACACTGTGACCGGAGAGCATGGCGCCGATGTAGACCCGGCCGTTGCCCAGCCGCACCCCGCCCTGGAGCAGGTCGTAGGTACTGGCGCCCACGGTCGTCACCCACGGCGCGGTGTGGGTCACCGTGTCCGCGGCGGGACCGCCGTTGCCGGCAGGAACTGCCACGAAGACCCCGGCGGCGGTCGCGTTGAGGAGAGCCAGGCTCAGCACCGACGTGGTGACATCGGAGGGGGTGCCGAGAGAGTAGTTCAACACGTCGACGCCGTCTGCAACGGCCTGGTCGACGGCTTTGAGTGCGTCCGCGGTGCTGCAACCGTCCCGGTCGGGGTCGGGCGCGGCCCAGCATGCCTTGTAGATGCTGAGCCGGGCCTGCGGGGCGACGCCGGACACGTGCCCGAAGTCTTGGCCGGCGATGTGCACATCGACGCCGTTGTTACCCGCGGCGAGCGCGGCCACGTGCGAACCGTGGCCGTTGATGTCGCGCGGGGACAAGACGTCGGCCCGCGCGATGCCCGAGGTGTGGGTCGCCTGGAACCCCTTGCTGAAGTAACGGGCCGCGATCACCTTGGAGTTGCAGGTGCTCTTGCTCCAGTGTTCGCCGGGCTCACAGGTGCCGGTGAAGCCGGGGAGCGCCCGGTGGAGGCGGGAGCGGTCCAGCGGCAGACCGTCGAAGGAGGGGTTCTCCGGCCAGATCCCGGTACCGACGACCCCGATCACCTCGCCCTTCCCGGCCTCGTCGATGCCACCGACCTGGTGCCACGCCCCGTGCCGTCCGGCGAGGTCGAGTAACTGCGAGCTGTCGGTGTCGGTGCCGTGGTCGGCGGCGGAGGGTGTCGCACTTCCCGTTGCGGTAGCGAGCCCGGCTGGTTGCACCGTGTGGCTGGGCTGGACCGTCAGTACGCCGTGGGAGGCCTGCAGTTGCTGCACCTGGCGCAGTGTCAGCATGGCGGCGAAGCCGTTCACGGCCGTGGTGTAGGAGTAGACGGTCTCCGGGTCGCCGAGACTGTCGAGGATGCGCTGCTGCCCGTCGCGGAGGTAGTCGCGGTAGCGCGTGACCGCGCTCCGGGTGGCGTCGAACCGGTCGCCCGGCTCGACTGTCGTGGCCGGGTAGCCGGGGATGCTTCCGGAGTACGTCGCCAGCGGGGGCCGGGCCAGGAGCACGACGTAGAGGCTGGTGGCGGGTTCCGGCTCGTCGGCGGATGCGGCCGCGGGTAACCCGAGCAGCGCAGCGATCACCGCCACGGCGGTCACCACCGCAGACCAGCCCTGCTTCACCGGCGCTCCTTACCTGCCCCCTTGTCCCCTGCAGTTCCCCCCTACGCCCATCCCCGACCTCGGTTCCGGGACCGATACAGTCTAAGGCGTGAATGTCGTGGTTGGCTTCGACATGGATATGACCCTGCTAGATACGCGGGCGGCCGTCAAGCGAACCTGGGGCGAATTGTCCGAGTTAACAGGGGTTTGTATCGATCTTACGGCGGTCCTCGGACGCATCGGGATCCCCCTGGAGCAGGAGATGGCGCACTGGTTCGCCGATGCGGACATCCCCGGGTACGTCGAGACCTACCGTTCGTTGTACGCCAGGCTGGCGATCGACGCGGCCACGCCGATGCCAGGTGCCCGGTCGGCGCTCGATGCCGTCCACGCCGCCGGGGGCACGGCGGTGGTGGTGACGGCGAAGAACGAGGCCAGCGCCCAGCAGCACGTGCAGTACCTGGGGCTTCCGGTGGACGTCGTCGTAGGCGGGTTGTTCGGGGTGGACAAGGCCGCTGCGCTGCGCGAGCACGGTGCCACGGTCTACGTCGGCGACCATGTGCACGACATGGCAGGGGCACACGCGGCCGGGGCGAGTGCGGTCGGAGTGTGCACCGGCCCGTGCGACCTGACACAGCTCACCGGGGCCGGCGCGGACGCCATCCTTACCGATCTCACCGAGTTCCCTGACTGGTTCCAGGGCCATGTCCTGGACCAGCGTCTTACGGCACTGGAGCGCCGTCTGCACGAGATCGGCAGCGTCATGGTGGCCTTCAGCGGCGGCGCCGACTCGGCGTTCCTGCTCGCCGCGGCCGCCCGGTTCCTGGGTCCGGACCGGGTCATCGCCGCTACCGCGTTCTCCGACTCGCTGCCGGAGTCGGAGCGCGAGCCCGGGCGGGAGTTCTGCGAACGACTCGGCATCCGGCAGGTGACGCCGGAGACCCATGAGATGGCGCGGGCGGGCTACCGTGCGAATGCCGGTGACCGCTGTTACTTCTGCAAGGCGGAGCTGCTCGACGTACTGCGGCCGCTCGCGGAGCAGTACGGCATCGCCGCGGTCGCCACCGGTACCAACGCCGACGACGCGGTGGCCGGTTTCCGGCCCGGGATCCGGGCGGCGGCCGAACGGGGCGCGGTGACTCCGCTGTTGGATGCCGGGCTGCGCAAGGCGCAGATCCGCGCGGCGTCGCGCCGGTGGGGTCTGCCGACATGGGACAAACCCGCCGCCGCCTGCCTCTCCTCGCGGATTGCCTACGGCATCGAGGTGTCCCCGAGCCGGCTGGCGCGGGTCGAGCGGGCGGAGGTGTCGGTGCGCGCCGCGCTGGACCAACACGGCGTCGCGGTCCGTGACCTGCGGGTACGCGATCTCGGTGACCGGGCGCGGGTCGAGCTGGACGCGGACGCGCTGGCCCGGGTGGGGAACGATGCCGCAGCGGAGTCGGATGTGCTGTCCGCGGTGACCGGGGCGGGATTCCCCGACGGCTACGTCGACCCGAAGGGCTTCCGGTCCGGATCGATGAACGAGCTGCTGGCCGAGCCGTCGGCGTACCGCTGAGTCCTCGCGCCTGCGGTTCCGCGAGCGTCTAGGATGGTGCGCCCGGGGTAAGACCAGTTCGACGAGACGTGAGGTTCCCAGTGCCAACCGGACGGATCAAGTGGTATGACGCGGAGAAGGGCTTCGGCTTCATCACCACCGATGACGGCGGCGACGTGTTCGTACGCGCGGACTCGCTGCCGGCGGATGCTGCTGTGCGTTCGGGGACCCGTGTGGAGTTCGGCCTGGTTCAGGGCCGGAAGGGAGACCAGGCGATCCAGGTGAGCGTGCTGTCGCCGCAGCCGTCGGTGGCCCGGGCGCGCAGGAAGAAGCCCGAGGACATGGTCGGGATCGTCGAGGACACGATGCGGCTGCTGGAACAGCTCGAGGGCAACTACCGCCGCGGCCGGCACCCGGACTCCCGGTCGGCGAAGCAGACCGCGAACCTCCTCCGCGCCCTCGCCGGCGAACTCGACACCTGACCCGCCGCAGCCGCCCCACTCCGCTCCGCCCCGCCCCGCCCCGCCTGCGGTTGCCTTGTAGACGGGGCAAACGCACCGTCTACAAGGCAGATGTGGCTCGCCAACGGTGCATCTGCCTCGCCGACCCCTTCCCTCACCCGGTACGTCGGGGGCACGTCGAGTGCGTCTGCAGCTTCCGGAGGGCGTACGCCGATCAGGCCGGCCGCGCGCGCCCGGGCCGCTGCGCATGCCGGCGCTGCATCACGGTCCGCCCGCGCAGCACCAGCAGCAGCCACAGCACCAGGACCCCGGCCACGATCGACAGCCCCAGCGGCGCGATCAGCGGCATGAACACGCCGAGGAAGCCGCCGATCACCCACGACAGCTGCAACAGCGTCTCCGACCGGCCGAAGACACTGGTCCGGACGTCCTCGGCCACCTCACGCTGGATGAGCGCGTCCAAAGACAGCTTGCCCAGCTGCTGGCTGAGGCCGGCCACCAGGCCGAGCACCAGCGCCGTGATGAGCCCGAAGAGCAGCGCAGCACAGATTGCCGCCGCCGCGTCCGCCGCCAGGGTGACCAGCACCAGGTTCTCCGGTTTTCGGTCGCGGAGCAGGTTGCCCAGCAGTGTCCCCAGCCCGCTCCCGGCCCCGGCCGCCCCGATCACCAGCGCGATCAGGATTCCCTTGTGCTGTTCCCAGCCGTGGATCGGCTGCTCCCGGAGCAGGAACGCCATGTACATCGTCAAGAACCCCGACAGGATCCGCAGCCCGGAGTTGCACCGCAGGGCGGTGATGACTGTGGGACGGATGACGACGTGCCGGGCCCGGGTCGGCGTGTCGGCCATCTGCCGCATCTCAACCTGGACTTCCCCCTCGGAGGAGTCCACCCGGGAGGGCAACAGCACCGCCAGGATCGTGCCGCCGACGTAGACGAGGGTGGCGTACCGCAGCGCCCACCCGGCGGAGAAGTGCGCGATCCCGGTCGCCAGCGGCGCCGAGATCACCGCCCCGGCGATCCCGGCCAGCGAGATCCGCGAGTTGGCCTTCACCAGCGACAGTTCGCGCGGGAGCACCCGCGGTACGGCGGACGCGCGCGTGACGCCGTACGCCTTCGACGCGATGAGGCAGGCCAGCGCCGCGGGAAACAGCCACGGCGAGTCGTTGTGCACCGCTGACGCCATCGCCCAGCAGCTGAACGCCCGGACGGCCATCGTCGCGCCGATCGCCCATCGACGGCCCCGGCGGAACCGGTCCAGGAACGGACCCAGCAGCGGAGCCAGGACCGCGAACGGCAGCATCGTGACGCCGAGGAACAGCGCGATCTGGCTGCGCGCCTCCCCGCTGGGCACCTGGAAGAACAACGTCCCCGCCAGCGAGATCGCCAACGCGGCGTCCCCTCCGGCGTTGAACGCGTGCAGCTCGATGAGCCGGTAGAGCCCGGTCTCGCCCGCCCCTTGGGCGTGGGAGACACGGCGGGCGGCGTGCAGCGCGTTCTCCGCCGCACGCCCGGACAGGGCCGCGGCCCGGCGCCCGACACGCGCCGCCTTCCGCCCCGCGCCGGCCACGCGGCGCTCGTCGTCCCGGCCCTGCTCCTCCACGCCCCTATCCTGCCTTGAACCGGTTCCAGGTGGTCGGTAGTGGGGCCGTTGATTGGCCAACAGCTTCGGCGATGCGCGACAATCAAGGGGTGATGACCCGTGCCAGAGCCCCCAAGGCCGATCGGATTCTCTCCGCTGCCGAGTCCGAGGCCCGCGACGCCCTCGCCGACGAGGTCGGTCCGGAGGCTGTCGGCGCCTACGAGGGATCGGTCACCGAGGACGACCGATTGGTGACGCACTTCTTCGCCGCTACCGACCCCGCCTATACCGGCTGGAGATGGGCGGTCACCCTCACCCGTGCCCCCCGCGCGAAGTCGGTCACGGTGAACGAGGTCGTCCTGTTGCCCGGAGAACGTGCGCTGGTTGCTCCGGAGTGGGTGGCATGGAAGGACCGGGTCGACCCCGAGGACCTGGGCCCCGGTGACCTGGTCCCGGTCGAGGAAACCGACCCCAGGCTGGTTCCCGGGTACCTCGAAGGCGATGAGCTGCTCGATGCCGCTGCCGGCCGGGAGATCCGGGAGGTCGTGCGTGAGGTCGGGCTCGGCCGCGAGCGCGTGCTGTCGGCCGAGGGGCGCGAGTGGGCCGCGGATCGCTGGTACGCCGGCGACGGCGGCCCGGACACCGCGATCGCCAAGTCCGCCCCGGGCCGGTGCGTCACCTGCGGGTTCCTCACTCGTATGGCCGGGCCGTTGGGGAACGTCTTCGGGGTGTGTGCCAACTCATCCTCCCCGAGCGATGGCACGGTGGTGTCCTTCGACCACGGTTGTGGTGCACACTCCGACGTCCGCGCTGAGCACGTCGCGGCAGCCTCAAGCCCCACGCACGACACGCTCACCTGGGAGTCCTGGGACATCTGGGGCGACGCGGACGTCGACTACCTGTAGCGGCTGCCGAACACCGTCACTCGGCGTCGCGGACAGACGCGTCCTGTTCGGCCTGCAGGAGCCGGTGTCGCCGGCGCCGGCAGTACTCCAGCCCTAGAAGCCCGAGCCCGAACCCGGCCAGGCACGTCCACAGCCACCAGCCGCGCCCGTGGTCAACCAGGGTGGCGTGGAACGGCAGCAGGGCGATGAAACCGATGAGCCAGATGATCGAGCCCACGAGCACCGTGCGTACCCCGGTGACGTCCAGCGGTGGGACCTTCGCCACGACGTAGGTCGTGTGCCCCAGGTCGATGCGCTCGACCTGGGGACGACCCCCGAGGGGGTCCGGGTCGGAGTGCGAAGGGTGAGCGGGCACCCGTCCAGGGTACACATTCGATGTGACCGGACTCTCATCCGCGGGACACATAGTTAGCGTTGCTAATGAGATATGCTAAGTAGTTGTGGTTGTCTCCCAGGTGCCCCGGACGAACGTCGGCCTTGCCGGCTCCCTCCGGCTGTCCATCTCGCGGTTGGCGCGGCGGATGCGGCATGAGCAGGTGGACGGCGACCACCTCACGTTCAACCAGGTCTCCACACTGGGGGCACTGTCGCGACACGGCGCGATGACCGTCGGCGACCTCGCCGAGGTCGAGAAGGTACAGCCGCCGTCGATGACGCGGATCGTCAACTGTCTCGCGGACAAGGGCCTCGTCGCACGCCACCAGCATCCCTCCGATCGACGCGCTGTCATGGTCGAGCTGACCGACACCGCCGAGGAGGTATTGCGTGCGGCCCGGCACCGCAAGGAAGCGTGGCTGCACCAGCGCCTGCGTGAGCTCACGCCGGCGGAGCGACAGATACTGCGGGAGGCGGCGCCGATTCTCGAGCGACTGTCGCGCGCATGACCGCACCACCAAACGAGTCGATGCGCCTACACCCTCGCGGGGGCCTCGCATGAGCCCGACGTTCAAGGCACTCACGGTCCACAACTACCGGCTGTACTTGTCCGGGACCGTGGTCAGCAACATCGGCACCTGGATGCAGCGGGTCGCGCAGGACTGGCTGGTGCTGCAACTGACCGGGTCATCGGCGAAGCTCGGGATCACCACCGGACTGCAGTTCCTCCCGTTCTTGCTGGTGACCCCGATCGCGGGCCTGATCGCCGACCGGTACTCCAAGCGGCACATGCGGATGATGACCCAGGCGTGGCTCTCGCTCACCGCCGCCATCCTCGGCGTACTCGCGGTGACCGGATCCGTGCAGGTCTGGCAGGTGTACGCGCTTGCCTTCCTCTTCGGCATCGGCACCGCCGTCGACGGTCCGGCGCGGCAGGCGTTCGTCGCCGAGATGGTCGGCCCCGAGCTGGTGCCCAACGCGGTGGCCCTGAACTCCGCGACGTTCAACCTGGGCCGCATCGCCGGACCCGGCGTGGCAGGCGTCCTGATCGCGATGCTCGGCGGCGGTGTGAACGCGACCGGCGGGGTGATCCTGCTGAACGCGTTCAGCTATCTTGCGGTGATCTGGTCGCTGGCGGCGATGCGCGGGAGCGAGCTGTTCACCGTCCCTCCGGTGGCCCGGGCCAAGCGCGCCGTCCGCGACGGCATCGCCTACGTGCGGCGGACGCCGGAGATGGTGTTCATCTTCGTGGTGGCGCTCGTCGCCGGCACGTTCGGGCTGAACTTCCAGATGACGACGGCGCTGATGGCCACCAGCGAGTTCCACAAGGGCGCGGGGGAGTACGGCGCACTGGGCTCGGCGATGGCCGTCGGGTCGCTCGTGGGCGCGTTGTGGGCAGCACGACGGGGCTACCCGCGGCAGTTGCTGCTGGTGACCTCGGGGCTGAGCTTCGCCCTGGCAGAGATCGCGGCCGGGCTGATGCCCAGCTACCTGACCTTCGCGGTCTTCCTTCCCGTCGTCGGGATCACGTCGATGACGATGCTGAACGCGTTGATCTCCACGGTGCAGCTCTCGCCGAAACCGGAGATGCGGGGGCGGATCCTGGCGTTGTACATGATGGTGCTGATGGGCGGCAAGCCGTTCGGGGCGCCGATCCTGGGCTGGATCGGTGAGGTGATGGGCGCCCGCTGGACGTTGCTGGCCGGCGGGCTGCTCACCCTCGCTGCCGTGGTCGGGGCGACCCTGTGGCTGATCCGTACCCGGCACATCGACGTACGTCAGGTGTCGGTGGGCCCCACCCGGATCGCGGCCTGGATCCCCCACGCGTGACGCGGCGCTAGCCTCACTGCATGAACCCGCGTCACCGCCGCCTCGTCATCCCGGCAGCGCTGGCGCTGCTGGTGGTGATCGTCATCGTGGCGTCGATCCTCGGCTCCTGACCGCGACGCGAGACCGTCCACGCGACCGCTGCCGCGCTGGTGTGCGCACCTACTGGTGCTCGACCACCCAGTCGATGCAGCGCGTCAGCGCCTCGACGTCGTCGGCATCGACGGCGGGGAACATCCCGATCCGCAGCTGGTTCCGGCCCAGCTTGCGGTACGGTTCGGTATCCACGATCCCGTTGGCGCGCAGGGTTGTCGCCACCGCGGCGGCGTCCACGTCCTCGGAGAAGTCGATCGTGCCTACCACCAGCGACCGGTTCGCGGGGTCGGTGACGAACGGCTCGGCGTACGCCGACTTCTCCGCCCAGGCGTACAACCGTCCCGAGGAGTCGGTGGTGCGCGCGACCGCGCCGTCGAGACCGCCGAGCGTTCCGTTCATCCAGTCGAGCTGCTCGGCCAGCAGGAACAGCGTGGCCAAAGCGGGAGTGTTGTACGTCTGGTCCTTGGCGGAGTTGTCGATGGCGGTCTGCAGGTCCAAGAACGTCGGGATCCACCGGTCGCCGGACTGGATCTCGGCGACCCGCTCCACGGCACGAGGGGACAGCAGCGCGACCCATAGCCCGCCGTCGGCGGCGAAGCACTTCTGCGGCGCGAAGTAGTAGGCATCGGTCTCGGTGACATCCACCGGAAGTCCACCGGCACCCGACGTGGCGTCGACGAGCACCAGCGCGTTGTCGTCGGCGCCGGAGACACGGGCCACGGGAGCCCGCACCCCGGTCGAGGTCTCGTTGTGCGGCCAGGCGTAGGCGTCAACGCCCTGCTCCGCATGTGGTTCCGCGCGCTGTCCGGCGTCGGCGGACAGCACCGTCGGCTCGGACAGGAACGGCGCGGCGGCAACGGCGGCGGCGAACTTCGCCGAGAACTCCCCGAACGTCAGGTGCTGGCTCTTGGCGCGGATCAGGTTGAGCGCGGCGATGTCCCAGAAAGCGGTGGCGCCGCCGTTGCCGAGCACCACCTGGTACTCCTCCGGCAACGAGAACAGCTCGGTCAGGCCCTCCCTGACCCGTGCCACCACGTGCTTGACCGTGGCTTTGCGGTGTGACGTGCCGAGGTACGTCGTTCCGGTTCCGGCCAGGTCGGCAAGGGCGGCGGCGGGCACCTTGCTGGGGCCGGAGCCGAACCGGCCGTCCGCGGGGAGCAGGTCTGCGGGGATCGTCAAGTCAGCCACGCCGCCCATTCTCCCCCATCTACGGCGCGAGGCGCTCAGTGGTCCACGCCTGGCCGTCCAGCCGCTGGAACCGGATGCGGTCATGCATCCGCCCGCTCCGTCCCTGCCAGAACTCGATCGTGTGCGGCCGTACCAGGATCCCGCCCCAGTACGGCGGGCGTGGGACCGGCCGGTCCGGGGCGTACCGGTCGCTTTGGTACTGGTACCGCTCGTCCAGCTCCTCGCGCGAGGCGATCACCTCCGACTGCGGTGATGCCCACGCCCCCAGCTGGGCGGCACGGGGGCGGACCGCGAAGTAGGCGTCGGACTCCTCGTCGCTGACCCGTTCGGCGTCTCCTTCGACGCGGACCTGTCGCTGGAGCGGATGCCAGGGGAACAGCAGCGCACAAGCCGGGTTGGCCGCGATCTCGTGGGCCTTGCGGGAGCGGTAGTTGGTGTAGAACACGACCCCGCGCTCATCCAGCCCCTTCAACAGCACCATCCTGGAGGAAGGAAGGTCGCCGACGTTGGTGGCCAGCACCATGGCGTTCGGCTCGTGCAGACCGGCCGTCTCAGCGTCGCGGAGCCAGCCGCGCAGCGCGTCCAGCGGGTTCGCGGCGAGATCCGCCGCGGTGAGTCCGCGGTCCTGGTACTCCTGCCGCCAGCGGGCGATCCGGTCTGCGCAGTCGGTCTCCATACCGGGAATCTATCCCAATGCGGTCAGTGCCGGACACGACGAAGCCCGCGGGCTGACGTGGCTGCTGCCACGGCCGGATGGACAACTCCGGCACCCGCGGGCCCGGGTAGCCAGTGTGGATTCGCTACACCGTCCGTCGTCGTTGGGGGACAGCCCTAGCGGCTGGCCACCTCACATGTCCAATAAGAACTCATTCTTTGGACCACCTCCTTCCCTGTGTGCCCCCACCGTACGCCGGGGCCCGAATTGCCACAACTGCCTTTTCCGGGGTGGTTGGTCAGGCCTGGAACGCTGCCGGGTCAACGGCGAACCAGATGTGCTCGGCCCGGCCGAGCACCCGCCCGTCCTCGTCGTAGAGCGTGGTGGCGGTGAACGTCTTGCGGCCCTCGGTACGGCGATGCTCGCCGACGATCACATGTGGCCGGCCGATCAGTGGTGGCTCCTCACACAGCGCCGTCATCCGGCCGAGGACGAGCGGGCGCGCTTCGAGGTCGGAGGTCCACCCGCCCGGACAGTCCAGCGCGGCCCAGGCGAACTCGGAGGCGGCGTACGGGCTGCCCGGCTCCGTGGCCAGCGACCGGTCCGGCGTCCACAGACAGGCGGTGCGCCCCGGAGCGTGCAGGCCGGGAGCGAGTCGCAGACCGTCGCCGTCGGCGCGGTCGGTGCCGCAGACGAAGCAGGTGGGGAACGGGTGGTTCACCCGACCCCGGTACTGCGGCTCCGCGGCCATCGCCTGTTCAGCGGAGACCGCCGGTACCGGGTCGTCGGCGAACTCTCCGGGGACGCAGTCGGCGACGACGACGTCGTCCCGCGTCAACCGCACGGTCCCTGCGCTCCCACTGCTGTCGACGTACAGCGGTGTATCCAGCGGCGGCGGCACCCGCAGGGTCACGGTCAGCGGCCGCGTGCCCCCACCCGCCAGCCGTGCGGTGAGGCCGCAGGTATAGCCGCCGTTGCCGGAGCCGGAGGGGCCGTGGAAGCGATGCGTGATCACCACCTCGTTGTGGCTGCTCATGGACGCCGAGCGTAGCAACGGTTGGAGGAACACCGCCCATGGGAGAGAATGGCACCAGGCAGGCATGGACCAGACATTCCCGCGACGGCGAACGGTGGACGAGGCGTGACCGATCTCATCGACACCACGGAGATGTACCTCCGGACGATCTATGAGCTCCAGGAGGAGGGCATCGTCCCGCTACGGGCGCGCATCGCCGAGCGCTTGCAGCAGTCCGGCCCGACCGTGAGCCAGACCGTCGCGCGGATGGAACGGGACGGGCTGGTGACCGTCCAGGGAGACCGGCACCTCCAGCTGACCGACCAGGGCAGCAAGCTGGCCACCCGCGTGATGCGCAAGCACCGGCTGGCCGAACGGTTACTGGTCGACGTGATCGGCCTGGAGTGGGACCAGGTGCACGCGGAGGCATGTCGCTGGGAACACGTCATGTCCGAGGAAGTGGAGCGACGCCTGCTGAAGCTGCTGCACCACCCCACCACCTCGCCGTACGGCAACCCGATTCCGGGCCTCGACGAGCTCGGCGCGGGTGAAGTGGTCGAGCAGTTCCTCGATGAGGGCGTCGAGGACCTCAGCAGGGTGGCAACCGAGGAGGAGATGGCGGTCGCCGTCATGCGCATCGCCGAGCCGCTGCAGACCAACGAGCCGCAGATGGCGGTCCTGCGCCGGGTCGGGGTGCGCCCGGGCAGCGTGATCCGGGTGTCACTGGGTGCCGAGGGGGTGCTGATCGCCAGCGGCGGCGAGTCGGCCGAACTGGACAACGAGGCTGCCTCCCACCTGTTCGTACGGCGCTCCGACGCGTCCTAGTGCGCCCGCCGCGGGGAGCCGGCCGGCGAGGGGTCGGCCGGGTTGCGCTGGTGACCACGGTGCTGCTGGCCGCCACGGCCTGCTCCACGCTGCAGGATCTGGACAGCCCCACGCACACACCGAGCACGGCGCCGACCACGACATTGCCGGCGCCGCCGAAACCGACAGATGCCCATGCCCGCTGTGGCCGGTTCACGATCGCCTACGCGCCCAGCAACGGCTACGAGCTCAGCGCATTCATCGTCGGCCAGCTCGCCAAGCAGGAGCTCGGCTGCCGGGTGACGATGCGGCCGATGACGCCGCGGGATGCCTGGCGAGCCGTTGCCAAGGGAACCGCCGACGTCTACCTGGACGCCTACGGCACCCCGAAGCTCGTCCACCGCATGGTGGCGGTACGGCGTGATGTCACCGTGGTCGGCCCGAACGGGATCCACGGAGCGGTCAGCCTCATGGCGCCGTACTTCCTCAGTAAGGAGCAGATCGAGAGCGCCAGGGACCTCGGCGAGGACCAGCAGTCCGACAGCGGGGGCGAGGTGCCCACGCCCACTGGTCCGCGGGTGACGGAGCTGACCACGGCGCCCCAGCTGCGCCCGTTGGCGCGCTCCGTCGTCGACAACCTCGGCCTCCCCCTCACGGTGGCCGTCGACCAGCACGGCATGCGGGCGCTGCTGGGACAGGCAACCAAGGACAACGACGTCCACCATCCCGGCCTGTACCTGGTCGCCGCCCCGCGTGGTCTCACCGGTGACGGTCCCGGCCGGTACGCGGTGGACCTGCCCGTGAGCGGTGGGCGCGACTGCGTCCCGGGGCCGCAGACCACGTTGTGCTCCCTTGCGGACTTCGAATACCTCAAGATCGCCAACGCCGCGTTCGCGCGGGCCGGTGGCCCGGCGTACCAGCTGGTGTACCGGTACCGGCTGTCGAAGACCGACCTGCCCAACGTCATGCAGATCATCGAGCTGAGCGGGTACGACGTCGGGCCGGCCGACGCCGATGCGTGGCTGAACACCCACGAGCAGGTCTGGTCGCGCTGGCTCCGGCCCTGAGCCGCTCGGCCCGGGAGCGGGCCCTGAGCGGTTACTGGCCACTTGCTTGTCCGTCGGCGTACGGCGTGGCTCCCACGTGACTCCTGTGACAGGTGTGACTGTAGGGGCAACTGACCATGTTGACCCGAGGAGTGGGGTATGGGCACCGGAAGCCTCGGCCAGGACAGCCGACGCCGTCGACCGGAGCAGCCCTCCGTCGATCCGGACTGGCCGGAGCCGACAACGCTCGTGCTCGGGCTGGCCGGCTTCATCGTCATCGTCTGCGCCGCCCTGGCAACGCTGCTGGCCACCGGACTGCCCTGA
>CAYLOC010000020.1:21925-24659 GCA_964385195.1 uncultured Nocardioidaceae bacterium
TCCCCGCGGCCGCGGTGGATAGTCTCCGGTGCATGAGTGCCGCCTCGTGGATCGCCATCGACACGTGACCACCGGGGGAGCCGGCCACATGACGCCGGAGGAGTTCCGCCGCTACGGCCGGCAGGTCGTGGACTGGATCGCCGACTATTACGAACACGTCGAGTCCTACCCCGTTCTCTGCCAAGCGCAACCGGGTGAGGTCCGTGCCGCGCTGCCCGACGAGCCACCAGAGAAGGGCGAGCCGTTCGATGCCGTCCTCGCCGACCTGGACCGGGTCATCGTGCCCGGTCTGACTCACTGGCAGCACCCGTCCTTCTTCGGCTTCTTCCCCGCCAATGCCAGCGGCCCCGCCGTACTCGGGGACCTGTTGTCCTCGGGGCTGGGCGTGCAAGGGATGCTGTGGGCCACCTCACCGGCCGCGACCGAGCTGGAGACGCACGTGCTGGACTGGCTCGCGACGCTGCTCGGTCTCCCGGAGCGGTTCCGCAGCCGGGTGCCGGACACCGGCGAGGACGGCCCCGGCGGCGGGGTGATCCAGCACTCGGCGTCCGACGCCACGCTGGTGGCGTTATTGGCGGCGCTGCACCGTGTGAGCGGAGGCACGACCGCGAACCACGGCGTCGACGGCACGTCGTACGCCGTCTACACCTCGGGACAGAGCCACTCGTCGGTGGAGAAGGCATGCCGTATCGCCGGGCTGGGCGCACAGGCGCTGCGCACGGTCGACGTTGCGCCCGACACCCTGGCCGCCCGCCCCGAGCACCTACACGGCCTCCTCGCCGACGACCGCGCCCGCGGCGTGATCCCGGCCCTGGTCGTGGCCACGGTCGGCACGACCGGGACCGGAGCCGTCGATCCGGTGCCGGCGATGGCCCGTCTCGCACACGAGTACGGCGCCTGGTTGCACGTGGACGGTGCCTGGGCGGGCGTGGCCGCCGTCGCGCCGGAACTGCGCTGGCTCAACGAGGGCCTGGAACAGGCCGACTCCTACTGCACCAATCCGCACAAGTGGCTGCTGACGAACTTCGACTGCGACGCGTTCTGGGTCGCGGACCGGGCCACCCTGGTGGGAGCGCTGTCGATCCTGCCGGAGTACCTGCGCAACGCGGCCACCGAGTCCGGTTCGGTCATCGACTACCGCGACTGGCAGGTGCCGCTCGGACGCCGGTTCCGGGCGCTGAAACTGTGGGCGGTGTTGCGGTGGTACGGCGCGGAGGGGTTGCGCGCCCATGTCCGTGAGCACGTTGCCCTGGCACAGGAGTTCGCGGACCTGGTGGCGCAGGACGACCGGTTCGAGATCCTCGCCCCGCACCCGCTGTCCCTGGTGACATTCCGGCTGCGGGCCGGCGACGAGGCGACGCGGGCGCTACGCGATGCGGTCAATGCCTCGGGGCAGCTGTATCTGACCCACACCTCGGTCCACGGTCAGGTCGCGCTCCGGATGGCGATCGGGGCCACCCACACCGAACGCCGGCACGTCCGTGCGGCGTGGGAGGCGCTGCGCACCGCCGTACCCTGAGCGCGTCGCGGCGACAGGTGCGATCCTGACAGTGGCCGCAGACCGCGGCATCGACCACAGGAAAGGACGGCAGCCGGTGCGCATCGGTGTCCCCAGGGAAGTCAAGAACCACGAGGACCGGGTGGCGCTCACCCCGGCCGGAGTGCATGAGCTCGTCGGTCACGGGCACGCGGTATTGGTGGAGTCCGGAGCCGGCCAGGGGTCGACGATCTCCGACGAGGAGTACGTCGGCGCCGGCGCCACCATGGTGGCCTCGGCGGATGAGACGTGGGGCGAGGCGGAGATGGTGCTGAAGGTCAAAGAGCCGGTGGAGGAGGAGTACCACCGCCTGCGTTCGGACCTGACCCTGTTCACCTACCTTCACCTAGCCGCGTCCAAGCCGTGTACCGACGCGCTGGTGTCGGCCGGTACCACGGCCATCGCCTACGAGACCGTCCAGCTGTCCAACGGCGCGCTGCCGTTGCTGTACCCGATGAGCGAGGTCGCCGGCTGCCTCGCCCCGCAGGTCGGTGCGCACGCACTGATGTCCGCCCAAGGCGGGAAGGGGCTGTTGCTCGGCGGCGTCACCGGAGTGCCGCGGGCCCGCGTTGTCGTGCTCGGTGCCGGGGTGTCCGGCTCCAACGCGGTCGCGATGGCCGTGGGTCTCTGGGCCGATGTCACCGTGCTCGACACCAACCTCGACAAGCTCCGGACGCTGGACCGCCGGTACCAGGGGCGGGTGCGGACCGTTGCCTCCAACGCCTACGAGGTCCGCGAGGCGGTCATCAATGCCGACCTGGTGGTGGGCGCGGTCCTGATCCCCGGAGCACGGGCGCCACGGCTGGTCAGCAACGACATGGTCGCCGCGATGCGGCCGGGCAGCGTCCTGGTCGACATCGCCATCGACCAGGGCGGGTGCTTCGAGGACTCCCGTCCCACCACCCACGCCGATCCCACCTATCGCGTCCACGACACGGTCTTCTACTGCGTGGCGAACATGCCGGGCGCCGTACCGCACACCTCGACGTACGCACTGACGAACGTGACGCTGCCCTACGTCACCGCCGTCGCCAACAAGGGGTGGCGGCAGGCGATGCTGGAGGACCCGGCGCTCGCGCTCGGGTTGAACACGCTCGGCGGCCGGATCACCAACGGCCCGGTAGCCGATGCCCACGGGCTGCCCGTCCTCCCGCTGGAGGATGCCCTCGGTGCCTCCGACTCGTAACCCCGGCTCGT
>CAYLOC010000021.1:0-24410 GCA_964385195.1 uncultured Nocardioidaceae bacterium
TCTTACCGTCGAGCATCACCGTCGGCGTACCGTTCACCCCGTCCTTGGAGGCGGACTCGGTGGCGCTGGCGGTCCAGTCCTTGTACTTCTCGTTGACGATGCACGACTTCACCCCCGCCCCCTTCGCACCAGACTGATGCGCATAGGTCACCAGCTGACTATCCGGCAGACCACTACCGCCCTCCTTGGGCTGGTTGGCGTACAACGTGTCATGGAACCTCTTAAACGCCTGCACCCCCGCATCGTCCATCACACACGCAGCAGCATTAAGCGCCCGGGTGGAATACTGACCGTTCTTATCGGTATTGAGGAACGCGATCGGACGATACTCCACCTTCAGCTTCCCCTGGTCCACGAACTTATCCAGCATCGTGCCGTAGGCATCCTCAAACGCCTTACAGATCGGACACTGGAAGTCCTCATAGACCACCATGGTCGCCGGAGCCGACTTCTGCCCGACCACGAACCCATACTTCTGCGTCGTACCGGCCACCCCGCCCTTCCCGGTCGAGGCCACCTTCTCACCAGACCGGTTCCCCTGCACCAACACCACCACCACGACAACGATGACGATGATCGCGACCACCGCGCTGCCGATCACCAGCACCCGGCGACGCCGCTCGGCAGCCTGCTGCTGCCGACGAAGCTCCGCAGCCTTCTTCGCCGCCGCGGTGCGGTACTCAGCCGTACGCCGCTTGTTCGTCTTCGCCATACCTGCCGATCCTCACTCGTTTGCTTCTGCGATGGGGGGAACGATCACATGATCCAGCGAGAGCCTGCTCCGCGGCCATCGGGCCAGGCATACGGAGAGGAACAGCAGGCCCACATCGCGGGCGATCTCCCAGGGGTACTTCGCGGTGGCGTTGACGTCTAAGCCACCACCTCCAAAGCATCCACAGTCTATCTGGAGCCCACGAGCCCAGGCCGAGGAGATCCCGATGATGAACGCCACGAACAACAGCCCGGAGATCACCGACACGATGCGCACTCCGAGGCCGAGGACCAACAAGCCCCCGATGACGATCTCCAGCGCCGGCAGTCCGTGACCGACCACCGGCACGACCGCCTCCGGCAGGAGCCGGTAGGCCCGCACCGCGCGCACTGCGGCCGCGGGATCGCCCAACTTCAAGACTCCGGCGGCGATCCACACGCCCCCGACCAGAAGCCGCGCGGCAATACTCGCCCAGGGCCACGTCAGCCGCAAGAACGCCGTCACAAGGCTCCTCTCCTGGATCACTCCCGTCCCGATCGTAACCAACGTTCCGCAACCGCCGGACGTTCCGTCCCCCGGTATGCCGAGTTTGTACCGGACAAAACGGTCAGAGGCGGGCAGCGCCTCCGCACCGGACGGCTGCCCGCCGGCAGGTCGTCGTAGGCTTGCGCAGGTGAATGACAAGCTGGTGTGGATCGACTGCGAGATGACCGGGCTGGACCCGGTCAACGACGCGCTCATCGAGGTGGCGGCGCTCGTCACCGACTTCGAGTTGGAGGTGCTCGGGGACGGAGTCGACGTCGTGATCAAGCCACCCGCTGCGGCGGTCCAGCAGATGGACAAGGTCGTCCGTGACATGCACACCCGCTCGGGGCTCCTCGACCAGCTCGACGATGGGATGGACATGGCCGCGGCGGAGCAGGCCGTGCTGGAGTACGTCGGTCAGTACGTGACCGAGCCGCGCAAGGCGCCGCTCGCCGGCAACTCGGTGGGTACCGACCGACTGTTCATCTCCCGTGACATGCCGGCCCTCGACGCCCTGCTGCACTACCGGATCGTCGACGTGTCCTCGGTCAAAGAGCTGGCCAAGCGGTGGTATCCGCGGGTGTACTATGCCAGCCCGGAGAAGGCCGGGAACCACCGTGCGCTGGCAGACATCCGGGAGAGCATCGAGGAGCTGCGGTACTACCGGTCCACGGTGTTCGTCCCCCAGCCCGGTCCCGACTCCGACACCGCCCGCAGGCTCGCCGACGAGCACGGCGGCTCCCTCAGCGGGGGTGAACAGGCCGGTTCCTGACCCGGCCCGGAGACCGGCTACACTTTGAGCGAGCCTGGTCGTTGACCGGCTCTATATGTTGTGTGGATGTTGTGTGGCCCGCCTCGCGGCCCCGGTTGCACAGCACTTGGTTTGCACAGCACTTGGTGGGTGTAGCTCAGCTGGTAGAGCACCTGGTTGTGGTCCAGGTGGCCGCGGGTTCGAATCCCGTCACTCACCCCAAAAGGAACCCCATCGCGGCGGGGTGGGACCGGCGGACCTCAGTCCTGGTGCTTACTGAGGACCTTTCCGGTAGCAGCGTCGACCGCGACCTCGTACTTGGTGTGCTGGGAGTACACGTCGGCCTCCCAGACGGTCGTCCCGTGATGACTGTCGAGCCCGAGCTCGGTCACCCTGCCGTTCGTCACCTGCTCCGCGGCGATGCGGGCGGCCCTCTCAAAGCCCACCTCCGCATCGGAGATCCGACGCTGGTGCTTCTTCCGGTCGCTGGCGTCATCGGACTCCTTCGTTGGACCGTTGAGGATCTGCCGCCCGTCCTGCGAGACGTGCATCTCATGTTCGACGCCATCGCTGGTGACCACCTGGACCTCCCAGCGAGCACCGTTCCCCTCAGTCTCGATGGCGATGACGGTGCTGCCAGACACCTTCTGCTGGGCCACGCGGCCCGCGCGGAGGAGTGCCTCCGGTGTCGACCCACCCCGCTTCGAGGGCGACTGAGGTCCGCTGGTCGCCGGACTGTCCGGTGCCGGGGTCGTCGGCACCACCGACGCGCCGTTGGTCTGGTGCGGGCCACTGCTCGAGGTGTTCTGCCCCGACGACGTGTCCGCACCGCCACTGCACCCGACAAGCACGAAGCAGAGGGCGGCAGTGAGCAGCGAGAAGGTACGGCGACCAGGCGAACGGTTCATACCTGCCACCGTAACCACGAACGCACGTGTGCAAAACGGCCCCGACTCCAGGATGACGGACTGGTGTTCGTCGCAGACGGTGGGTCAGTGGAACCCCGGCACCGTCTGCCATGCCAGGCCCGGGTCGGGTGCGTCGTCGCGGGTGACGGTCGCCTCGATCAGCCCGTAGGGACGGTCGGCGGCGTGGAACACCTCTCCGGGGTTGTCCACGCCGAACGGGGCGAGGTCGACCAGGAAATGGTGCTTGTTGGGTGCGGAGAACCGGATCTCCGCCACCTCGTCATGAGCGGACAGCACCGCCTTGCCCATCTCGTACAGCGAGTGCTGCAGGGCATGGCTGTAGACATTGGCGAACGTGGCCAACATGGTGTGCTTGATGGCGTCATACGCCGTGTCCCAGTCGACATCGCGGCGGGCATAACGCCATCGGGCGACCAGCGATGTGGCAAGGATGCGGTCATCGGCCTCCTCCAGCGTGGTGTACTTGTCCTTCAGGTATCCCTTGAACTGCGACCCGGTGCTCTTCAGGATGACCAGATCCTTCAGCCCCGATACCACCCACGCCTCCCGGTCCGGGCCCGTACCAGCGACGTTGACGACCGTCGTACGCACGTCCTGTCCGCTACGGACGAACGAGTGGTCGTGCCCGTCGTCGCCCACCGGGATCCGTCCCCATGCATACTCGTCGATCGCCACCCGTGCCGCGTGCACGGAGTCTGCGGAGCTGACGAAGTGGTCGGCGAGAGTCAGCGCGAAGTCCTCGATGGCCGCGATGCCCTCCTCCTTCGCGAAGGACAGGATCGTGTTCTTCTGGCTGTCGGTCGGCAGGACACCGCGCTGGTCACCCTCGACGTGCGCAGCATCGAAGTCGCCGCGCAGCTGCGAGGAGACGCTGAGGTCGTGGATCCGGTGCCGGTCCGTGTCACGGTCGACGCGGACGAGCCGGACCTCGGCCTTCCCGTACTGGTTGGGGCCCAAGACGATGCCCATGGCGCTAGCTCCCTCGGTAGGTCGAATAGGCGAACGGGCTCAGGAGCAGCGGCACGTGATAGTGCTCCGCCGGATCGTGGACCACAAAGCTGATCACGACTTCGGGGAAGAAGGGCTCCTGGGTCGATGCGGAGTAGCCGGCAACGTCGAACACCAACCGGTACATCCCCGCCTCGACGGGATCGGTCAACGAAGCAACGCGGCCGTCGTCGTCGGTAGCCGCTGTTGCCACCACCCGGCAGGCGTCGTCGGTCACCTTCTCCAGCCGTACGCCGACCCCGGCGGCAGGACGGCCCCGGGCGGTATCGAGCACATGCGTGGAGATCCCCACCGGACCCTCCTTCAGTCCTGGACCGTCTGGTACGCAGGCAGGGTCAGGAAGTCGGCGTACTCGTCGGCGAGGGCGATCTCCTCGAACAGCCGCCGTGCGGTCCGGTAGTGGCCGGCGTCGAAGGCGTCGGTGCCGACCTCGTCCTTGATGCCGGTCATCTCCGAGTCCAGCAGTGCGCGCACCAGGTCCTTGGTGACCGGGCGTCCGTCGTCAAGGGTCTGCTGGTTGTGCAGCCACTGCCAGATCTGGGAGCGGGAGATCTCGGTGGTCGCGGCGTCCTCCATCAGGTTGAAGATGCCCACCGCCCCCTGGCCACCGAGCCAGGCGGCGAGGTAGCGCAGCGAGACGCCGATGTTGTTGCGCAGACCGGCCTCAGTGACGGCACCGGGGGTGGCCTTGATGTTGAGCAGGTCCGCAGCCGAGATGTCGACGTCGTCGCGGAGACGGTCCAACTGGTTCGGCTTGTCCCCGAGGACGGAGTCGAACACCTCCGCGCACAACGGCACCAGGTCCGGGTGTGCGACCCAGGACCCGTCGAAACCATCGCCGGCCTCGCGTTCCTTGTCCTCGCGGACCTTGGCGAAGGCAACCTCGTTGACCTGTGCATCGCGCCGGCTGGGGATGAACGCGGCCATACCGCCGATCGCGAACGCCCCGCGCTTGTGACACGTGCGCACCAGCAGCTCGGTGTAGGCACGCATGAACGGGGCTGTCATCGTGACGCTGTTGCGGTCGGGCAGGACGAAGTCCGCACCGGAGTCGCGGAAGTACTTGATCAGGCTGAACTGGTAGTCCCACCGGCCCGCGTTCAGTCCCGATGCGTGCTCGCGCAGCTCGTAGAGGATCTCCTCCATGCAAAACGCTGCAGGGATCGTCTCGATCAGCACCGTCGCCCGGACCGAGCCGTGCGGTACGTCGCAGCGCTGCTCTGCGTAGGAGAACACCTCGTCCCACAGCCGCGCCTCCAGGTGGCTCTCCATCTTCGGCAGGTAGAAGTACGGGCCACTGTCGCGGGAGAGCAGCTCCGCAGCGTTGTGGTAGAAGTACAGCCCGAAGTCGACCAAGGCTCCCACCATCGGGCTCCCGTCCACCCGCAGGTGCGGCTCGTCGAAATGCCATCCGCGCGGCCGCATCACGATCGTCGCGAGCCGCTGGTCGGTGCGTAGCGTGTACGCCTTGCCCTCGGGACTGGTGAACGAGATCGTCCGCCGTACCGCGTCGTGGAGGTTGACCTGGCCACCGATCACGTTGCGCCAGTGCGGGGTGTTGGCGTCCTCCAGGTCCGCCAGCCACACCCGGGCACCGGAGTTCAACGCGTTGATCGTCATCTTCGCGTCCGTCGGCCCGGTCATCTCCACCCGCCGGTCCACCAGGTCCGGGGGTGCCGTGGCCACCGACCAGTCAGCCTCCCGGACGTCCTTGGTCTCCGGCAGGAAGTCCAGGCGGTGGGTACGGGCGACCTCGGCGCGGTGCTGCCGCCGCAGCTCGAGCAGCTCATTCCTTCTGGCAGCGAACCGCTCATGGAGCTCGGCCAGGAACGCCAACGCGTCGGGGGTCAGGATCTCTGCAGACCGCTCCACGTCGTAGGGAGCGGAGATGGTGACGTCAGGCATGGGTTCCTCTCAGTCGCTGGGACGGGCTGCGGCGGTCACGGCACTGGCAACGGCCGGTGCCACCGCGGGGTCGAACACCGAGGGGACGATGTAGGCGGGGTTCAGCTCTTCGGCGGCGACCGCGTCGGCGATCGCCCGCGCCGCAGCAAGCATCGCGCCCTCGGTGATGTCCGAGGCACCAGCGTCGAGCATGCCGCGGAAGAACCCGGGGAAGGCCAGCACGTTGTTGATCTGGTTGGGGTAGTCCGAGCGGCCGGTGGCCACCACCGCGGCGTGCCGGGCGGCCTCGACCGGATCGACCTCTGGGTCCGGGTTCGCCAACGCGAACACCACGGCATCTGTGGCCATGGCCTTGATCTCCGCGCCGGTGAGCAGGTCCGGAGCGGAGACGCCGATGAACACGTCAGCACCGGCCACGGCGTCGGCCAACGAGCCGGTCACCCCGCGGGGGTTGGTGTGGTCATAGATCCAGCGGCGGAACTCATCACGCTGCGCCGACGCCGCGGACACCACACCGTTCCGGTCACACGCCACGATGTCGCTGGCACCCTGCGCGGTCAGCAACCGGATCACCGCATGCCCGGCGGCGCCGACGCCGCTGACCGCCACCCGCACCTGCTGCAACGACTTCCCCACCACCCGCAACGCGTTCGTCAACGCCGCCAGCACCACGATCGCGGTCCCGTGCTGGTCATCGTGGAACACCGGGATGTCCAGCTCCGCCCGGAGCCGGTCCTCCACCTCGAAACACCGTGGCGCGGCGATGTCCTCAAGGTTGATACCGCCGTACGACGGCGCGATCGCGGTCACGGTACGCACGATCTCGTCCACGTCCTGGGTGTCCAGACACACCGGCCAGGCGTCGACGTCGGCGAACTGCTTGAACAGCGCCGCCTTGCCCTCCATCACCGGCAACGCCGCAGCCGCGCCGATATTGCCCAACCCGAGCACCGCCGACCCGTCCGTCACCACCGCCACCGTGTTGCGTTTGATGGTCAACCGCCGCGCATCCTCGGGGCGCTCCGCGATCGCCCGACACACCCGCGCCACCCCCGGGGTATAGGCACGAGAGAGGTCATCGCGGTGCTTCAACGGAACCTTCGGCAGCACCTGGAGCTTCCCACCCAGGTGCAACAAGAACGTCCGGTCGCTGACCTTGCGCACCGACACCGTCGGCACCGCGCCCAACGCGTCGGTGATCCGCTGCGCGTGCCCATCATCGACCGCATCACAGCTGACATCCACCACGATCCGGTCCGGCCGCGACTCCACCACGTCCAGCGCGGTCAACCGACCGCCCGCGGACCCCACCGCAGCAGACAGATCCGCGGTGACCGAGGTCGACGGAGCCGCCTCGACCCGGACCGTGATCGAGTAGCCGGGACTCGTCGAGGACATCGACCCACCGCCTTCCGCCTGCTAGTATTTCTGTGTACGGATACTATCTTCCTGAAGACGGAAGTCAACCGAAGCGTCGGCGTCCGGACCGATACGGAGGAACCGTGACGAGAGGCGGCACCGCGCCCGTCGAGACAAGGACGGGCGGCATCCAGTCCATCGGCCGCGCCTTCCTCGTGCTGGAGACGATCGCCGAGGCCGGCGGGGTCCTGGGGCTGTCCCAGCTCGCGACCGCCTGCGACCTGCCGCTGGCCACGATCCACCGGCAGGTACGCACCCTGGTCGACCTGGGCTACCTCCACCAGGACGCGTCCCGGCGGTACTCCCTGAGCCCACGGTTGATCCGGCTCGGCGAAAGTTCGGCCCAGATGCTGCACACGTTCGCCCGGCCGCACCTGGCCCGGTTGGTCGAGGAGATCGGCGAGACCGCCAACCTCGCCCGACTCGACGGCGACGCGGTCGTGTACGTCGCCCAGGCCCCCGGTCGGCACTCCATGCGGATGTTCACCGAGGTGGGGCGCCGCGTCTCCCCCCACTGCACCGGGGTCGGCAAGGTGCTGCTGGCACACCTGGAGCCCGACGCGGCCGAGGCGATGGTCTCCCGGATCGACATGCCCGCAGAGACTGAGTACACCATCACCGACCCCACCGTGCTGCTGCACCAGTTGAAGGGGGTGCGCGAACGGGGGTACGCCGTCGACGACGGTGAGCAGGAGGTCGGCGTCCGATGCCTCGCCGTACCGGTTCCCGACGCACCGACCCCACTAGCGCTGTCCATCTCCGGACCCGCCACCCGGATGGACGAGGACCTGCGTCAGCGCGCGATCCCTGAGATGACCGCGGCGGCCCAGGCCCTCGCGAGCGACCTCCGCGATGGCGCAGCGCAGCCCGGACCCGACGCCTGACGAGCGTCGACTCACCGTGGTTCCCGACCCGGGGGTGGGGGCGTGACCAGCTCGCCCCAGAGGCGAAGCCGGGCGAGACCGCCGTCGGGGTAGACGTCGAGCCGGGCATGGCTGACCGGCCGGTCTTCGGCAACCGGTAACTGGTGACGCGTATCGGGCTGGACCGGCATCCGCGGCACCAGGTCGAACCACTCGGCGTCCGCACGCGGCACGACCGCACCGCTGTCGTCCAGACACGCGGACACCCGGACCTGCCCGGGCGCATTACCGAGGAAGTACGACGTGTCGACCTCCACCCGGCGTACCGTCCCCGGGCCGGCGAGCCGGAACAGCGCCCAGTCGTTGCCGTCGTCGCGGCGGCGGGCGTTCTCCCAACCATCGCCCATGATCCTGGCCCGGCCGGGCATGATGAGGTTCTGCGGGGAGGAGTAGAACGCATCGGAGCAGCCGGCAAGGAGCCCGCCGTTCTCCAGGGCGGCCAGGTCGATGGTGCCGGTCAGCAACCTCGGGTCCGGCCGGGGTTGGCCATGCACCCGGAACCGCGCCACTCCCCCGTCCGGATAGATCGAGAGCCGCACGTGGGTCCACCGGCGGTCGTCGGTGACCGAGAACGGGTTCTCGCTGTCGCCGGCCACCGCCGACTTCCCGACGAGGGACACCCACTCGGCCTTCCTCAGCTCGTCGACGCCGGGGTATCCGGTGACCGAGGCGGCCTCCACCGACACCTCTGGCGGGTAGTTGCCGGTGAACCACGCGGTATCGACCACGACGCCGTGGACCACACCGGGGACGCCGAGCCGCACGATCGCCCAGTCGTGGCCGGGTTCGCGGCGCCGGCGGGTCTCCCACCCGTCGTACACCTTGCCCTTGTGACCGAACGCCTCGGCGGAGAACACTGCTTTCTGCGGGGAGATCAGGTTCTCCCGCGCGGCGAAGGACTCGTCGTTGGCCGCAACGACGCTCCCGGCCAGCGCCCGGGAGGCGAGGTCCGGCCAGCGGGTGAACTCGGTGGTCATCGGGACTCTCCTAGCCTGAGGAACCGGCCCCGGGCCGGACCGACGGGGACGTCCTGGTGGACGAGGGTGCCGCGGAGGTAGGTGCGGCGGACGACGCCGGTGAGCTCGCGGCCGGCATAAGGCGTCAGGGAGTGGCGGTGCTGCAGCCGGTCCGGGTCGACGGTCCATGTCTCGTCGGGGGCGAACACGACGAGGTCGGCGTCGTTGCCGACCGCGAGGCCGCCCTTGCCGTCCAGGCCGATGACGGCGGCCGGCCCCCTGCCCATCCACCGAACCACGTCTGTCAGGGTGTGGCCGCGGTTCCGGGCCTCGGTCAGCACCAGCGGCAACCCGAGCTGCAGGGAGGCGATGCCGCCCCACGCGTCACCGAAGTCACCCGTGTCCAGGCACTTCAAAGCCGGGGGACACGGGGAGTGGTCGGAGACGACGGCGTCGATGTCGCCCGCCGCGAGCGCCTCCCACAGGCTGTCCCGGTTCGCCGCGTCCCGCACCGGGGGGCAGCACTTGAACTCGGGGTGTCCGTCGGGGACCTCCGCAGCGGCAAGGGTGAGGTAGTGGGGGCACGTCTCGGTGGTGACGGGGACGCCGTCGGCGCGTGCCTCGCGGATCCTCCCCACAGAGGCAGCACTGGACAGGTGAACCACGTGTACCCGGGTTCGGTGCCGAGCGGCCGCGGACAGCAGGGTCTCGATGGCCCGGTCCTCCGCCTCCGGTGGTCGGGAGGCCAGGAAGTCGGCGTACGCCGTGCCGTGCGCTGCCGGGGCCGCCGCGACGACCGAGGGGTCCTCGCAGTGTGCGATCAGCAGCCCGCCGTAGTCGGCCACCTCCGCCATCGCCCGGTCAAGCCGATCCCCTTCCAACGGCGGGAACTCCGGGACACCACTGTCGAGCAGGAAGCACTTCACCCCGAAGACGCCCTGTTCGTGCAGGGCCCCTAGGTGCCCGAGGCTGCCGGGGACAGCACCGCCCCAGAACCCGACGTCGACGTGACACTGCCCCGCTGCTGCGGTCCGCTTCACGGCCAGCGCGTCGGGGTCGGTGGTGGGCGGGAGGCAGTTCAGCGGCATGTCGATGATCGTGGTGATCCCGCCCGCGGCGGCCGCGCGGGTCGCGGTCGCGAATCCCTCCCACTCGGTGCGCCCCGGCTCGTTGACGTGGACGTGGGTGTCCACCAGCCCGGGCAGCAGCACCTCGTCGTCGGCCAGGTGCAGCTCCTCCACCGCCTGCAGGTCCGCGGGACGCTCGGCGATCGCGGCGATGCGACCGTCCCGGACCGCCACGGCAGCGTCGCGGACCTCATCGCCGTACACACAGCGACCCCGGACCACCAGGTCGTACTCGCTCACCGCGCCACCCCCTCCCGCCATCCAGACACCGCTGTCCCACCGAATCCGGCCGGATTCCGCCCCAAAACGGTGGCGCGGAGGTGTTCGGTCATGGGAGGGCGATGTGGTCGGGCCGGATCGGGACGCGGGGGAGGTCGCGGCCGGTGGCGGCGCGGATCGCGGCGGCGACGGCGGGGCCGGAGGAGATCGTGGACGGTTCGCCCGCGCCGCGCAGGCCGTACGGCGCGTTCGGGTCCGGATACTCCAGTACGTCGATGTCCATCGGCGGGGTGTCGAGGATGGTCGGGATCAGGTAGTCGGTGAAGGACGGGTTCGCGATGTGGCCGTGGTCGATCTGGATCTCCTCCATCACCGCCAGCCCCATGCCCTGCGCGGTGGCGCCTTGGATCTGGCCGAGCACGGCCTGGGGGTTCATCGCCTTGCCGACGTCCTGGGCACAGGCGAGGTCGACGACCTTGACCAGCCCGAGCTCGGTGTCGACGTCGACCACGGCGCGGTGGGCGGCGAACGCGAACTGCACGTGGGCGAACCCCTGCCCGTTCTCATCCAGGGCCTGGGTACGCCGATGGTGGTACTCGTCGGTCTCCTCGATCACGTCGTCGCCGAGGACCTCGACGAGCGTCGCGAGCACCCGGCCGTCGTCGTCGGAGACGACCTTGCCGCCGTCCAGCCGCAGCGCCGCGGCGGGCTGGCCGAGAGTGCGTGCGGCCTTGGCGAGCACGCGTTCGCGCACCTTGGTCGAGACCAGGTGGACAGCGCCGCCGGTGACGTAGGTCTGCCGCGACGCCGAAGAGGAGCCGGAGGAGCCGACGCCGGTGTCGGCGGGGTGGACGACGACGTTGTCGACGCCGAGCTCGGTGCGGGCGATCTGCTGCTGGATGGTGACCAGCCCCTGGCCGACCTCCGCGCCGGCGGTGTGCACGGTCACCACCGGCTCTCCCGCTACCGCCTGGAGCCGGACCCGCGCGGTGGAGTAGTCGTCCATCCCCTCGGAGTAGCAGACGTTCTTGTACGCCACCGCGTAGCCGACGCCGCGGCGTACCCCTTCCCCGTGGGTGGTGTTCGACACTCCGCCCGGCATCGCCCGCAGGTCCAGCTCGCCGCCGTGGACCGGGGGCGGCAGCGGCTTCTCCGCCACCCGCTGGATCAGCTCCGCCGCGACCGCGGGGCTGTCGATGACCTGCCCGGTCGGCAACGTCGACCCCTGGTGCAAGGCGTTCAGCACCCGCACCTGCACCGGGTCCATCCCCAGCGCGGCGGCGAGCTTGTCCATCTGCGCCTCGTGGGCGTACGCGGTCTGTACCGACCCGAACCCGCGCATCGCCCCGCACGGTGGGTTGTTGGTGTAGGTGCCGTAGGCGTCGATCATCACGTTGGGGATCTCGTACGGACCGACCCCCATGGTTCCGGCGTTGCCGATGACCGCCGGGGTGGAGGAGGCGTAGGCGCCGCCGTCGAGGTACATCTGCGCCTTGGCGTACACCAGCCGCCCGTCCCGGTTCGCGCCGTACTCGTAGTGCAGCTGCGCCGGGTGCCGGTGCACGTGGCCGTAGAACGACTCCTGCCGGTTGTAGGACATCTTGACCGGCTTGCCGGTGTGCAGCGCCAGCAGGCAGGCGTGGATGTGCATCGACAGGTCTTCCCGCCCGCCGAACGCGCCACCCACGCCGGCCAGGGTCAGCCGCACCAACTCCTGCGGCAACCCCAGCGCCGCGCAGATCTGGCGCTGGTCCACGTGCAGCCACTGGGTCGCGACGTAGAGGTCGACACCGCCGTCCTCGGCGGGGACGGCGAGCCCGGACTCGGGCCCGAGGAACGCCTGGTCCTGCATCCCGACCTCGTAGTCGCCGGTGACCACGACCTCCGCGGTCGCGTCGGGGTCCCCGTGCCGGATCCGCAGATGCCGCACCAGGTTGCCGCCGGCGTGGATCTCCGGCACCTTCCCGTCCACCCCGGTGTCGACCAGGTCCGGGTCGGGCACCCACGGCGCGTGCCCGACCGCGACCTTCGCGTCGGTGACCGGCGCCAGCACCTCGTAGTCGACCACGATCTTCTTCGCCGCCTGCCGCGCGATCTCCGGGTGGTCTGCGGCGACCAGTGCGACCGGGTCGCCCTGGAACCGCACCACGTCCTCGGCCAGCACCGGCTGGTCGGCGTGCTCCAGGCCGTAGGCGTTCTCGCCGGGTACGTCGTCATGGGTCAGTACGGCGTACACCCCGCCGGTGGCCAGCGCCGGGCCGATGTCGATCGACCGGATCCGCGCATAGGGGTGCGGGCTGCGCAGGATCACCCCCCACAGCATGTCGTCGGACCACAGGTCACTGCCGTAGGCGAACTCCCCGGTCACCTTCAACGTGCCGTCCGGGCGGGTCGGGGACTCCCCCACCCCGCCCGCGGTCGGGTGTCGCAGCCCCGTCGGCGCTCCGGTCGGGGTACGCGTCGGCGTCCCCGTGGCCGCTGCCCTGGCTCCGGTCATGATCTCGCTCCTGCTTTCTCCAGCAACCGACCCGTGGCCGCGGTGACCTCGCCGGCCACGACATCCTCGTCGAGCGTGGCCAGCCGGTCATGCTCCACCACGGCGTGTCCCGCCACCATCAACAGCCGCAGGGGAGGCGGCGCGCCGAGCACGAGAGCGGCCACCGGGTCGACGATGCCTGCCTGCGCCGGGCCGTCCAACCGCCACAGTGCAATGTCGGCGGCCTTCCCGGCTTCCAGTGACCCGATGCGGTCCGCCCAGCCGAGCAGCCGGGCGCCGCCGATCGTGGCCATCTCCAGCGCGTCTCGCACCGACAGCGCCTCCGGGCCGCCGCGGGCGCGGGCGAACAGCACCGCGTGCCGCACCTCCTCTACCATCGAGGCCGCTTCGTTCGACGCCGCCCCGTCCACTCCCAGCCCCACCGGTACGCCGGCCTCCCGCAGCTCCCGCGTGCGACAGATGCCCGCACCGAGCCGGGCATTCGAGGACGGGCAGTGCGCGATACCGGCACCGGCGTCGGCCACCGCCTTCACCGCGTCGTCGTCGAGGTGGATCCCGTGCGCGAACCACACGTCCGGCTCCAGCCACCCGAGCGAGCCGAGGTACTCCGTGGGACTGCGTCCGAACCGCTCCCGGCAGAACGCATCCTCATCGGCGGTCTCCGCCAGGTGCGTGTGCAGTCGGACGCCCTTGTCGCGAGCCAGGTCCGCGGATGCGGTCAGCAGGTCACCGGTCACCGAGAACGGCGAGCAGGGGGCCAACCCGATCCGCACCATCGAGTCCGGCGACGGGTCGTGGTACCGGTCGACGGCTGCCACGCTGGCGGCCAGGATCGTGTCGAGGTCCTCCACCACCGCATCCGGTGGGAGGCCGCCGTCGCTTTCTCCGAGGTCCATCGAGCCACGGGTCGGCAGGAACCGCAGCCCGACGGACCGCGCCGCCGTGATCGTGGCGCCGAGCAGGTCCCCGCAGCCGGAGGGGAAGACGTAGTGGTGGTCCATCGACGTCGTGCATCCGGTGCGGGCCAGCCACGCCAGCGCACCGGTCGCGGCGGCATGGACGATGTCCTCGTCCAGGCGGGACCACACCGGGTACAGCGTGGTCAGCCACTCGAACAGCGGGGCGTCGGCGGCCATGCCCCGGGTCACCCACTGGTACAGGTGGTGGTGGGTGTTCACCAGTCCCGGTGTGGCCAGGCAGCCGGCCGCGTCGACGTACTCGGCATCGGGGAGATCACGGGGCGCCCGGCCGCTCGCCACCGCAGCGATTCGCTCACCGTCGATGACAACATGACCCTCGGCGTACTCGTGCCGCTCCGGATCCATCGTGACCACGGCACAGCCGTCCAGGACGGTCCTTCTCATGCCGCGTCCCCGCTGGGGTTCATCCGCTCCTCGGCGCTGCGTACGGCGTCCATGATGGCTTCATACCCGGTGCATCGGCACAGGTTCCCGGCCAGCGACTCGCGGATCTGCGCATCCGTCGGGTGAGGGATGCGCGTCAACAGGTCGTGGGTGGCCACCAACAACCCAGGGGTGCAGAACCCGCACTGCACCGCCCCCGCCTCGACGAACGCCTCCTGCACCGGGTGCAGGGTCTCCCCGTCCGCGAGCCCCTCCACCGTACCGACGTCACGGCCGTGAGCCTGGCCCGCCGCGACCAGACACGCACAGCACGCCACGCCGTCGAGGTAGACCGTGCACGAGCCACACTCCCCCTGCTCACAGGCGTTCTTCGACCCCGGGAGGCCCAGCCGCTCCCGCAGCACGTACAGCAGGCTCTCCCCCTCCCACACGTCGTCGGCGGTGTGCTCCTTGCCGTTCACCGTCAACCGGATACGCATCGCCTAGCTCCTCACCGTCTGCGTGTACTCCGTCCACGCCCACCCCAGGGCCCGGCGGGCCATCACCGTGAGCGAGTGCTGCCGGTACGGCGCACTCCCGCGCACGTCGTCGATCGGCGCGGCAGCAGCGGCCACCCGGTCGGCGAACTCCGCCACCACCGGCTCCGGCAGCGACGCCCGGGACTCCCACAGTCCCGCCTCGCCCAACGCGTCCGCGAGGAACGCCTCCGCCCGGGGTGCCGAACGCGGAGTCGGCGCGGCCGAACCGAGGCCGGTGCCGACACTGCGAGACCGCGGATGCAGCGCCACGGCGAACGCGCAGACCGCGATCACCATCGCGTTCCGGGTGCCGATCTTGCAGAACTGCTGCGGCCCGTCCGCCACCGGCACCCACACCGCCGTCACCAGCTCATCCGGCTCCGCCGCGTGCTGCTTCACTCCCACATAGAAGTCCGCGGCCGGGATCCGCCGCGTGCCGCGCACCGAGCACAGCTCCACCTCGGCCCCGCACGCCAGCAGCGGCGGATGGGAGTCACCGGCCGGCGACGCTGCACCCAGGTTGCCCCCCACCGTGCCGCGGTTCCGGATCTGCGGCGACCCCACCGTCCGCGACGCCATCGCCAGGCCGGGCAACGACGTACCCAGCTCCTCGATCACCCGCGTATACGTCACCCCCGCACCCAGCCGCACGTGACCGTCGACGGTGTCCCACTGCCGCAGCTCCGCGACCCGGGTCAGGTCCAACAACGTCCCGGGCCGGCGCCGGTCGAAGTTGAGCTCGACCATCACATCCGTGCCGCCGATGATCGGAACCGCATCCGGATCCTCGCACTTCACCTGCAACGCCGCGTCCAGCGTGTCCGGGCTGACGAACTCCATCACACCTCCCTCCCCCAAGTCTGTCCCATGCCAAGGATCCATCGTCGGCTCCGCCCCGCCCGGACACCCGTTGCCATCACCCAGCACCCTTCGCTATGTTGAGGCCAACACTATTCCTTCCGAGAAGCGGTATGCCGATTTCATCAAGCGGTTGGGTATGGAGCGGGTACGGCGACCGCCCGGCCGCGGATCGGCGGGGGTAGCGCCTTCCTCGTCACGATGAACAGAGGGTGCACATATGCATAAAGGTCTGGTCGCCAGTCTCGGTGCGATCGCCCTGCTCGCGGCCGCTTGTGGTTCCGGGGGAACGTCGAGCGGTGCCGCGGGTACGTCGGGCGGAGCCTCTGCTGGGAGCCAGAGCCCAGCGGCGGCGTCCGGCTCCTCGGGCCCGGGGGCCTCCGCGTCGGCCGGCCAGGCCGCGAAACTGGCCACCAAGGTGAACGTGTTCACCAAGGGCACCGGCTACACCGCTCCCAGCCAGGCACCGCAAACCAGCTGCAGCGCCGGCCAGTACTCCTCGTCCCACCCGTTGACCGCAGCCTGGATCTACGTCGGCTCCCCCAGCGACGCCGGGTGGACCCACGCCCACAACGAGGGGCGCAAGGCAGTCGCCCAGCACTTCGGCGACAAGGTCAAGACGCTGTTCAAGCAGAACGTGCCCGAGGGCCCGCAGACCGCCCAGGTCATCAACCAGCTCATCAACCAGGGCGCCGACATCATCTTCTCGACCTCGTTCGGTTTCCAGCCGGCGACCTACGCCGCGGCCAAGGCCCATCCGAACGTGTTGTTCGAGATGTCCACCGGCACCAAGATGCTGCCGAACATGGCCGAGTACTACGGCGCAGGCGAGAACGGCGACTACCTCGGTGGCATGGCGGCCGGATACGCCAGCAAGAGCGGGAAGATCGGGTTCGTCGCCCCGTTCCCGATCCCCGAGGTCGTGCGTGAGGTGGACGCGTTCACGATGGGCGCCCGGTATGCACACCCGGGAGCCACGGTGCGGGTGGTGTGGACCAACACCTGGTTCGACCCGGCGAAGGAGCGGCAGGCCGCGCAGAGCCTCGTGTCCGCCGGCGTCGACGTCCTCGCTGACGGCCAGGACAGCCCCACCACCGGCCAGGTGGCGAAGTCGCACAACCTGCCCTGGATCGGCTATGACTCGAACCAGCTGCGGTTCGCGCCGAAACAGTGGCAGACCGCCACGACGTACCACTGGGGCGCCTACTACATCCACGAAGTGCAGGCGGCGATGGACTGCAAGTGGCGCAGCCACTTCTACTACGGCGGCCTGAAGGACCAGTTCGTGCGGATGGCGCCGTTCGGGGAGTCGGTCAGCGCCAAGGCCCAGCAGGCGATCAACAAGCGCAAGAAGGAGATCATCGCGGGCACGTTCGACCCCTTCAGCGGGCCGATCACCGGTCAGAACGGGCAGACCAAGGTCCCCAAGGGAAAGACACTGACGGTCAAGGACAAGTACGAGTTGAACTGGTTCGTCAAGGGTGTCATCGGCAGCCTCCCGAGCAGCTGACCGAGCCCCGGTGGTCGGTACGACGCTTCGCGCTACCGGGATCACGAAGGTGTTTCCCGGGGTCGTCGCCAACGCCGATGTCTCCTTCGCCGCCGCCGAGGGTGAGGTCCACGCACTGCTCGGTGAGAACGGTGCCGGGAAGAGCACGCTGTGCGGGATCCTGACCGGCATCTTCCGCCCCGATGCCGGGGAGCTGAGCGTCCGCGGACGGCCGGTCCGACTCCGTTCCCCGAAGGACGCTCATGCCCTCGGTATCGGCATGGTGCATCAGAACTTCCGGCTGGTCCCGTCGATGTCCGTTGCCGAGAACGTGGTTCTCGGGTGGTCGGACAGGTCACGGCTCCGGTTCCATCCGCGCGCGGTGGAGGAAGAGGTGGCGCAGGTCGCCGAGCGCTATCGGGTGCGGGTGAACCCGAGGGCGATGATCTGGCAGTTGTCGTTGGGGGAGCAGCAGCGGGTGGAGATCCTCAAGGCGCTGTATCGCCGTGCCCGGATCCTGCTGCTGGACGAACCGACCGCGGTCCTTGCCCCCCGTGAGGTTGACGACCTGTTCGCCAGCATCCACCAGTTGACCGGGGACGGCGGGACGGTGGTGTTCGTCTCCCACAAGCTCCCCGAGGTGATGCAGATCGCCGACCGGGTCACGGTGTTGCGGCGCGGGCGCACGGTCGGGACCGTGGAGAAGACGCAGACCTCCCCGAGGGAACTGGCGCGCATGATGGTGGGCCGTGACATCGAGCTCCCCGCACGTACGCCGGACTCCGCCACCGCGGAGCACGCCGTCGTCCTCCGGCTGGCTCACGTCAGCGCTCCCGGCGACCGGGACGAGGAACTGCTCCACGATGTCTCGCTGGACCTGCATGCCGGGGAGGTGCTGGGCATCGCCGGTGTCGCAGGGAACGGTCAGCGTGAGCTCGCCGAGGTCGTGGCCGGGCTCCGGCCCACGTCCCGCGGAGAGGTGCAGGTGCAGGGGCGACCGCTGCGCCCGGACCCACGCGCCGCCATCCGGGCCGGTGTCGCGTTCATCCCCGAGGACAGGATGGCCACCGGGGCCGCGCCGGCGCTGTCGATCGCCGACAACTGCGCGCTGAAGGCCTACCGGCGACGCCCGTTCAGCCGGGGGCCGCTGCTCAGTTCCCGCGCGGTCCTCACCCGCGCCGATGACCTGATGAGCCAGTACGACGTCCGGGCGCCGCACGCACGAACCCTGGTCCGCCAGCTCTCCGGGGGCAACGTGCAGAAGGTGGTGCTCGCCCGGGAGCTCGACGGCGACCCTGCGGTGCTGGTTGCCCAGTCCCCGACCCACGGCCTTGACGTGGGCGCCATCGACGCCGTCCGCCGGATCCTGCTGGACAGCGCCGGTCGCGGTGTCGGCGTACTGCTGATCAGTGAGGACCTCGACGAGCTGCTGGAGATGGCAGACCGGATCGCGGTCATGTACGAAGGGCGCGTGGTGTCGGTCGTGGATGCCGCCGACGTCGACGTCGAGCGGCTCGGCATCGAGATGGCGGGGGGTGCCGGTGCTCAGGGTTGAGCGGCGACTGTCGGTTCCGGCGTGGCTGCCCTACGTGATTCCGGTGTTGTCGTTGGTGGTCGCCGCGATCATCACCGCGATCGTCCTGCTTGCCTCCGGCCACAACCCGCTGAGGACCTACCACCAGATCTACCAGGCCGCCTTCGTCTCCTCCGGGGCGCTGTCGTCGACGTTCGTCTACGCCACCCCGCTGCTGTTCACCGGTCTCTGCGCCGCGGTGGCGTTCCGGATCAAGGTCTGGAACATCGGGGGTGAGGGCCAGCTGTACATGGGTGCGGTCGGCGCCTCCGGCGTCGGCCTGGCCCTGACCGGCATGCCGGCGGCGGTCATCCTTCTCGGCATGGTCATCGGCGGCATCGTGGCGGGAGCGATCTGGGCGGCCATCCCCGGACTGCTCCGCGCCTACCTGCGGACCAACGAGATCCTCACGTCGCTGATGCTGAACTACGTCGCCGGCCTGGTGATGTACTACCTGATCTATGACAGCACGTCGTACTGGCGGGACATGACCTCGCAGTCGGCGAAGGTGTTCCCGACCGGGAAGACCCTGGAGTCCTCGGCATCGTGGCCCGGATTGACCGTTGCCGGGTTCGTGGTGCCGATGGGCTTCCTCGTCGGGATCGGAGTGGCGATCCTGCTGTGGGCGGTGGTCAAGGTGTCGCGGCTGGGGTTCGAGATGAAGGTGATCGGCGAGTCTCCCACCGTCGCCCGGTACGCCGGAATGCGGACCAAGCGGACCGTGGCGGTGGTGATGCTGGCCTCCGGCGGGTTCGCCGGGCTCGGTGGGGCGAGCCAGATCGGCGACTTCGGCCACGTCCTGGACCCACGAGGTCTCCAACAGGCCAGCTACGGCTACACCGGGATCGTGGTGGCCGCGCTGGCCCGGTACAACCCGCTGGCCACGGTGATCGTGGCGTTCTTGATCGGGGCGCTGACCAACGCCGGGTTCGCCCTGCAGGGCCCGGACTTCCCCGCCGGCCTCGTCGGCGCGATGGAGGGCATCATCTTGTTCTCCGTCCTCGCCGGTGAGGTGCTGACCCGGTACCGGCTCACCCGTCGGCGTACCAGCGGCAGGAGCGCCGGCGACGGCGCGGACGAGTCAGCGGACACGGAGGTCTCGTCGGTGCTGACGTCGCACGGTGAGGGGGCGACCCCGTGAACACGTCCCTGGCGATGACGCTGGTGCTGTCGGCGATCATCTACGGAACCCCCCTGTTGCTGGCGGGGCTCGGTGAGCTCCTCGCCGAGCGCTCGGGCATCCTCAACCTCGGCGTCGAGGGAATGATGCTGATGGGCGCGGTCACCGCGTTCTGGACCGTGGAGCGGATGAGCGGTCCGGGGTGGCTGGTGCTCGTCGTGGCGGTGGTCGCTTCGGCGATCGCGGGGGCGGTCATGGCGCTGGTGCACGCCTTCCTGTCGATCACGTTGCGCGCGAACCAGATCGTGTCGGGGCTCGCGCTGACCATCTTCGCGGGGGCGGCCGGCTTGTCGTCGTACCTGGGAACCGTCTGGCACCTCGGGGGCCACGCCGGCAAGCACCACGTGACGGCGTTGAACGTGGCCGGTCTCGGAGACCTGCCGGTGGTCGGGCCGATCCTGTTCAACCAGGACGCGTTGGTGTACTTCTCCTGGCTGGTGGTGATCGTGGTCGCGTGGTACCTGTACCGGACGCGTCCGGGCCTGCATCTGCGCTCGGTCGGGGAGGCGCCGTCAGCGGCGGATGCGATGGGGGTGTCGGTGAGCGGCTACCGCTACGTGCACACCGTCGTCGGCGGGGCGCTGGCCGGGATCGGCGGCTCGTACTTCACGCTGGCGCTGGCCAACAACTGGACGAACGGCCTCACCGCCGGGGCCGGGTGGATCGCGATCGCGTTGGTGATCTTCTCGTTCTGGCGGCCGGGGTACCTGGTGATCGGTGCCTACCTGTTCGGTCTGCTGTCCGGGCTGGGCTTTGACCTTCAGGCGCACGGGGTCACGCTTCCCTCGGAGTTCTTCTCCGCGATCCCGTACGTCGTCACCGTCCTGGCGCTGGTCGCGATGTCCACCGGATGGGCGAAACGGCGCCTGGGGATGCCCGCCGCGCTCGGCACGGCGTACAGCCGCGAGGAGGGCTGAGGCGGGAGCCGGCGTCGGTCAGTCTTGTACGGCGCCGCCGGTCCGTTGCCACCAGTCCGCGGCTGCCCGGACTCGCGCGGGCCGCTTCTTGTCCCGGGACAGCTTGCCCAGCAGAGCGTCCTGTCGCATCCCCAACCCGTACAGCAGTGCGCGGTCGAATCCCACGGTGCCGTCACCCAACCGCTTGGCGAGGACGCCGAGATCACGGCGGCTCTGGGGAAGGTGGCCCACCGCCAACGCCATGTCCTGGCCGATCTCCGGAGGAGCGTCGTTGAGCCATCCCAACAGCGTCTCCTCCTGTTCCCCGCTGGCGAGGTAGCGAAGCACCCGCACCAGGCGCGGAGTCAACGGGTCGTCCCAGCCGGCAGCGGTGATTTCCTCGACAAGGATGCGGGCGAGCGGTGCCCGGAACGGACTCCCGAGCAGCGTGAGGCAGGCGTAGTGCCGGATGTCGGTACGGAAGGCGAACAAGGCCTCCCGGATGATGCGTGGCGTCAGCTGGTCCTCGTCATAGAGGTTGGCGTGCCGCAAGGTGGCGCGCAGTTGGTCCGCGATCCGCTGGGAGATCCGCCGCGCGTTGTCCGGCCGGATCGCCTCCCCATGCTCTGCGGCATTGGAGATCCGCTGCAGCGCCTGCTCACCGGTGGATCCCAGCAGGCGGGACCGTGCCGAGTCCGGCATGGCCACCAACAGCTCCTCAAAGCCGTCGATCGCACCGGAGCCCCGCTTGAGCTTCTCCTGGAGGAACGTCTCGACCTGGTCCAACTCGGTACTGGAGTAGTGCCCCATCTCCACCTTGTAGGCGATCGCCCACACACACGCATCGGCGACCTGTTGGGACTTGGTGGAGGTGAACATCTCCAGCAACAGTTCCCCTGCCTCGGGCAGGTCAGAGATCTCCAGGACACCCACGGGGTCATTGATGATTTGCACGGCAGGGTCTTGCAGGTACTCGGCGGTGGCGCGCAACAGCGGACGCGCGCCACGCGAGTGACCCAGCATCATCCGCAGCGCCTCGAAGCGCTCCAGGTAGGCGATGCCGACGCTGCGCGAGGTCTCGTCGATGAGGGCCCGGCTGAGCCGCTGCCACATCTCCGCCGGCATGTACATGGACTGGGTGGCGGCGAGGTGGTGGCCGAAGGACGACCAGACTCCGCCGGTGGCCGCACCGTCCAAGATGGTGTCCACCAGGCTGTCCAGCCTGGTGTGGAACCGGTCGGTACGGGGGTCCAACACCGGTGCCCACACCCGGTTGGGGCGCTCGGAGAAGTTCCGGCGAAGGGCGTTGACGACGCTGGTGAGCTGACCCGAGCGCAGGCCGAGCGCCTGCTCGTAGGCCGCCAGGACGGCGTACCGCGGCGTGACCTTTCCCGACTCCCACCTGCTGAGCGCGCTGCGGTCGGCCTGAAGCCCCACCTCCGCGAGCGCGTTGTTGAACTCGTCCCCCAGTGAGAGGTCACGACCCGGATTGTGCAGGCGTGACATCACCAACATCCAGCCCACACGCGCGTCGACGTCGATCGTTGCCGACTGCAGCGACGTGTGGTCCTCCGGCACCTGATAGGGCCGGCCTCGGCGTCCCCCAGCCATATTTTCCCCTCCTTCATCGGCGGACACAATCGTAAGCGAATATCTACCAATTGTCCGGTTTTCCGCAAATCCCTTCCGACGAATCGGAACCTGGTCGCTGCTGCGCACCCCTGCTTCTGAGATGCTCGACCGGTGGGAAGGATGATGTGACACACCGAGTTGACGTCACCATCGTAGGCGGCGGCCACAACGGATTGGTCGCTTCTGCATATCTGGCACGGAGCGGACTGCGCACGCTGGTGCTGGAGCGCCTGCCACAGCCTGGCGGTGCTGCCGTCAGCACCGGGAGCTTCCACGGGTTCCCGGCTCGGCTGTCGCGCTACTCCTATCTCGTCAGCCTCTTCCCGGACTCCATCATGACCGACCTGGGGGTCACCGTGGAGCTACGTTCGCGCCGGATCGCGTCGTACTCCCCCATCCGCCGTGGCCAACACCACACCGGTCTGCTGATCGAACGGCACCCGGGCACGCTCACGCAAGACTCGTTCCGGTCGCTGACCGGGAGCGATCACGAGTACGCCGCCTGGCAGGACCTGCAGGCGGATCTGACGGCCGCGGCCCAGGGGCTGGCGCCGACGCTGACCGAGCCGCTGCCGACCGCCGACGAGGCGGCGGTACGGATGGGGCAGGAGAGGTTCGGCTGGCTCGCACAGGCGCCGATCGGCGACGCGATCGCCCACCGCTTCTCCGATGACACCGTCCGCGGTGTGGTCGCCACCGACGCGCTCATCGGCACGCACGCCTCGCTGTTCGATGAGTCCCTGGTGCAGAACCGCTGCTTCTTGTACCACGTGATCGGCAACGGCTCCGGCGAGTGGCGTGTCCCGGTAGGCGGCATGGGCGCCGTCACTGACGCGCTGCTCGATGCCGCGGTCTCCGCCGGGGCACAGGTCGTGACCGGCGCCACCGTGACCGGAATCGAGACCGACGGAAGAACCGCCCAGACCACCTACGACGTGAACGGCGCCGCGAACGTCGTCGACTCCGACCTGGTGCTCAGCGGGGTGGCCCCGGCTGTCCTGGACGGTCTGCGGGGGCGGCCGGCCACCGCCCCGCCGATGGGCTCGCAGCTGAAGATCAACCTGCTGGTCGAGCGGCTGCCGCGGCTGCGCAGCGGGGTCGACCCGAGAGTCGCGTTCGCCGGCACGCTGCACGTGGAGGAGGCCATGTCCCAGCTCGAGTCGGCGTACACCCATTCCGCGGCGGGGATGGCGGCAGACCCGATGCCCGGGGAGATCTACTGTCACTCGCTGACCGACGACTCGATCTTGGGGATGGAGCTCGCCGCGCAGGGCTACCACACCCTCACCTACTTCGGCGTCCATGCGCCGGCCGACCTGTTCCCGCCCGGCGACCCGGACGCGGCCGCCGCAGCGGCCGACCGTGCCCTGGATGCCCTGGACCAGCACCTGGACGAGCCGATCCGTGACTGTCTCGCCCGGGACAGCGAGGGGCGCCCGTGCCTGGAGGTCAAGACGCCGTACGACGTCGAGGCGGACCTGAACATGCCGGGCGGCCACATCTTCCACGGCCCGTTGCAGTGGCCGTGGCTCGACGCCGACGCGGCGCCGGCTCAGTCTCCCGCTGAGCGGTGGGGGGTGGCGACCGAGGACGACAACGTCCTGCTGTGTGGCAGCGGTGCCCGGCGCGGTGGCGCCGTCAGCGGCATTGGTGGCCACAACGCCGCGCACGCCGCGCTGGAGATGTTGCGCCGAGCCTCCGGGGTTACCCTTCCGACGTAACGTCCTGCACGGCGCGCGTGGTAGCCGCGGGGTTGCAGGACGTTGTGGTCGGTACGGCGATTTCGGGCCTCGCGCGGGACGCTGATATGCTTCTCACCGCTCGACAGCGGCGCCATTAGCTCAATTGGCAGAGCAACGGACTCTTAATCCGTGGGTTGAAGGTTCGAGTCCTTCATGGCGCACCGTGACGTCTCCCAGGACATCGGTT
>CAYLOC010000022.1:0-24313 GCA_964385195.1 uncultured Nocardioidaceae bacterium
CTGGCGCTGGACCTGGCCCGGGCCGCTTCGATCAAACACGGGCTGGCCAGCTGCATCTTCAGTCTGGAGATGAGCCGGACCGAGATCACGATGAAGCTGCTGTCCGCCGAGGCCCGGGTGCCGCTGCACCACATGCGCAACGGGCGGATGGGAGACGACGACTGGAACAAGCTGGTGCGCAAGATGGGGGAGGTCTCCGAGGCCCCGCTGTTCATCGACGACTCGCCGAACCTGACGATGATGGAGATCCGCGCCAAGGCACGCCGGCTGAAGCAGCGCCACGACCTGCGACTGATCATCATCGACTACCTGCAACTGATGACGTCGGCGAAACGGGTGGAGTCCCGCCAGGTGGAGGTGTCGGAGTTCTCCCGGCAGATCAAGCTGCTGGCCAAAGAGCTCGACGTTCCGGTCGTCGCGATCTCGCAGCTGAACCGGGGTTCGGAGCAACGCACCACCAAACGCCCCATGCTCTCCGACCTGCGTGAATCCGGAGCCATCGAGCAGGACAGTGACGTCGTGATCCTGCTGCACCGGGAGGACGCGTACGAACGGGAGTCCACCCGACCCGGCGAGGCCGACCTGATCGTCGCCAAGCACCGCAACGGGCCGACGGCGGATCTGGTCCTCGCCTTCCAGGGCCACTACTCCCGATTCGTCGACATGGCCCACACCTGAGGCGGCTGCTCCACACATCGACGAGGTCGTGTTCCATCCCGGCGCCGGGTAGCGTCTACCGGATGAGTCGTGCCGTGGGTACGGCGATGACGGTCGCCCTGCTGGTCGTGGCCTGTACCCCTTCCACGCAGGACGCCCGCCCGTCCGCGGAAACAGCCGGGTCGGCGTCGCCTGCACCTCCCGCACCTTCTGCACCCGCCTCGCCGACGCCGCGCACCCTCGCACCCGAGACGCTGCACCGGCCACCACCCCGCCAGCCGGTCGTGCTGGCCGTCCACGCCAACGGGCCGACGCTGTCGGTGTCGACGAAGGTCGCCCGTCGGATCCTGTCCGGGCGGGTGGATTCCTGGGCCGCGCTGGGTGGGCGCTCGCGTCCGCTGACGGTGATCGCGGCGCCTGGCACGCCGACCAGTGAACGGATACCGGTCCGCGACGCCGACACCGCGATCCGCCGAGTGATCCAGGATGCGTCCGTGCTGGCGGTGGTGCCCGCGGGAGCGATGCGGGCCTCGGTGCAGGCCGTGGCCGTCGACCAGGTTGATCCCTTGCGGCAACCTGCGGCGTACCCCCTGACCATGCCCGCCGACCACAAGCCCGGACCCGTCGTCACCGTCAGTGTGGTTGGCGACATCATGCTCGGCCGGGAGGTCGGTCGGATCGCTGCCGCTGCCGGGGACCCCGCGTTGCAGCTGCGGCCGATGCAGGAGCGGTTGGCCTCGGCCGACATCACCGTCGGAAACCTGGAGAGCACCCTGTCCACCGCCGGCGCCCCGACCCAGGGTGGTGACTCGTTCGCGGCGCCTCCGGCGGTGCGGGCAGGGCTGGCCGACGCGGGTTTCGACGTCCTCGGGCTGGCGAACAACCACCTCGGCGACTACGGCGATGCCGCACTGGTCGAGACCGTCCGGCTCCTGCGGTCGGCCGGTTTCGCCACGTTCGGGGCCGGTGCCACCCTCGCCGAAGCCCGACGCCCGGTGATCGTGCACCGTTCAGGTATCCGGTTCGGGTTCCTCGGGTTCAACGCGATCGGAGAGACCCCGGCCGCCGGGCCCGACCAGCCGGGAGCGGTGTCGATCGGCATGCCGCCGCGGACCGGCCCGCTGGATGAGGACGCCCTGGGAGCGTTCCTGCAGCAGGTACGCCGGCTGGACCGGCGGGTCGATGTCGTGGTGGTGCTGCCGCACTGGGGGACGCAGTACACCCACCGGCCCGAACCGATGCAGCACCGGGTTGCCACCCGCCTTGTCGATGCGGGGGCGGACCTGGTGGTAGGCGGCCACCCCCATTGGGTGCAGGGGGCAGAGATGGTCCAGGGACGCCTCGTGGTGCACTCGCTGGGCAACTTCGTTTTCGACATGGACTTCATGCAGCAGACACAAGAAGGGGTGCTGCTGGAGCTCACGTACTGGGGCGACCGGTTGGTAGCCGCGGACCTGGTGCCATACCGGATGGATGCACGGTTCGCGCCGCGCGTGCTGCGCGACGGCCAGGGCCGGTCCATCCTGGAGTTGATGGGTGCGACCAGCGGCCCGGCCTGGTCACCGCGCTAACCACCCCCACGCCACCCGACCGGTGCGGGCAAGCTGGCCCCCGCTCACCACCTGCGGAACATCGCGCGCACTGTGGTACGCCGAGTACTCGATCGCGCCGCCCAACCGGGCCACGGTGAATCCGGCCTTCTCGAACGACCAGTGGTCACTCGTGGTGAGTTCGCAAGGCCGGGCGGGGACACGGAGCCGGTCGGCGACCGCCAGCAACTGCTGCTGCACCCGGCCCGGTGAGAGTGGGCCGGTGCACACCGGTACCCATGTCCCGTGGCCGACTCGGTCGAGGGCCACCATTGCACGCAACGCATCGCGTTGGCTCGATGCCATCCGATCGACGTAGTGCAACGAACCGAAGTGATGCTGGTCGTCGCGCGGCCCGCGGGGCTCTTCGGCTCCGAACGCGACGAAGACCGTCGGGAGCCGTGGCTGCTCCAGCATCGCCAACCGCGCCACCTCCAGGAGGACGGCGACCCCGGAGGCATTGTCCTCGGCGCCCGGTGCCACCGCGATCGTGTCGAGATGTGCACCGATGAGCAGGTGCGGTTCGCCGGGGTCGAAGCCCGGAGGCGCGGCAATCACGTTGACCGAGCGCCCGGCCGCTACCGGCACCCCCCAGGAGTCACCCGCCGGCACCGGAAACGACTGACGACGGACGTCGTACCCAAGACGGACGAAGTGGGCCTGGACCCAGTCCGCCGCGCGCTCGAACGCGGGGCCGGTGGCCAGCCTGGGCCCGATCTCCCCTGCCAGGTGACGCACCGTGCGCATCGCCGCGTCCGCATCAAACCGGGCTGCGGGCCGCACGGTCAATGATGGCCGGGTAACGGTCTGCACCGCCGCGGATGGTGTCCCGTCGAGGGTGACCGGGGGTTCGGTGGACAGGTCAGGAGCGCGGGTGCGGGCCGGGGCCTCCCCCGCCTCGTCCTTCGCGGTCTCCGGTGGGATACATGCCGCGAGCGTCAGCGCCAGCGCAGCAACCACTCCCGCGCCGAGACAGCGGGCCGTACGCATCATCAAACGAGCCTACCCAGGCGCCGCGCACGGGCCCGTCCTTCTGAATGGCGGTCGGATCGTGCTCAGGACAGGGCGGCGCGCGCGGCAACGAACCACGGCCCGTCCAACAGCGGCTCGCCGTTGATCTCCCCGGCCAGCTGTTCGGCCGACAGGTAACGCTTGTAGACCCGGTGGCGTGAGCCGTCGTTGAGCACTCGCTGTTGCCACTGCTCCGGCTCGATCCCCGGACGCCGGGCAGCGTCGACGATGACGAGCTCCCCCGCGACCCGGTGCGCCTCGCCCAGGAAGGCCGCGCGTTCATCGTCGGGCAGGTGTCCGTAGAAGTGGCCGGTGAACAACCGGTCAAAGGCGTGGTCCACGACCGGGAGGTGCAACGCGTCGCCGACCAGCACCCTCCCGTGGGGCAACCGCGAGCCGGCGATGGCCACCATGGACGCGCTCTGGTCGACGCCGACCACCGACCCGGGGAGGTGTCGGGTCAAGAACCCGGTGCCGCAGGCCACGTCGATGGTGCGGGCCGGTGCAAGCCGCCGGGCCAGCGCGACGACGCTCGCCACGTCCTCGTGCCAGCCGGGACGGTCCTGGGCGGCGAAGCGGCCCACGCCGGCGTACCACTCGTCGTACTCACCGGCCCGACGATCGTAGTAGGCCGCGGTTGCTGGGTCGGTGGCAAAAACGGGCACAGCGGAACTCACGCCCCGACATTGTGCCACCGGAGGACGAAGGGAGATCAGCCCGTCCGCCTACCAGGTGATCTGGCAGCAGTTGGTTCCGCACGGCGAGCGGACACAACGAACTGCTGCCGCAGCACTCCGGTGCCGGCGTACCCGACGATCCCTCGCGCCTGCTCAGGGCAGCCCATGGAGGAACGACACCAAGCCGTCGAAGTAGACCTGCTGATCGTCATACATCGCCATATGACTGCCGTCCGGGCAGTGTAGGTACTCCCCGGCCGGAAGCCGTTCGGCCATCTGTCGCATGAACTGCGGGTCCATCGTGTCGTGCTCCGCCCCGATCACCAGGGTCGGAACCGTGATCGAGGGCAGGTCCTGGGTGCGGTCCCAGTGCGCCAGCGTGGCGTCGGCGCTGATCCCGAGCTCACTCGGCCCCTGCATGGACACGTAGATCGCGGGGTTGATGTGCGCGAAACTGCGCTGCACCGGCTCCGGCCACTCGGCGATGGGCATCCGCAGGACGTGATGCACGTAATGCTGTTCGTGCAGCAGTTCCATGTACCGGGGATTCTCCACGTCGCCGGCGGTCTCCAGCGCCTTGATCTCCGCCAACGCCTTCTGGTCCATCTGCGGCATCAGCACCCGTTCGGCATACGCGTTGTACGCCGGCACGCTCGACATCATGTTGGAGATCACCAGCCCGCGGAGGTGCTCCTGGTGCGCCAGGGCATACTCCATCGCGAGCAGCCCTCCCCACGACTGTCCGAACAGCACGAAGTTGTCCGCGTCGAGGCCGAGCGCGACCCGGACCTGCTCGACCTCGTCGACGAACCGGTCGACCTCCCACAACGCCGGGTCGTCGGGCTGGTCGCTACGGGCCGACCCGAGCTGGTCGTAGTAGTAGTACTCCACCCCGGCCGCCGGCAGGTAGCTGTCGCACGCCTCCAGGTACTCATGGGTCGCGCCGGGACCCCCGTGGAGCAGCAGCATCCGCAGCCGCGGGTTGTTCCCGACACGCTTGACCCAGACGCGGGCGTCGCCGGAGGGGGTGGTGATCGGCAGCATCCGGGCGCCGCCGCCCAAGACGTCGTCGCGTCCGGAGTAGTCGAGGTAGCGCGGGTCCACAGTGGTCATTGTCACGAGGCTACCGTCCACCTCTGCACCGGCCGCTGGCTAGCATCGAGTGATGCGCCCCGACCCTCCCGAGGCCGTCGTCTTCGACATCGGCAACGTGCTCATCCAGTGGGACCCCCACCCGGCCGTGGCCGCCGACGTCGGCAACGCGGAAGCAGAGCGGTTCCTCACCGCCGACGACTTCAGCTTCGCCACCTGGAACCATCAGCAAGACGCCGGCCGGTCCCTGGAGGAGGCCGAGGCGGAGATCGCTGCTTCGTGGCCGCACTGGCTGCCGCACGCCCGGTCCTACCATCGGCACTTCGACCGCTCGCTGCTCGGCCCGATCGACGGCGCCGTCGCGGTGCTGCGTGAGCTGCACCGGTCCGGTGTCCCTGTCTTCGCGCTGACGAACTTCTCCGCGGAGTTCTTCCCGCTCGCCCAGCACCGGTTCGACTTCCTCGGACTTTTCGCCGACATCGTGGTCTCCGGCGCGGAAGGTACGGCGAAGCCGGCGGCGGAGATCTTCACCATCCTCCAGCACCGCATCGGCCGCCCTGCGGAGCGTTGCGTCTTCTTCGACGACACCGCTGCGAACGTGAGCGCCGCACGCGCGACGGGTTTCGACGCCTTCGTTTTCACCGACGGCGATGGTCTCCGCCAGCAACTCCGCGCCCGCGGCCTGCCTCTTGCAGAGACGAGCTGAGCGACGGCCGACCCGGTTCGGACCGTCGGATGTGACCAACGCCACACAAATCGACGAAGTCGCAGGTCATCATGGGTTGCGTCACGCGAAATTCGGCAGGACGATGCCCCCAAGCTTGCCATCGTGGGTGATCTCGTTATGTTGGGCCGCGATGCCTCCCGAGACGATGACGATGACGACGACGACCGAAACCACCAGTGGCGACCCGGATGTAGACATCACCTACCGCACCCCCACGCTCGACGACGGAAGCGAGCTGTGGCGGATCGCGCGGGACTCCCAGGTGCTGGACCTGAACACGTCGTACTCGTATCTCTTGTGGTGTCGCGACTTCTCCGCGACGTCGGTGGTGGCCACGGTCGGCGGGGACACCGCCGGCTTCGTCACCGGATACCTGCGCCCCGAACGGCCAGATGCCGTCATGGTGTGGCAGGTTGCCGTCGACGCGGAGCACCGCGGGCGTGGTCTTGGTGGCGGGATGCTCGATCACCTGGTGACCGAGCTGACTCCCGAAGCCAGCCACCTCGAGGCAACGATCGCAGCGGACAACGAGCCCTCCATCCGGTTGTTCTCGTCGTTCGCTGAGTCCCGCGGAGCCACGGTCCAACGCGAGCCGGTGTTTGAGTCCTCGATGTTCCCTGATGACCACGAGGATGAGCTGTTGTTCCGGATCGGACCGCTTGGTTAACAACCCTGCCCATAACTGAACACGCGTCAGACGTGCACCGCACACGCTGCCTGCCCGGACTCTTCGGCCGGGCCGGCCTTGCGGCATGTCACCGGAGGAAGGACACAACGAGAAGTGGTTGACACATTCGAGGCGATGGAATCGGTCGTGCGCAGTTACTGCCGCGGTTGGCCGGTGGTATTCGACAAGGCCGAAGGTAGCTACCTGTACGCCGAGGACGGCGCGGCGTACCTGGACTTCTTCTCCGGTGCGGGCGCGTTGAACTACGGGCACAACCATCCCGACCTGATCGAACCGCTGGTGGACTATCTGCGCCGACACGGCGTCATCCACTCCCTGGACATGTACTCCGTCGCCAAACGCGACTTCCTGGAGCGGTTCCGCGACCTGATCCTGGCGCCCCGAAACTTCGACTACCGGGTGCAGTTCCCCGGCCCGACCGGCACCAACGCCGTCGAGACCGCGTTGAAACTCGCGCGGAAGGTCACCGGTCGGGAGCACATCATCAGCTTCACCAACGCCTTCCACGGCATGACCCTCGGCTCGCTGGCCGTCACCGGGAACTCGATGAAGCGCGGCGGTGCGGGGATCCCGCTGTACCACGCGACCCCGGCGCCGTACGACGACTACTTCGACGGCGAGACCGAGGACTTCTTGTGGCTGGAGCGGATGCTGGATGACAGCGGGTCCGGGGTGGAACAGCCGGCCGCCGTCATTGTCGAGACCGTCCAGGGTGAAGGTGGGCTCAACGCCGCGCGCATGGAGTGGCTGCGTGCGCTCGCCGACCTGTGCAAGCGGCACGAGATCCTGCTGATCGTCGACGACGTCCAAGCGGGGTGCGGCCGGACCGGCACGTTCTTCAGCTTCGAAGAGGCGGGCATCGTCCCCGACATCGTGTGCCTGTCGAAGTCGATCTCCGGCTCCGGGCTGCCGATGGCGCTGACGCTGTTCCGGCCCGAACTCGACGTGTGGAGTCCCGGCGAGCACAACGGCACCTTCCGCGGCAACAATGCCGCATTCGTGACCGCGACGGCCGCGCTGGAGCGGTTCTGGGCCGACGACGTCTTCATCAAGGGCCTGCACGACTCCATCACCCAGTTGCAGGAGGGGCTGTCGGCCATCGCGTCGCGGTACGACGGTGCCGCCGTACGGGGTCGCGGCATGCTCACCGGCATCGTGTTCCCCAACGACGCCACGGCCGGGGAGGTCTGCGCGGCGGCCTTCGAGCGCGGTCTGCTGGTGGAGACCTCCGGCCCCGAGTCCGAGGTCGTCAAGGTGATGCCGCCGCTGACCATCGACAGCGACACACTTGCCGCCGGCATCGCCTTCCTTTCCGACTCTGTGACCGCCGTGCTGGGCGAGACCACCCAGCGCGCGTCCGCGTGACCCACGGGGAGACCTCATGATTGTGCGTCAACTGACCGACCTCGATGACACCGAGCGCGACGTCACCACCGCTACCTGGCGGAGCCGTCGGCTGGTCCTGGCAAGGGAAGGCGTCGGATTCTCCTTCCACGACACCGTCTTGTACGCCGGTACCGAGACCTCGATGTGGTACGCCAACCACATCGAGGCGGTGTACTGCGTCGGCGGCGAGGGCCAACTCTTCAATGACGAGACCGGCGAGGTGCACGACATCCGCGACGGCACCATGTACCTGCTCGACGGGCATGAGCACCACCGCATCCGCGCCACGACGGACCTGCGCATGGCGTGTGTGTTCAACCCACCGGTCACCGGCCGGGAAGTACACGACGAGAACGGCGTGTACCCGCTGCTGACCGAAGAAACACCCGAGAAGATATCCGAGGAGGAACCTGCATGACGACCACGCTGAGTCCCAGCACGGACGTCTATCCCACCCGCGTCGACTCCGAACCGCGGCTCATCGAGCGCACCGACGCGGTGGTGTGGGGAGACGCTGCGAGCGGCCCGATGGACCAGGCCACGCTCGACGGCTTCGACGCCAAGGGGTACCTGACCATCCCGGAGCTGGTCTCGACCGACGAGGTACAACAGCTCCGGCAGGAGCTGCGGAGGCTGTCCGACGACCCGGACGTCCGCGCCGACGAGCGCACCGTGATCGAACGCTCCTCCCAGGAGGTCCGCTCGATCTTCGAGGTGCACAAGATCTCCGATCTCGTGGCGAAGCTGATCGCCGACGAGCGGGTCGCCGGGCGTGCCCGCCAGCTGCTCGGATCCGACGTGTACGTCCACCAGAGCCGGATCAACTTCAAGCCCGGTTTCGCCGGTAAGGACTTCTACTGGCACTCCGACTTCGAAACCTGGCACGCCGAGGACGGCATGCCGCGGATGCGGGCGGTCAGCATCTCCATCTCGCTCACCGACAACTACGTCTTCAACGGGCCGCTGATGATCATGCCCGGCTCACACAAGACCTACGTGTCCTGCGTCGGCGAGACCCCCGACGAGAACTACAAGTCCTCGCTGGTCGCCCAGGAGATCGGTACCCCCGACCACGAGTCGCTCACCATGCTCGGCGAGAAGCACGGTATCGACGTACTGTCCGGAGAGGCCGGCGGCGCCACGATGTTCGACTGCAACTGCATGCACGGCTCCAACAGCAACATCACGCCGTTCGCCCGGTCGAACGTGTTCGTGGTGTTCAACAGCGTGGAGAACACCTGCGTCGAGCCGTTCTCCGCCCGGGAGCCACGCCCGTCGTTCATCGGCTCCCGCGACTTCACCGCCGTCTAACCCGAGTTGTCAGAAGTGGAGCACGCGATGACGTGTTCCACTTCTGACAAGTCGGTCAGGGGAGGGGGCCGAGGAGTGACTGGGCCCACGCGGCGTGCACCGAGTCGTCGCTGGTCGGGTGGAAGATCCCGGCCAGCACGTCCCGGTACAGCCGGGAGAGCTCCGATGCGGTGAAGTACGCCGACCCGCCGGCCAGGCGGACCGCCTGCTCCACCACGGTCCGCGCGGTCTCGGTGGCGCGGTACTTCAGCGCGGACAGCTGCGGCATCCAGATCTGTCCGCGATCCACGCCGTCGTCGAGGTCCCGTGCGGTCGCCGCGATCTGCGGGTAGATGCCGTCTAGTCGCATCGCTGCGTCGGCCACTTGGTACCGGATCACCGGGTTATGTGCGTACGGCGCTCCCTCGGCCTTGCGAGACGTGCGGCGCTGGACGGACCCGACCGCGAGATCCAGCGCGCGTTGGGCGATGCCGACGTAGACCGAGGACAGCAGTGTCTCGAAGTTGGCGAAGATGCCGAACACGAACCGGTCCATCGTGGGGCCCGGCGCGATCCGCCGTACGATCCGATCCGCAGCGGCGTGCGCGCCGTCGAGGACGGTCGTACACGACTGTGACGCGCGCATTCCCAGGGTGTCCCAGTCATCCTTGACGTTGATCCCGCCCGCGGCCCGGTCGACGAAACCGAACACCGAGTGCGGCCCGTCGTCGCCGGAGGAGTCGGTTCCGAACGTGCCCAGCCGCGTCCATACCGGCGCCATCGAGGTGAAGATCTTCGTACCGTAGAAGGAGAAACCGCCGTCCCCGTCCGGCCGTGCCTCACTCGCCGACCCGAACAGGACCAGGTCGTTGCCCGGTTCGGAGATGCCGAACCCGAACACCTCCCCGGCCATCGTGTCGGTGAAGACGAAGTCGGTGGTCCGCTCGCCCGCCAGCCACAGGGTCCGCGCGACCCCCACCCATACCTGATGCATGTTCACCGACAACGCGGTCGCAGGGGCGGCGCCGGCCAGCCGCATCTGCTCCCGCGTGAGCTGTTCCAGCGTCAACCCGCCGCCGCCGTACTCCGTGGGGACCATCGCGGTGAGGTAACCGGCCGCGCGCAGGTCGGCGAGGTCCTCGTGCGGGAAGCGGTTCTCCGCGTCGTACGTCGCGGCGCGGCCACGGATCGTGTCCAGCAGGTCGTCGGTGAGGAACGGTGAGGTGTCGGTCATGTCGCCACTCTATGGCCGGTACGGCGGCCACCTCTACGGAACGCGATGGGTCCACTCCGGGTTGCGGAACTTGGTCTCCACCAAGTGGCGGGCCGCATCCAGCTCGGCGTCAGTGTAGGTGGCCTCACGGCTGGAGTAGCGGGTGAGGAAGGACTTGATGAAGGAGGCCATGACGTCCTGGCGCGCCATCCCGGTCTGGGACCGCATGGGGTCGACGCGCTTGTCCGCGCTGGTGATGCCCTTGCCGGACAGCTTCTCCCGCCCGACGCGGAGTACGTCATGCATCTTCTCGTTGTCGATGTCGTAGGCCATCGTCACGTGGTGGAGAACGGTGCCGTTGGCGAAGCGTTTCTGCGCGGCCCCGCCGATCTTGCCCTTGTCGGAGGCGATGTCGTTCAGCGGCACGTAGCGCGCGCTGACCCCGACGTCGGCAAGCGCCCCGAGCACCCAGTCGTCGAGGAACGCGTAGGCGTGCTCGAACGTCAGCCCCTCGACCATCGACGCGGGGACGACGAGGGAGTAGGTGATGCAGTTGCCCGGCTCCATGAACATCGCCCCGCCCCCGGAGATGCGCCGCGCCACCCCGATCCCGTGCCGCGCTGCTCCGGCGGCGTCGACCTCGTTGCGTACCGACTGGAACGAGCCGATGATCACCAGCGAGCTGTCCCAGTCCCAGAAGCGCAGGGTCGGGCCCCGTCGCCCGGCAGCCACCTCACCGGGCAGCACCTCATCCAGCGCCATGTGCATCATCGGATCCATCGTGACCGGGCCGATGACGTCGAAGGTGTGGTCGTCCCACCCCGTCGCCTTGCCCAGCGCGCGACGTACGGCGATGCCGACGGATTCGGCGGTGAACCCGATGAGCGCGGTCGAGTCGTCCAGCACTGCTGTGATCGCGGACGCCATTTCGGTGGCCCCGGCCGTGGCAGGCATTCCTACCAGCGCCGCATTGATGTCCTCCAACGCGGAGTCCGGCTCCAGGAAGAAGTCGCCGGAGACGCGGACATCCGACAGCCGGCCCCCGTCGACCTCGACGTCGACGGACACCAGCTTCCCGCCAGGGACCTTGAACTCACCGCGCATGGCACTCACCATCCAGAAGAACTCTAGCCTGCATGCGCCGGTTCCGGACGTCATCATGGAGATGTGGGAACCGGGGACGCGGAGCGAGACGACACGGGTGGCGGGGAGGTCGTCGAGTTCGGCTCGCCCGGGGGAGGTCGTGGGCCCCGCTGGTGGTGGCTCCTGGCGATCGGGGTCGTCGTGGTTGCGGTCATCGCCGTCCTCGCGATCCGGCAGCAGACCGAGCCCGCGGCGGACCCGGGACCGACGCCGGCCGCCACGGGTGCCCCGACCCCGGAGGACCACGCCACAACCGCACCGCCCCTGACTCCTGCCCCCAGCCGACGGGAAAAGCAGCCAGCCGGCACCGCAGGGAGTCCCGAGCATCGCGACCTGTCGATGCTGCACGCATCGTCTGACTTCGACCTGTTCGTGTACGGCGACGGGAAGCTGCTGCGGCTGCAACCCGCACAGAACCGGATGACGGTGACAACGCTCCACCGAAGGGACCAGGGGACGCCGTTGCGGATCATCGTCGGAGCCGACCGGGTCATCCTGCAGCCGCGCTGGTCCGGCAGCGGTGTCGTGGTGCCGGCCGGGAAACCCGCCCACCGCCTCGGACGCGTCTTCGGCGGTGACTCCGCTGTCTTTCCCGGACCCGACGACCGACACCTGTGGGTACTCGGCCAGGCGAACCCCCTCGCCGGTGGCGGTCAAGGGCGCACGCTGCACCTGGTCGACCTCGACGGCGACGCCACCGCTACGACACTGACCCTTCCCGGGCCGTTGACACCGCTGTCGGTGCAGCCGGACGGCCAGGGCTACCTCCTCGCCTCCGGCGTCGGCGGCGTCTACGACGTACGTCCCGGCCGTCTGCGCCGGATCACCACCGGGGTCGTGCTGGCGATCGGCCCCACGAGGTTCCTGGTCTTCGAGTGTGACGACCAGCTGCGATGCGAGACGGTGGCGGTCGACCGCGACTCGGGAGCCCGGCACACGGTGCCCCGGGAGAAGCCGGTCCGCCCCCTGCCGTTCACGGTGCAGCTGGGGGCCGACGGTGTGGTCTCCCCGGACGGACGCACCGCTGCCGTCGTCACGGCGACCGGAGGCCGGCCGGCACTGCGCCTGATCGACCTGGACTCCGGGGCGGTACGGCGGGTCGGGCTCTCCCTGGGTGACTACCAGCTGTCCACGCAAGACTGGCTGGCCTGGTCACCGGACAGCCGGTGGCTGTACGTGGCGAACAACTCCGGGCTCCACGTCGTCGACCCACGCTCCGGCCACGCCCAGGCCGTTGCGCTACCGGTAAGCCAGGCTCGCGCCGTCGCCGTACGCCCCTGACCGGTCAGCACCCGCTCGGTGCCGGACCACTGACACTGCCCGACGGGGATGAGAGGGTGGCGGCATGGACACGGACGTGGTCGTGGTCGGAGCCGGTCTGGCAGGCCTGGTTGCTACCGCCGAGCTCGCCGACGCGGGCAAACGGGTGATCGTGGTCGACCAGGAGCCGGAGGTCAACCTCGGGGGCCAGGCGCACTGGTCCTTCGGCGGGCTGTTCCTTGTCAACAGCCCGGAGCAGCGGCGGTTACGGGTCCGCGACTCCCATGAACTCGCCTGGTCCGACTGGTGGGGCAGCGCCGGGTTCGACCGGGACGAGGATCGCTGGCCACGCGCCTGGGCCGAGGCGTACGTCGACTTCGCTGCTGGCGAGAAACGGGCATGGCTGCACGGGCTCGGGCTCCGGTTCTTCCCGGTCGTGGGGTGGGCGGAGCGGGGCGATGGCCGGGCCGACGGCCACGGCAACTCGGTGCCGCGGTTCCATATCGTCTGGGGTACCGGCCCGGGTGTTCTCGCCCCGTTCGTGCGTCGCGTCCGGCGGGCCGTCGACGAGGGCCTGGTGACCTTGCGGTTCCGGCACCGCGTCGACGCGCTGGACACCGGAGCCGGCGGAGACGTGGGCGTCCACGGCACGGTGCTGGAGCCCAGCCACGCGCAGCGCGGCGCACCGACGTCCCGCCGTCGCGTCGCAGAGTTCGCGCTCACTGCGCAGGCGGTCGTGGTCACCTCCGGTGGAATCGGCGGGAACCACGATCTGGTCCGCCGCAACTGGCCCGAGCGGCTGGGAACGCCCCCGCGGCACATGCTCACCGGGGTGCCGGCGTACGTCGACGGCCGGATGCTCGGTATCACCGAGGAGTGCGGCGGGCGCGTGATCAACCGGGACCGGATGTGGCACTACACCGAGGGCATCCTCAACCACTCGCCGGTCTGGCCCCAGCACGGCATCCGGATCCTGCCCGGACCCTCGTCGCTGTGGCTCGACGCGACGGGACGCCGGCTTCCCGCACCGTGCTTCCCCGGGTTCGACACGATGAGCACGTTGCGGCACCTCCGCAGCACCGGATACGACTACTCGTGGTTCGTCCTGACCCAGCGGATCATCGAACGCGAGTTCGCGCTGTCCGGGTCGGAGCAGAACCCCGACCTGACCGGGAAGGACATGCGGCTGCTGTTGCAACGACTGGGCTCGGGCGCACCGGCGCCGGTGGAGCGGTTCAAGGACACCGGCGCGGACTTCGTCGTCGCTGACACCGTCGGCGACCTCGCCCACGGCATGAACCGGCTCACCGGCGACGACCTGATCACCCCCGAAGCGCTGACGCAGGTGGTCACCGCGCGCGACCGCGAGATCGACAACCCGTTCAGCAAGGACACCCAGGTCACCGCGCTCCGCGGTGCCCGGTCCTACCTCGGCGACCGGCTGATCCGGGTCGCCTCCCCGCACCGGCTGCTGGACCCCGCCGCCGGTCCGCTGATCGCGGTCCGCCTGCACGTGTTGACCCGCAAGACGCTCGGCGGGCTGGAGACGGACCTGGACGGGCGCGTGTTGACCGCCGGCGGTGAGCCACTGCCCGGGGTGTACGCCGCCGGTGAGGTCGCCGGCTTCGGGGGCGGGGGCATGCACGGCTACAACTCCTTGGAGGGCACGTTCCTCGGCGGTTGCCTGTTCTCCGGACGGCGCGCCGGACGCGCGGTGGCGGCCGCCGTCGGGTGACACACCGGGCGGAAACGTCCTCCCTCTACGCTGGTGACAGCATCGACCCGCGTCGTCCACGAGGAGAGCCATGGCCCTGCCGAGCCATCCGGGGCTGGAGTCGCATCCGGCCACCGACCACCCCGCGCTGCTGGCGGAGTCGACGTACCGGCTGCTGGAATCCTGGCCGTACGCCGATGAGGTGGCGGTGGTCGAGATCGACCCCGACCTGGCCGACACCGCGGCACTGACCGCGGCGTACGCGCTCCCCCTGGAGATGTCGGCGAACTGCGTGGTGGTGGCCGGAAAGCGCTCCGGTGCCGAGCGGGTGGCGGCGTGCGTGGTCACCGCCGACACCCGCGCCGATGTCAACAACACGGTCAAGCGGCTGCTCGACGTCCGCAAGGCGTCGTTCCTGCCGATGGAGCGGGCGGTCGACATGACCGGGATGGAGTACGGCGGCATCACCCCGCTCGGCCTGCCCGAGGGGTGGCCGGTGTTCGTCTCCGCGCAGGCCGCGCGGGCGGAGGTGGCCATGATCGGCAGCGGGGTACGCCGATCGAAGCTGCTGCTTCCGGGGCGGTTGCTGGCCGAGATTCCCGGCGCAGAGATCGTCGAAACCCTGGCGCTTTCCCGGTGACGAGGACACAACAGTCACGTCGTCGCCGGGTCCGGCCGAGGCTGGACCCATCCACGCTGACCGCCGCCGCACCGCCGGACACGGACCTGGTGGACGAGGCGCTGTGGGAGCGGCGCTCCTTCGCCGGAGTCAACTTCGCCGCGCGGGCGGCGCGCCTGGTCGACGTGGAGGAATGCCGTTTCACCGACACCACGTGGTCCGGATGCGATCTGGAGAAGCTCACGATGTCCGACAGCGTGCTCGACCGGTGCGACCTGGCCAACGCGACGCTGGACCACCTCAGTCTCCAGCGGGTCGAGGTCACCGGCTGCCGGATGACCGGCCTGGCTGTGCCCGCCGCGACGGTACGGCACGTGCTGTTCCGTGGATGCATCGGAGACCTCAGCGCGTGGCGCTTCGTGACGTGTGTCCGAGTGGAGTTCGTGGAGTGCCGGTTGCAACGTGCCGACTTCGGGTCCGCGGACCTGCGGGGTGCGACGTTCCGCCGCTGTGACCTCACCGATGCGGAGTTGTCTGGTGCGCGCGCGACCGGGGCCGTGTTCGTGGACTGCACCTGGGACGGGATCCGGGGAGTGTCCAGTCTCGCCGGGGCCACGGTGGTCCATGCGTCGCCGGTGGACGCGCTGACGTTCACCGGAGCCATGGCCACCGGACTCGGCATCGCCCTCGGTGATCCGGCGGACTATCCGGAGGACTGACGCCGCATCCGGTGCCGGAGGCGCCAGACCCACAGCATCGCCCGGGAGACCCGGTGGCGCTCGGCCCGGCGTACCACCCCTCGCTTGAACCGCTCCCGGCGGGGCAGTCGGGCTTCGGCCAACTCCGCTTGGAGTTCCTCGATCCGGCGTGCCTGACGGCGGACCCGGCGCCGGAAGTCCGCGACGACGGCCTCCTGGGCCAGGCTGAGGTCCACCACGAGCTGAGCGCCCTGTTCGGCGATCTCAGCGGCCGGGACGTCCTCGGGGGAGGGCTGCGGCTCGGCACTGATGCCCCGCGGTGTCAGCTCGGCCAGGTCACCGACCACCTCACACCCGAGCTCGCGTACACAGTCGGTGGTAGCGGCGGTGTGGGCCTCGATCCATGGGCGCGCGCTCTCATCGAGCATCACCCGCGAACCGCCCCGACCGGCGAGCTGGTCCCGTACCACCTTGCCCTTGATCAGCCGGTGGTACTCCGCCCATGACATCCGGCCCTTCGCGGCCAGGTTCACCAGCTGCAGCAGCCGGACCTGCGTCGCGTCCAGCGACTCGTTACGGCGGGGTGCCTGCGTTTCCGGGCTGGGTGGGGGGAGCCCGACCACACCGGCGAACCGGGCGGCGAGTGACTCCGGCCCGGACTCGGCGCTGGTGCCCACGGTGATCACGTGCAACCGGTCGGGACCAACGAGCCCGCCCCACCGGCGCAGGATGGTCGGGGCGTCCTGAAGGCGCCAGAACCCGGCACCGCCGTCCGGCCCCTTCGCCACCTCCGCGAGGAAGTCCTCCCAGCGTTCCACCGCCCAGTTCTTGGCCCCCTCCTGCCAGGACGCGGCGACGATCTTGGACAGGTCGCGCAATGTCACGATGACGTGCACCGGCCGCGGACTGAGCTCGTCCAACAGCGTGGTGATACGGCTGGCCGGTGCCGCCGCGAGCAGCTCGTGGGAGAACACCACCGGACCGTCCCACCGGTGAATCTGGGCGAGCACCCGGTCCAGCACTCCCTCGGTCTCGGGCATGGCGTGGCCGGCGAAGTCCCCGCCCAACAGGTCCACCACCGCGTGCCACTGCGCGCCCTGATACCCGCCCGGGTACAGCACCCCCGCGTCGGCGAGCGCCTGACGGTCGCGCCACAACCAGCTCTGGATCGACGTCGTTCCGGTCTTGGGGAGCCCGATGTGCAGGTAGAGGGGGGGCCCGACCGGAGACTGGTCGGCGCTGTTCACCATTGCAGTACCAATCGTGTGATCCGTGCCCGGGGACCATCCTCCGGGTCGCCGTGCGCGCCGCGGCGCTCGGTGCGGGCCACCAGCCGGCCGCCGTACGCCGCTGCCTCGGCTATCAAGGCGTCAGTCGAGAGACGCACGCCCGTCTTCGCCGATCGCGGTGGGGCGTTGCGGATCTCGACATAGCTGTGGCCCCCACCGCGCAGCACCATCGAGCACAGCCGCCACGTGGCCTCCCTGCCGGGCGCACGAAGGTCACCGAAGAGCCGCCGGAGGAACACTGCACGCGGCACCCCATCCTCCGGGGAGCCCTCCGGTACGACGCGGGCGGTGCGGGCCAGGCGTGCACCCAGCGCGAGGGTGTCGTTCAACGCATACAGGTTGTGCTCGGTGATGCGGACCAGGGACCGGAGCTCCTCCGGGATGCGGTGGCGCGCCCGGGCTACTGCAGGCTTGGCGAAGTCCAGGCCGAGCACGTGGTGACCGTGGGCGGCGAAGTACGCCACGTCAGCCCCAAGGCCGCACCCGACGTCGATGATGTCGGCGTCGGGTTGTTGGTCATGCACCCATCGGGCGAAGCCCGACGGCTCGTCCCGGTCCGGCGTCCCCGGCCGCTGGTAGTACAGGCGCCAACGGTCCCGTTCCGGCCGCAGGCCACCGAACCACCCACGGATCCGACGCACCGTCAGGGCCGCCGTCGAGAAGGAGAACCCCGGGTCCGGCGTCCGCCACCCCGGCCCGTAGGCACCCTCCAGGAACACGTCCGGGTTCGCCGGCGCCGGCAGATCCCGTCCGTGCAGGGTCACCGTCGACAGCGGCAGCACGTCCGCGCGTCCGCCACGTGTCCCGACGTCGTGAACCTGGTACAGCCAGTCGTTCACGACCATGGTCGGGAAGATATCGATGTTGCGCACGCTGCCGTCGCTTTGGTGGACGTACACCGCAAGGAAGCAGCTACTGTGCCGCTCCACCCGCCAGTCGTGCCGCCGCAGCACCCTCTCCACCTGCAGGCTCTCCCGGTTGACGTCGACCGGGAAGCGGTGCTCGCTGAAGTACCCGAGGTCGACGTCGATGTCGTGACCGATGACGTCACCGGAGCGGATGGCCCCGAGCAGCGTGCCGAAGCTGACGAACGCGGGAACCCCACATTCGTCGGTGAGAACCCGCAGCAGTTCCTCCACCTGGTCGAGATAGCTGTCGAGTACCTCCGGCGGCGTCATGTCGAAGGGCTGCTCGAAGCTACGCCCGTACTTGTTCAGCTGCACTTTGCGTCCGAGGCCGTCGACGATCCGGATCCGGTCGGTGCTGGTGCCGAACTGGGTCTCCGCGCTGGCGACGACGGTCCCGTCGCTGGGCCGGCGGACCTCGACCCGGCTGATGCCGTCCAGCCGCTGCTGCAGCAGCGGGGGCCACGGCACGTGGCGGACCCCGGAATCGTCCGGGTCGAACGTCGCCGGTGCGATCGACCACACGCGCTGTCCGTCGAAACAGATGTTCAGTGCGGACAGGTCCCCACCGAGGTCGGGAAGGTCCAGCCCGGACTTGTCGGCGAGCGCCGAGCGATCGACCATCAGGTCCCCCTCTGGTGATGTGTCTTCGGGTCCCACTGCAGCGGGACGAACGCATAGTGGCCGACCCGCTCCACTGCAACGTCGCCGTCCGCCGATCGACGTACGACGGACAGTTTGCCTCTGACCGGGACGACCATGCGACCACGGCCTGCCAGTTGTTCCACGAGCGGGTCGGGCAGCTGCCGCGACTCCGCGGACACGAGAATGCGGTCGAACGGTGCTTCGTCGGGCAACCCGAGCGCGTCGGGACGGGCGTCGGCGATGCTCACCCAGGGCATCTCCAACGAAGCCAGCGTCTCCCGGCTCCACGCTGCGAGCTCCGGCACGATCTCGACGCCACGGACGCGACCGTCCGGGCCGACGAGGTGCCCGAGAAGCGCCGTGGTCCACCCCGACCCGCTGCCAACGTCGAGTACACGCTGGCCGCGTCCGGCCGCGAGGTGCTCCAGCAGGTGCCGCACGGTCGTCGGCTGGGAGTTGGTCTGTCCGTGCCCGATCGCCAGGGCGCGGTCCGCATCGGCGTACGCGCGTTGGGCCGGAGGGAGGAATATGCGCCGGTCGACCGCAGCGAAGGCCGCGTCGATATCCGCGCTCGTCATGGCTGGCTCCATTGGGCGGTGGGGGCGAACCGCCGCGTCAGATGGAGCGCCATCGCCACGAACGTGGCAGTGAACGCCACCACGCCGACCCACAGCTCCACGTGCCCGATGAGCCGCACCAGCGGAAGGTTGTCGGCCAGCCCCAGGTCGATGCTCGCGACCCCGTACATGCCGAGGGGGAAGATCAGGGTCCACAGGTCGGGGGTGTAGCGAAGCGGCACCTTGTTCGCGACGTGACGCCACAGGAAGGCCGCCGTCAGTACGGGGATGAGCCAGGTCGCGAACGCCCAGAACATCACCGACAGACCCGCGATCAGCGAGTGCATCGCAGGCACGGTCGCAGCGTCGTGCATCTCCAGCAGCCGGGACCCGGCGAGCACCGTAATGGCCGCGGCTCCCATCGCCACCCAGTACGACGGGGAGAAGTCGCTGGGGGTGAACTCGTACATCATCTCCCGCAACGCGATGAAGACCCCCTCGGCGGCGTAGAGGAAGACGCCTACTGCCCAGGTGATGACCGCCAGCAGTGCGAGCCCGGAGTGGCCGTCGGTCGAGGCCTCCACGATCGCTGCCACCACTGCGACGGACTGACTGGCCACCACCCACACGAACCAGCTGCCGTTGGCGGTGCGGACCGCCGAGCGTTTGCCGTGCGCGTAGATCGTCAGCCACGGCACGACGTAGCCCAGCACGACCCAGCCGAGAGTACCGACGACGAGCAGGCCGATGGCGACCGAGACCAGCCCCCGGTCGGCCAGGCTCGCGGCCACGACGTCGACCGCAGCGACGAACGTGAAGAAGCCGAAAGCCTGCTCCGGGTCGTTGAGATCGCGCCACAGGTCCGTCCGGAACCGCGCCACCCGCCAACCGGTCAGCACCAGCAGGGCAAGGAAGCCGCCGATAGCGATGGCGAGGAAGAGAGCGGACAGCCACCCCACCCCTTCCAGCCGCAACCCGTCAGAGATCACACCGCTGGCCATCACCAAGGCGAAATACCCGGGAGACAGTGCACGGACGGAGTCATGCACGCGCTCGCGACGCCTCCGCCGTACGGTGTCAGCCACGGCGCGAGAGTACCGCGTCTGGCCGGTCGCTGCGGGGATCGCCGCGTCCCTCAGGTGCCGCCGGCCGGGCCGGGCTCGGTGGCCAGCGGGTACGTCGACAGGTGGCAGGGAGCGGTCGGTGCCGTGCCGTCGCCGAAGGGGCTGCCGCCCAACTCCTGGCGTCCGTGCGGACTCTGCCAGTCCAGGTCCGGGCCGACCGGCACGATCTGTGCGGGGTTGATCGAGGTCTGGACTCGGTAGTAGTGCTCCTTGATGTGGGCGTGGTTGACGGTGTCTCCGAAGCCGGGCGTCTGGTAGAGGTCACGGAGGTAGGCCCACAGCACCGGGTCGGCACTGAGCGTGTTGCGGTTGCACTTGAAATGCCCGTAGTAGACCGTGTCGAAGCGGACCAGGGTCGTGAAGGCCCGCACGTCTGCCTCGGTGATGGTCCCGCCCATCAGATAGCGCCGATCGGTGAGCCGTTCGTGCATCCAGTCCAAGCAGTCGAAGACTGAGCGGTAGGCGTGTTCGTAGGCGCGTTGGGTGGGGGCGAAGCCGGCTCCGTAGACGGCGTCGTTGAGGTCGCGGTAGACGCGGGCCATCACCTGCTGCATCTCATCGCGCAGCGGCTCGGGGTACAGGTCCGGCGCCCCTGGCCGGTGGTACCGCGTCCACTCGGTGGACAGGTCGAGCGTGACCTGGTTGAAGTCGTTGGTGACCAGCTGTCCGCTCGGGATGTCCACGACGGCAGGAACGCTGACCCCGTTCTGGTAGTCGGTGCGCCGCGCGTCGTACGCCTCGTGCAGGTAGCCGATCCGCAGCACCGGGTCCACGCCGTCGGGATCAAGGGTGAACCGCCAGGACCGTTCGTCCTGTAGCGGGTCGACGATGCCCAGGCCGAGCACCTCCTCCAGGCCGAGCAGTCGGCGTACGACGATCGCGCGGCTCGCCCAGGGACACGCCAGTGCCGCGACCAGCCGGTACCGCCCGGGTTGGACCGGCCACACGGCTTCCGGCTCGTCGAGGATGCGATCGGCGAACTCCGACGTCCCGTGGGTGTACTTCTCTTCGGTCACAGCCATGTCTCCACCATGCCACCCGTGCGGGCCGTGTCTGAGCGGCTGCGACTGCGCTACTGTTGCGGCGTGACGATCGGGCCCCACCACGCTGGCGAGGACGGCGGACACCTGCGGGTGTCCGACGAGGACCGCGACCGGGTCGTGGACCAGTTGGCGCAGGCAGCCACCGACGGGCGGTTGACCGTTGAGGAGTACAGCGAGCGGGCGGAGCAGGCACTTGCCGCACGAACGCGTGCAGAACTCGCGACGGTCACCGCCGACCTGGGGCCGACACCCCAACCGGGCGCAGACGGGGCAGCGGGCGCACCGGCGATGGGCGAGTCGATGCTGGCGATCTTCGGCAGCGATACCCGGCGCGGGAAGTGGGCGGTTCCCGGTGAGATGCGTGCCCGGTCGGTCTTCGGCTCCTGCGAGATCGACATGCGGCATGCGTTGCTCCAGCAGCGGGTGACCACCATCAATGCGGTGGTGGTGTTCGGGAGCCTGGAGGTGGTCGTCCCGGAGGGGGTGGAGGTCCAGCTGCGGGGTACGGCGATCTTCGGGTCGAAAGAGTCCCGCGCGCCGGCAACCGCGCCCCCTGGCGCCCCCGTCCTCGTGATCAACGCGATGGCAGTGTTCGGCAGCGTCGAGGTGCGTCAACCCGGCGGGTTGAAGGACGCGATCCGGCAGCGACTGGAGGGCTGGAAGTAGCCGACTGCTGTGCCCTTCCCGGGCACGCTATTGCTGATGCCGTTGCCGGCGTTTTCCCGGGCTGCCCTTGAACCAGTCCCACCAGTTCGGAGGTCGCTCGCCCTCCTCTGGAGTGCGCACGTAGACGTCGCCGAGCAACCCGTAGGCGTGGATGCGGATCAGCGGTGTACCGGCGCGGCGGGGGACCCGCGCCAGCCGGAGCTCACGGTCACCGAGTACGTCGAACCCGCTCAGTTCCACCTCGACACCCTCGGGTACGTCGACGACGAAGTTGCCGAGGAACGTGACCGTGTGGATGTCCACCACGTCCTCGCCCACGACCACGTCGCGCAGGTCGAGGTGGACATCTCCGAGAAACGCCCACGCTCGTAGCGTCCGGGGCAGTCGCCAGCGCCCGACCTGTCGGCGGTCGCCCAGCACCGCCACGACCGTCGACACCGAGCGGGTCGCCCCCACCTCTGGCGTGTCCGCGATCCCTGTGGTGGCGTTCTCCAGTTCGTGCGTGTTCTGGGCAGTCAGTGCAGCGCCCACGCGGTCGCTGAGCTGCTCCAGGCTGAGCCGGCCGTCGACGGCTGCTTGTTGCAGATGTTCGACCGCGGACTCGCGTTGGGCGTCCCCGACGAGCGTCGGTGTGTCCGTGGTGGGCTCGCGTTCCATCGCCCCATGCTAGCCATCGCGTGGTGGTGGGGCTCAGTGACCGCGGAAGGCTTCTTCGAGCCACCAGCTGGGGTGGTCGGCGACCACCTTGGCCTGGATGAGCAGCGGCTTGGTGCGGTCTCCGTTGACCCACTCCGCCACCGGGCCCAGGTCGTCGGTACGACGGACGGTGATCGCCTCGAAGCCGTAGCCGCGGGCGACGCCGGCGATGTCGACCGGGGGGAACCGTACGGTGGCGAGGTCGTCACCGTCGTCGGCGAAGTGGTGCACCTCAGCGCCGTACGCCTCGTCGTCGTACACGATCACGACCATGGGCAGTCCGAGCCGGGCAACGGTCTCCAGCTCCACCGCGCTCATCAGACCGCCACCATCGCCGAGCGCGGCGACCGGGATCCGCCCGGGTTGGGCGAGCGCCGCGCCGATGGTGGTGGACAGCCCCAGCCCGATGGACTGGAACGCCTGGGTGAAGCAGCATCCGTTCTCGTCCGGCACGGAGAGGAACATCATCGGGTAGCCCATGAAGTTGCCGGAGTCGACACCGAGGACGCGTTCGGCGGGGAGGGCGTCATCGAGGGCGATGGTCAGGGTACGAGGGTCGATCCGGTCGTCGGTGGAGGTGTCGGTGTAGGCGACGTTGCGCCAGGCGATGTGCTCGGCGATGCGTTGTCGCAGCGCCGGCGTACGGTATCCGTCATCCTGGCGCGGCTTGTCGTCGAGCAGCCGGTGCGCGATCGAGGCGGCCTCGGCGACTCCGCCGGTGACCCCGATACCGACCGGCCGGTACCGGCCGATGGCGTCGGCGTCGAGGTCGACCTGTGCGAGTCTCGCGCCGTCACCGATCAGGGTGCCTTGCCGGGTGGTCCACTGGTTCAGTGCGCATCCGAAGCCGACGATCAGGTCCGCATCCTGGATCAGCTCCGCGGCCAGCGGGGAGGCGAACCCGCCGGAGACGTCCAGGCTCCACGGGTTGTCCTGGAACAGGCCCTTGGCCACGGCGCTGGTCGCCAGCAGCGCCCCGGACGCGTCGGCGAGTTGGACCAAGGCGTCGCGACTGGCTTGTCCGCGGGCGCCGCGACCGGCGATGAACACCGGCCGGGCAGCGGCGCGGATGGCCGCGGTCAGCTCCTCCACCTCCGCCTCGTCCGGTACCGCCGACACCGGTTCGAGCGCCTGCGGCGGCGCGCTCATGCCGGAGGGGACGTCCTCGTCCTGCACGTGCAGCGACAGGTTGACCACCACGGTACGACGTCCCTGCTGTGCCGTGGCGAACGCGTCAGCCGCGACGGCGGCGGCATCGGCGGCTCGATCGACCCGCATCGGCACCGCACCCACGGCGGTGGCCGCCGCGTCCTGGTCGATGTAGAAGTTCGACGTCGGCTCGGTGACATCGGCGGCGAGCACGATCATCGGCGTACGGGATTTGGCTGCCTCCGTGAGACCGGTCAGCGAGTTCGTCAGCCCGCACCCTTGGTGCAGTGTCACGACCGACACCGTGCCGCTGCATCGCGCGTAGGCATCCGCCATCGTCGCCGCGCCGGACTCGTGCCGGGCGGCGACAAAGCCGACCCCGGCAGCCCGCAGCGCGTTGGTCACCCGCAGGTTGCCCGACCCGACTACCCCGAACGCCTGCCGTACGCCCAGGCCGGCCAGCGTCTGTGCGACC
>CAYLOC010000023.1:0-24117 GCA_964385195.1 uncultured Nocardioidaceae bacterium
CAGGGTCGGGTCAGCGCCCGGGGTCGGCGAGGCAGACTCACCGTTGGCGAGGCACGTTTGCCTTGTCAACGGTGCATCTGCCCCGTCAACAAGGCAAACGCGGGTGGGGTGGTCAGGTCTTGAGGGTGGGGAAGTCTGCCTCGGAGAAGGCGTACGCACCGGCGGTGTCGGACTCCACCTGCGCCGCCTCGTCAGCCCGGAGCTCCACCCGGCGGATCTTGCCCGAGATCGTCTTTGGCAGGTCGGCGAACTCCAGCTTGCGGATCCGCTTGTACGGCGACAGGTGCTCCCGCGCGTACCGCATGATCTCCAGTGCGGTCTCCTTCGACGGCGCGTATCCGGCGGCGAGAGCCACGAACGCCTTCGGCACCGCCGTACGTACCGGGTCCGGGGAGGGGACGACGGCGGCCTCGGCGACTGCCGGGTGCTCGATGAGCACGCTCTCCAGCTCGAACGGGCTGATCCGGTAGTCGCTGGCCTTGAACACGTCGTCGGCACGCCCGACGTAGGTGATGGAGCCCTCGTCGTCGACCGACGCGACGTCGCCGGTGTGGTAGAAGCCGCCGCGCATGGCTTCCGCGTCTCGCGTCTCGTCGTCGCGGTACCCGGTCATCAGACCGGCCGGGCGCTGCGCGAGCTCGAGGCAGATCTCCCCGTCGCGGCCCACCTCGCCGGTGAGCGGGTCCACCAGCGACACGACGTACCCGGGCAGCGGGCGACCCATGGAACCGGGCTTCAACGGCTGTCCCGGTGGGTTACCCACCTGTGCAGTGGTCTCGGTCTGGCCGTACCCGTCGCGGACCGTGATGTCCCATGCGGCGCGGACCTGCTCGATCACCTCCGGGTTCAGGGGCTCGCCGGCGGCGACACACTCCCGCAGGCTCAGCCGGTGCCCGGCAAGGTCGGCCTGGGTCAGCATCCGCCACACCGTCGGCGGCGCGCAGAACGTGGTGACACCGACCCGCGCCATCACCTCCAGCAGCGCCTCGGCGTCGAACCGGCTGTAGTTGTAGATCACGATCGTGGCACCGGCGTTCCACGGGGCGAACAGGCAGCTCCACGCGTGCTTCGCCCAGCCCGGGGAGGAGATGTTCAGGTGCAGGTCCCCGGGCTGCAGCCCGATCCAGTACATCGTGGACAGGTGGCCCACCGGGTACGACGTCTGGGTGTGCTCGACCAGCTTGGGCTGCGCGGTGGTGCCAGAGGTGAAGTACCACAGCATCGGGTCCGTCGCGGCTGTGTCGCCCCCAAGAACCGGTGCGACGCTCTCGGCGACAGCGTCGTCGTAGGAGAGCCAGCCGTCGGCACCGCCGACGCACAGCCGCACCAGCGACTCGGTCTCGGGGCCGAACTTCGCGGTGTCCGTGGTAGCCGCGACAACGGCGCGAGCCCCGCCCCGGCGTACCCGGTCGGCCAGGTCGTCGGCCGACAGCAGGGTGGTAGCGGGGATCATGATCGCGCCGAGGCGGATGCACGCCAGCATCACCACCCACAGCGGCTGGCAGTTGCCGAGCACCAACAGCACTCGGTCGCCGCGGCCGATGCCCGCCCGCTGCAAGAACCCGGCACAGCGCGCCGAGGCTGCGGCGGCCTCGGCGAACGTCAGCTTCGACTCCGACCCGTCCTCCTCGATGATCCACAGCGCGGTCGAGTCCGACTGGTCCTCGGCCAACCGGTCAATCCAGTCGGTGGCCCAGTTGAACCGGTCGAACTCCGGCCAGGCGAACGTGCGGTAGGCCTGGTCGTAGTCCTCGCGCAGCGCCAGCAGCTGGTCGCGGGCCAGTCGGAACGTCGTGGTGGGGGAATCCGGATCCGTCATAGGTCCAGCATCGGCCCACCGTCGGCCGTCGGCAACACCCCTGGCCGCCGACGCCGTGACTCACCCGTCCTGTGACCTCTCGATCGCGTCGAGGTCGCGCACCGCATACCGGTGGTGCTCCCACTCCTCCTCAAAGATCGTGTGCAGGCACGACAGCACGGTCTCGGAGTGCTGCGGCGCGTGCGGGTTGCGGCGGACCGCGGCCAGCTCGTCACTGGTGACGGTGGAGAGGAAGTCGCGCACCATCGCCACGCGGTCAGCCCGGGCGTCGAGCACCTCGGCGTACGACGGTGCGGTGCGGGAGAAGACCGACATGTCATTGCCGTCGGTGGCGAACTCCGGGTTCGGCTGGCCGACCGGGTGGAAGGGCTGGTCGAGCTCCAGAATCGCCCGGCCGAGCCACGTATCGGTGGCCATGACCAGGTGTCGCAGCGTCTGCGCGAAGGACCACTCGCCGTCCACCGACACCTCGACCGTGGAGGCCGGCATCGCCTCGACCCGCTGCACTGTGGCGGCCCAGGTGCCCTGCAGTGCTTCCCAGGCTCTCTGCAGCCCGTCCGGATCGTCGGCCCGCCGGCCGGCCCGGCCCGGAAAACGGCGGTTGAGCTCGGCATCGACGAAGGGGGCGACGTCGACGCCGTTGACGAACAACGGTCCCCCTGCCTCACACAGCCACGGTGCGTCGATGTCCGCCCCGGTGATTTCGACCCCACGCATCACGGCCCCGGACAGGTCCGAGCCGACGAACCGAGCACCGCGGAGATCCTGGTTGACGAACTCCGGCTCTCGCTTGGCGTTGGGGTCGCTGTCTGTTGCCATGCCGGGGATTCTGTCACGCTGTCGCGGGTCCGGCTGTCCACCCGTTAGATTTCATGGTGTGACCGACCACGCCGACGCGCATGACTACCCCTCCCACTGGGAGGCCGACGTCCTCATGCTCGACGGCGGTGCCGCCCGTCTGCGCCCGATCACCCCCGACGACGAGAAACGGCTGATCGAGTTCTACGCCCGCGTGTCGCCGGAGTCGAAGTACCGCCGCTTCTTCGCCCCGTACCCGGTGCTGTCGGACCGGGACGTGTACCGGTTCACCCACGTCGACCACTACGACCGCGTCGCGTTCGTCGTGACCCTCGGCGACGACATCGTCGCGGTCGGACGATACGACCGGCTGGACAAGGTCGACGCCGAGGTCGCCTTCCTGGTCGAGGACCGGCACCAGGGCAGGGGGCTGGCGCAGCTGCTGCTGGAGCACCTGGCCGAAGCGGGGCGGGAGTGCGACGTCGGCCGGTTCGTCGCCGAGGTGCTCCCGGACAACTCCCGCATGATCCAGACGTTCCGCGACGCCGGCTACCACGTCGACCGTGGCTTCGAGGACGGTGTTGTCCGGCTCGTGTTCGCGATCGAGCCGACCGACACCTCAGTGGGCGTGATGCGCTCCCGCGAGCACCGCGCGGAAGCCCGCTCCATGCAGCGGCTGTTCACCGCGCACAGCGTCGCGGTCGTCGGGGCCAGCCGCCGGGAGGAGACCATCGGCCGACAGCTCGTGCGCAACCTCGTCGTCGGCGGGTTCTCCGGACGGGTGTACGTCGTGAACCCGGCGGCCGACGCAGTGGCCGGCATGCCGGCGTACAAGAGCGTCAACGACATCCCCGACCGGGTCGACCTCGCGATCATCGCGGTCCCGGCGGAGGCGGTACCCGACGTGGTGCTGGACTGCGCAGGCAAGGGCGTGCACGGCCTGGTCGTGGTCTCCAGCGGGTTCGCCGAGACGGGGGCGGAGGGCCGACGCCGGCAGCGGCAGCTGGTCGGCATGGCCCGCTCCTACGGGCTGCGGCTGGTCGGTCCGAACTGCCTGGGGATGATCAACACGGCCGCGGACATGTCCCTCAACGCATCCCTGTCACCGGTGATGCCTCCCCGTGGACGGGTCGGGTTCTTCTGCCAGTCCGGAAGCCTGGGGGTGGCCATCCTGGAGACCGTGTCCCGTCGCGGCCTGGGGCTGTCCACGTTCATGTCCGCCGGCAACCGCGCCGACGTCTCCGGCAACGACCTGCTGCAGTACTGGGAGGAGGACGAGTCCACCGAGGCGGTCCTGCTGTACCTGGAGTCGATCGGGAACCCACGGAAGTTCTCCCGCATCGCGCGGAGGGTCGGCCGCAAGAAGCCCGTCGTCGCGGTCAAGTCCGGCCGCACCACCCAAGGCGTGCCGCTGGGGCACGCCGTACGCTCCACGCGCGCACCGCAGGCAGCCGTCGACGCGATGTTCCGCCAGGCCGGGGTCATCCAGGTCGACACGCTGGACGAGATGTTCGACGTCGCACAGGTCCTGGCCCACCAACCGCTGCCGGACGGGTCGAACGTCGCGGTCGTGGGCAACTCCGACGCCCTCGGGCTGCTCGCCACCGACTCCGCCTCCGCCGCCGGGCTCACCGTCACCGTCTCGGTGTCGCTGGGTGCCGACGCCACCGCCGACGAGTTCGAGCAGGCACTCGACGACGCCATCGACAACCCCCACGTGGACGCCGTGATCGCGGTATTCATCCCGCCGCTGAACACCAGCGGGGACGAGGTCGCCAACGTGCTGGCGGCCGTGGGCGACCAGTCCGACAAGCCGCTGGTGTCGACGTTCCTGGCCTCGGAGGGGGTCCCGGAGCTGCTGCGGGTCCCCGACCTCGCCGGTTCCGCCGGGCGTGGGTCGGTGCCGTCCTACCCCGCACCCGAGTCCGCGGTGCGTGCCCTGGCACGAGTGGTCACCTACGCCCAGTGGCTGCACCGCCGGCAGGGCGTGGTGACCGAGCCCCCCGGCACCGACCGGGCGGCCGCGCGGGCCCTGGTCAACCGCCTGCTGGCCGAGTCGCCCGAGGGCATGGACCTCACCGAGGAGAGCGTGCGGGCCCTGCTGGACTGCTACGGCATCACCGTGGCGCCGCTGGCCCAGGTCGACACCATGGAAGAGGCGCTGGCCGCCGGTGAGCGGTTCGGGTGGGACGTGGTGCTGAAGTCGACCGCGCAACGGCTGCGGCAACGCCCCGACCTGGCGCACGTGTGGCGCAACATCGACAACCCCGAGGAGATGCGTACCGCCTGGCAGGAGCTCAGCACCCTGGTCGAGGGACCCGACGAGGCCGGGCTCGTGGTCCAGCCGATGGCCCCACCCGGCGTACCGGTGACGATCGGCAGCCTGGAGGATCCCCTGTTCGGGCCGATCGTCTCCTTCGGCATGGCCGGAGCCGCCTCCGAGCTGCTCGGGGACGTCAGCTACCGCATCCCGCCGCTGACCGACGTGGACGCCGAGGAGCTGATCCGCGGGGTACGCGCGGCGCCGCTGCTGTTCGGCTACCGCGGGTCGGAGGGGGTGCAGGTGTCGGCGGTGGAGGACCTCGTGCTGCGAGTGGCGAAGCTCAAGGACGACCTCCCGGAGGTGGAGCATCTTGAGCTCGGACTGGTGCTGGCCAGTGCCGACGGCGCCCGCGTGTTGCGCGTGTCCGGGCGGATCGCGCCGGTCACCGACATCCGCGGCGACAGCTTCACCCGGCGCCTCACCCGCTGATCCCGTTAACGTCCTGCACCCCGCGCGGCCCTGCGCGCGGGGTGCAGGACGTGACAGCGGCGGGTACGGCGGCGCACCGGAGAGCCGTCGGTCCGTGCAAGGATGGCGGCATGCGCAACCCCGCAGCCTCCGGCCGCCACGACACGCTGTTCGAGGCCATCGACCGGGTGGGGTACTACCCGGCCGTGGTGTCCGAGGCAGTCCGGGCGGCGCTCGCGGGGGAGGAGGTGATGAGCTTCGTCGTCCACCACGAGCCGACGTTCGACATGGACGAGATCCGCCGGCACATCACGGTCCTGAGCCTGACGCCGACCCGGTTGCTCGTCACCCACACCGACGAGCATCCACCCGACGACCTGGTGTCCACGCCGTACACCTCGACCTCGACCGAGGCGGTCCCCGTGCAGCGCATCGACAGTGTCGCGGTCACCCGCATCGTGCCGAACACCGAGGGCCGGAAGGGTCCCGAGACCGCGGTCACCGAGGCGGTGCTGACCGTCGGATGGGGCACGGTCCGCCGGCTCGACCTGGAGCCGGCCACCTGCGGTGACCCCGACTGCGAGGCCGACCACGGCTACACCGGAATGGCAACGGGGGAGGACTTCACGATCCGGGTCAGCGAGGCCGCCGACGGCGGCGCGGCGGTGCAGCGGCTGCTCAGGTTCGCGCACACGCTCAGCGGAGCGACGGTGCGGATGTGACCCCGGCGCCGGTGCTGCCGAGGTACGGCGAGGGGTCGCTCACGGACGTGCTGCCGTCGGCACTGGCCGCAATGGACGTGGACGGGTGGGACAACGTCCTCGACCTGCCCCGGACGGACGCCTACGTCGTGCTGCTGGTCGACGGCATGGGCTGGAACCTGCTCAGCACCTACGCTGCGGACGCCCCCTACCTCTCCGGGCTGGCCGCACAGGCATCGCCGATCACGTCCGGCGTACCCTCCACGACCGCTACCAGCCTCACCAGCCTGGGGACCGGTCTGCCTCCGGGGAGGCACGGTGTGGTGGGGTTCACCTCCAGGATCCCCGGCACCCGGCGGTTGCTGGATGCCCTGAACTGGGACGCCAAGGTGGATCCGCAGGAGTGGCAGCCACACGACACCGTCTTCGCCCGCGCCAGCCGAGCGGGGGTGACCACGCACGTGGTGAGCAAGCGGATGCTGCGCAAGACCGGCCTGTCCGCCGCCAGCCAGCGCGGAGCCGGGTTCCTGGCGGCGAACGCCGTCGGCGAGCGGGTGCACCTCACCGCCACCGCGGCCACGGAGGCGCGGTCACTGACCTACGTCTACGACGCGGACCTGGACGCGGCCGGACACCGGTGGGGGTCCGGGTCACCGGCCTGGCGGTACCAGCTGGGCTTCCTCGACCAGTTCGCCCGGACGCTGCGGACGGCACTGCCGGCCCGGGTCACGCTGGTCGTCACCGCCGACCACGGCATGGTCGACGTCGATCCCGCCGTCCGGGTCGACGTCGACGTCGAAGCCGGCCTGCTGGACGGAGTGGAGGTGTTCGGCGGCGAGGCCCGGCTGCGGCACCTGTACTGCGCCCCCGGTGCCACCGACGCCGTGGCAGACCGCTGGCGTCATCGACTCGGGGACGACGCCCTCGTCCGGACCCGCGAGGAAGCCGCGGACGAGGGCTGGTTCGGCGCGGTGGAGCCGCGGGTCTCCCCGCGGCTCGGGGACGTGATCGTGGCCAGCCTCGGCGACGTCGCGGTCGTCGGCAGCAGCCGGTTCCCGCACGAGGCGAAGCTGGTCGGGCTGCACGGATCGCTCACCCCCGACGAGATGCTGGTGCCGCTGCTGGTGGACCCAGGACGCTAGCCGGCGGGTACGGCGACACGTCGCTGTCCGATAGATACCGTTCGATCGGACTCGGATCGTCCTACCATGGAGACAACAGCACAATCCTTGCGGCTCCGGTGAGGTGGTCATGAGCCAGGTCAGTGACGAGCAGTACACGATCTTGTACACCTTCCGGTTCGCGTTGCGCCACTTCATGCGCTGGAGCCAGCAACAGGCGGCGCTGGTCGGGCTGACCGAGCAGCAGCACCAGCTCCTCCTCGCCGTACGCGCCCACCCCGGGGACATCGGTCCGAGCATCAGCGAGATCGCCGACTCCCTGCTGATCCGGCACCACAGCGCGGTGGAGCTGATCCGCCGCGTGGAGAAGAGCGGTCTCCTGGCCCGTACGCACGACACCCGGGACCAGCGCGTGGTCCGGCTGGCGCTTACCGAGCAGGGCCGGGAGGTCCTGGCGCGGCTGACGGACGCGCACCTGAAGGAGCTGGAGCGCGCGGCGGCCACGTTGCACATCTCCGAGGAGTTCCTGAACCGCCTTTCCGAAGATTTCATCGGAAACGCGTCCCGCGCGCATGCATAGCCGCTTGCCCAGCGGATACACTACGAGGTAAGCAAAAGGGTCGGAGCCCGATACATACCGTGCCCCGACGGGTACCCGTAGAGCGGCGGAGGCGTGACATGGGAGTTCTACGCACCGACATGACCCCTCGTGACGTCAAGAGCCTGGCCCCGGAGCAACTGGCCGAGCTCGCCGGCGACATCCGCTCCTTCCTCATCGACTCCGTCTGCGGGCACGGTGGCCACCTGGGGCCCAATCTCGGCATCGTGGAGCTCACCATCGCCTTGCACCGGGTCTTCGACTCACCCCACACCCCGCTGGTGTTCGACACCGGGCACCAGGCCTACGTGCACAAGCTGCTCACCGGTCGGGGTACGTCGTTCGCGCACCTGCGCGAGCGCGGGGGCCTGTCCGGGTACCCGAACCGGGCGGAGTCGGCGCACGACCACGTCGAGAACTCCCACGCCTCCACGGCCCTGTCCTACGCCGACGGGCTGAGCAAGGCCTATGAGATGGCCGGCGACCGGCGCAGCGTCGTCGCCGTCGTCGGTGACGGCGCCCTGACCGGAGGACTGTCGTGGGAGGCGCTGAACAACATCGGCAGCGGACACCGCCGGGTCGTGGTGGTGCTCAACGACAACGGCCGCTCCTACTCACCGACCGTCGGCGGGTTGCCCCGTCACCTCGCGCGGGTGCAGGACCGGCGAGGCTACGGCGCACTGGTCAGCGCGCTCGGCGGTACGCCGATGGGCTCCGCCGGCCGGGACGAGAACCTCTTCGCCGCGCTCGGGTTCGGCTACATCGGGCCGGTGGACGGGCACGACACCACCGCGGTGGAGGCCGCGCTGCGGCAGGCTGCGGACCACGCAGGACCGGTCGTCGTCCATTGCCGGACCACCAAGGGCCTCGGCTACACCCCGGCTGAGGTCGACGAGGCCGACCACCTGCACACGGTCGGCGTGGTCGAGGTCGCCACCGGGAAGCCCGCCACTCCGTCGGCGACCACCTGGAGCGACGCATTCGGGGACCTGTTGCTGGAGTTCGGGGCCGAGCGTCCCGACGTGGTCGCGATCACCGCCGCCATGATGGGGCCGACGAAACTCCAGCGGTTCGCCGAGAAGTTCCCCGACCGCTGTTTCGACGTCGGCATCGCCGAGCAGCATGCGGTGACGTCGGCGGCGGGCCTGGCGATGGCCGGCGCCCACCCGGTCGTGGCGCTGTACGCGACGTTCGCCAACCGTGCGTTCGACCAGACCCTGATGGATGTCGGCCTGCACCGGATGCCGGTCACGTTCGTGCTGGACCGGGCGGGCATCACCGGCCCGGACGGACCCAGCCACCACGGAATGTGGGACCTGTCCCTGCTGGGCACGGTGCCGGGGATGCGCGTCGCAGCCCCCCGGGACGCGCAGACCCTGGAAGAGGAGCTGCGGGAGGCGGTCGCCCAGGAGGACGGCCCGACCGCGCTGCGGTTCCCCAAGAGCACGATGGCCCCCCCGGTGCCGGTGGCGGAGCGGTGGGGCAGCGTGGACATCCTCCGCCGGGGCAGCCGCCGCGAGGTGCTGCTGGTGGCGATGGGGGCCCTGGCCCCCGCCGGGCTTGAGGCCGCAGGGCTGCTCGCCGCGGAGGGGATCGAGTGCACCGTGGCTGACCCGCGCTGGGTGCTGCCACCCACGCCTGCGCTGCTGGACCTGGCCACCGGCTACCGTCTCGTCGTCACCGTCGAGGACGGGGTCCGACTGGGCGGGGCCGGGGCACAGGTGGCGCAGGAGCTGGCGGCGTCCGGCTGCGACGTACCGGTCTGCACCCTCGGGCTGCCCACCGAGTACCTCCCGCACGGGGGCCGTGCGCAGCTGCTGGCCGAGTACGGCCTCGACGGTGCGGGGGTCGCCCGATCGGTCCAGGACGCATGGGACCGCCGTACCGGTTCGCAGGACTCGCTGCGGGTCCTGGCCCCCGGACCGACCTTTGCCCGCTGACCTAGCCGTAGAGGAGATGACATGAGTTCCCCGCTCCTTGCGGGGCAGACCGCATCGGCGACGGATCGGCCGCTGGGAGGTGAGAACTTCCCGGTGGCCCTGCGGATCCTGCCGCGGGAGCTGCGCCGCCACCTGCTGGCGGTGTACGCCTACGCACGCTACGTCGATGACGTGGGTGACACCTACTGCGGTGACCGCGTCGCGGCGCTGCAGGCGCTGGCCGACGACGTCGACCGGCTGGGAGCCGGCGAACCACCCCTGGACCCGGTCGTGGCGGGCCTGGCCACCACCGTCGAGCGATGCCGCATCCCCTCCCGTCCGTTCCGCGACCTGGTCGAGGCCAACCTCATGGACCAGAAGGTCAACCGCTACGACACGTTCGAGGACCTGCTGGCCTACTGCCGGCTGTCGGCGAACCCGGTCGGGGAGATCGTGCTGTACGTCGTCGGGTGCGCGACCGAGGAGCGGCTGGCGCTGTCGGACCGGGTCTGTACCGGCCTGCAGCTGCTGGAGCACTGGCAAGACGTGTCGGAGGACTACCACATCGGCCGCGTGTACCTCCCGCAGGAGGACCTCTGCCGGTTCGGTGTCACCGAGGAGGAGCTCGGCCGGACCCGCGCGACCCCGGAGGTGCGGGCGCTGATCGGGTACCAGACCGACCGGGCGCTGGCCTGGCTCAATGCCGGCGCACCGCTGGTCTCCACCCTCACGGGCTGGGCCCGGCTCGCCGTCTCGCTGTACGTCGCCGGCGGACGCGCGGCGGCGCTGGAGCTGCGGCGCTGCGGGCACGACCCGCTCCCGCGCCAGCCGAAGCCGCGGGGGCGCGACGTCGCCGCGCGCTGGCTGGAGGCAACCGTGAGGTGGCCGGGATGAACGTCGACACCGCCTACGCCGTCTGCGCCCGGATCACCCGCGGCGAGGCGCGCAACTTCTCCTACGGCATCGCGTTGCTTCCCGGCGTGAAGCGGCGGGCACTCACCGCCGTGTACGCCATGGCCCGCCGGGTGGACGACATCGGCGACGGTGACCAGCCCGACGCGGTCAAGAAGCGGCTGCTGGACCAGGCGCGGGACGACCTGCACAACGTGCATGCCCACCCTGAGGACCCGGTGCTGGTCGCGCTGGCCGACGCCGCGGACCGGCTGCCGATCCCGCTGCCGGCGTTCGACGAGCTGGTCGACGGGTGCGCCGCGGACGTCAGCGGACGCAGCTACGACACCTTCGACGAGCTCGTCGGCTACTGCCGCTGCGTCGCCGGGTCGATCGGGCGGCTGTCGCTCGGCGTGTATGCGCCACCGGAGGCCGACGGTGCCGCCCCACTGGCCGATGCCCTGGGGGTCGCGTTGCAGATCACCAACATCCTCCGCGACCTCCGGGAGGACCGGCTGACCGGTCGCATCTACCTGCCGCAGGAGGACCTCGACCGGTTCGGGTGCACGCTGCGCGTGGACGACCGGGGGAACCTCACCGACGACCGTGAGCGGTTCGCCTCCCTCGTCCGGTTCGAGGCGGACCGGGCCGAGCGCTGGTACGCCGAGGGCCTGACGCTGTTGCCCCTCCTTGACCGGCGCAGCGCCGCCTGCACCGCGGCGATGGCCGGCATCTACCGGCGGCTGCTGCACCGCATCGCCGCCGACCCGGACCAGGTCCGCGACCGCCGGCTCTCCCTTCCCGTGCGGGAACGGGCCCGCGTCGCCTCCACAGCGCTGATCAGGGGCGCCGTATGAGCGATCCCAGAACCTGCATCGTCATCGGCGGCGGCCTCGCCGGCATCGCCGCGGCGCTGCGACTGGCCGACCGCGGAGACCACGTGATGCTGTTGGAGTCGCGGTCACGGCTCGGGGGAGCGACGGCGTCGTTCCCACGGGGCGGTCTGACCGTCGACAACGGCCATCACGTCTTCCTGCGCTGCTACGGCCGGTACCGTTCCCTCCTGGCACGCCTCGGGGTCTCGGCGCTGGTCGAGGTCCAGCCCCGGTTGGACATCCCCGTCGACGTGGACGGCATCCGTACCCGGCTCCGCCGCGGCCGGAGCGGCCCGGCGCCGATGCACCTGCTGCCGGCGCTCACCGGGTACCGCGCGCTCACCTGGCGGGAACGCGCCGCCGCCGTCCGCGCCGCGACCGCGCTGCGGCATGTCGACCCCGAGGACCCCGCGACCGACGACACCGCCTTCGGCCCCTGGCTCCGCGACCACGGCCAGTCATCGCCGGCCATCGGCCGCCTGTGGGGCCTGATCACCGTCGCGGCGTTGAACCTCGACCCCGCGGACGCTTCGCTGGCCCTCGCGGCCAAGGTCTTCGGTACCGGGCTGCTCGACGCGGTCGCCGCCGGTGACCTCGGGCTGCCGCTGGCGCCGCTGGGCCGCCTGCATGACGAGGCGCCGCGCGCGGTGCTGGGCCGGATCGGGGTGGACGTCCGTCTCCGCAGCCGGGTACGCCGGGTGGAGCCGGCCGGGCCCGACGGCGGGTTCGTGGTCCGCACGTCCGGCGGGGACGTCGGCGGGGACGCCGTCGTCTGCGCGGTGCCGCATGCCCAGGCGTACCGGGTGCTACCGCCGGGGACCTCCCCGCAGCAGGAACAGTGGCACCGGCTGGGGGCGTCGCCGATCGTCAACGTCCACGCGCACTTCGACCGCCCGGTCCTCGACGTACCGATGCTGGCGACACCGGACTCCCCGTTGCAGTTCCTGTTCGACAAGACCACCGTCGCCGGAGCCGACCGCGGCCAGTACGTCGTGGCCTCCCTCTCCGCGGCCGATGACGTCGTGCGCAGCCCCGTGGAGGACGTGCTGGCCCGGGCACTTCCGGAGCTGCGGGCCGCGCTCCCCGGGGCACGGCACGCCCAGCTGCTGGACGCGTTCGTCACCCGAGAGCCCGCCGCGACGTTCCGCCAGCAGGCGGGAACCCTCCGGTACCGTCCCGCCGCCCACACCGCTGTTCCCGGGCTTGCCATCGCGGGAGCCTGGGCCGACACCGGATGGCCGGACACGATGGAGGGTGCCGTACGCAGCGGCCAGGCCGCGGCTGCGGCCCTTGAGAACGTCGCCGAACACCACCCGCGGACCACGGAGGTGCCTGCATGACCGCCGAACTGACTGCGCTGGAGGAGGCGCGGGCGCACACCGGCCCTCCGCTGCGTGCGGCGCTGGACCGGCTCGACCCGAAGACCCGTGACCTGTGCGGCTACCACCTGGGCTTCTGGGACGACAACGGAACTCCCACCGAGAGCGGCGGAAAGGGCGTGCGCAGCGCGCTGGCGCTGCTGTCCGCCCGGGCAGCCGGACAGCCCGCCGAACGGGGCGTCCCCGCGGCCGTGGCGTGTGAGCTGGTACACAACTTCTCCCTCCTGCACGACGACGTCATGGACGGGGACACCGAGCGCCGGCACCGCGCCACTGCGTGGACGGTGTTCGGCAGCTCCGCAGCGATCCTCGGCGGCGACGCCCTGCTCTCCCTGGCCAACGAGGTGCTCGCCGAGGCGGAGTCGCCCACCACCGCCTGGGCGATCCGGTGTCTCAACGCCACCACCAGGCGGCTGATCGCCGGTCAGGTCGCCGACCTGGACTTCGAAAGCCGGGACGACGTGTCGCTGCAGGAGTGCCTGGCGATGGCGGGCGACAAGACCGCTGCGCTGTTGGCCTGTGCCTCCTCCCTCGGCGCCGTGCTCGCCGACGCGCCCTCCGACCTCGCGCTCGGCCTCGCGGACTTCGGTGAGCACCTGGGGCTGGCGTTCCAGCTCACCGACGACCTGCTGGGGATCTGGGGGTCGCCGGAGCGGACCGGGAAGCCGGTGCTGTCCGACCTCCGGTCCCGGAAGAAGACGGTTCCGGTGGTGGCGGCCCTGGAGTCCGGCACCGACGCCGGCCGGCGCCTCCGCGAGACCTACCTCGGCAGCGAGACATTGACCGAAGAGCAGCTCCAGGAGGTGGCGGCCCTCGTCGAGGAGGGCGGCGGACGTGCGTGGGTGAGCGACGCCGTACGACGAGAGTTCGAACTGGGACGAAAGGCACTCGACGGGCTGGAGCTGCCCGAGGACGTCGCCGGCGAGCTCGACGGGCTGGCCAGGCAACTCAGTGGAAGGGACCGGTAACACGTGACAGCGATCCAATCCGCGGAAGGCACCGAGACCGCACCGGCCGAGCAGACGCTCGACCGGGCAGTGGAGTACCTCCTGCGGCTGCAGAACCCCCGCGGCTGGTGGCAGGGGGAGCTGGAGACCAACGTCACCATGGATGCCGAGGATCTGCTGATGCGGCAGTTCCTCGGCGTACGGACCGAGGAACAGACCCAGCGCTCGGCCCGGTGGATCCGCCGTCAGCAGCGTTCCGACGGGTCGTGGGGGAACTTCTACGGCGCACCCGCCGACGCCAGCACCACTGCCGAGGCCTACGTCGCGCTCCGGCTCGCCGGTGACGATCCCGGAGCCGACCACATGCAGCGCGCGCGGGCAGTGGTCCTCGACCACGGCGGTCTGGAAGCCACCCGGGTGTTCACCCGGATGTGGATGGCGTTGTTCGGGGAGTGGCAATGGGAGGACGTGCCTGCGCTCCCCCCGGAGATGGTGTTCCTGCCGGACCGGTTCCCGCTCAACCTCTACGACTTCGGGTGCTGGGCGCGGCAGACCATCGCGCCCCTCACGATCCTGTCCGCGCTGCGGCCCGTACGCACCCTGGGCGTGACGATCGGGGAGTTACGCAGCGGCCATCCGGCGCCGGCTGACGGGGATGACAGCGGATGGGGGCGCGCGTTCCGTGGCCTGGACCGCGTGCTGCACCAGTACGAGCGACTGCCGGTGAAGCCGTTGCGCCGGCAGGCCCTGCATCGCATGGCGGAGTGGATCATCGCCCGGCAGGAGGCCGACGGGTCCTGGGGCGGGATCCAGCCTCCGTGGGTGTACTCGCTGATGGCCCTGCACGCCCTCGGCTACTCTCTCGACCACCCCGTCCTGGCCCGCGGGCTGACCGGGTGGGAGCGGTTCACGATCGTCGAGGACGGGCCTGACGGCCCCGAACGACGGGTGGAGGCCTGCCAGTCCCCGGTATGGGACACCGCCCTGGCCGTGATCGCCCTCGGCGATGCCGGGGTCGGCCGGGAGCACCCGGCGCTCGTCCGCGCCGGCCGCTGGCTGGTCGGTGAGGAGATCCGGGTCCGCGGCGACTGGACAGTACGCCGCCCCGACACCCCCGAGGGCGGGTGGGCGTTCGAGTTCGACAACGACGGCTACCCCGACATCGACGACACTGCCGAGGTGGTCATGGCGCTGGACCGGGTGCCACCGTCGCCGCAGCAAGCGGCCGCGGCGGACCGCGGGATCGCGTGGGTCCGTGGCATGCAGTCCTCCGACGGCGGATGGGCCGCGTTCGACGCCGACAACACCCGCGAGCTGGCCTACCGGATGCCGTTCTGCGACTTCGGCGCCGTGATCGACCCGCCGAGCGCGGACGTGACCGCGCACGTGCTGGAGATGCTGGCCACGTCCGGACACCGCGACACCCCGGAGGCGCGTCGCGGGATCCAGTGGCTGGTCGACCACCAGGAGCCGGACGGGTCCTGGTTCGGTCGGTGGGGCGCGAACCACGTCTACGGCACGGGGGCCGCCGTTCCGGCACTGGTCGCCTGCGGGACGCCGCCGGACGACCCGATGATCACCCGGGCGGTGCGCTGGCTCACCGAGCACCAGAACCCCGACGGAGGGTGGGGGGAGGACCTGCGCTCCTACACCGACCAGGACTGGCGCGGCCAGGGCCACTCGACCGCCTCGCAGACCGCGTGGGCCCTGCTGGCGCTGCACGCGGCCGACGTCGTGGACTCCGATGCGGTACGGCGCGGCGTACAGTGGCTCGTCGACCACCAGCGACCGGACGGTGGATGGGACGAGCCGGAGTTCACCGGCACCGGGTTCCCCGGCGACTTCTACATCAACTACCACCTGTACCGGTTGGTCTTTCCCGTCACGGCGCTGGGCCGCATTCTCATGAGGTCCAGTCTCAGGAGGTCACCATGAGCATCAACGCTGTCATCTGCGCTCCGTCCCGCTTGGAGGCCGCCGCGCTGGAACGCGGCATGCATGGAGCCGCCGTCCACCAGTTCGGCATGGGATCCCGGGCCGCACGCAAGGCGGGTCACGGGGAACCGGTGCGGTCCTCCGGCGCCGTCCTCGTCGCCGGGGTGGGCGGCGCGACACACGCCGACCTGGGTCCGGGTGACGTCGTCGTGGCCACCGAGGTGCGCGGGCCGGACCGGACCCTGACCTGCGGTGACCCTGCGCTGGTGGCTGCGGCGCTGCGCCGCCAGGGGCTCACCGTCCACACCGGCCCGGTCGCCAGCCGTGATCACATCGTCACCGGCGCCGAGCGCGCCGAACTCGGCGCCGCCGGTGTTCTCTGCGTGGACATGGAGTCCGCCTGGCTGCTGGAGGACGCCGACGACAAGATGTGCGCGGTCGTCCGGGTGGTGGGCGACACCGCCGACAGCCCGCTGCTGCGGCCGGCCACGATCGGGCGCATGCGCACCGCACTGCACCAGCTCCCGCTGGTCGGGGAGGTCGCCGCGACCTGGCGACGGGCCGTGGCCGAGCGCGAGGTCCTCCTCGCCGGACCCCGGTCGTTCTGTGCCGGTGTGGTGCGCGCCATCGACGTCGTGGAGCAGGCGTTGGCCCAGCGCGGTGCCCCGATCTACGTGCGCAAGCAGATCGTGCACAACGTGCACGTCGTCCGGGACCTGCAAAGCAGGGGAGCGATCTTCGTCGAAGAGCTCTCCGACGTCCCCGACGGCGCAACGGTCGTGTTCTCCGCACACGGGGTCTCCCCCCAGGTGCGCGCCGAGGCGCGGAGCCGCGACCTCGCGGTGATCGACGCCACCTGTCCGCTGGTCACCAAGGTGCATTCCGAGGTACGCCGGTTCTCCGCCCGCGGGGACACCGTCATCTTCATCGGCCATGCCGGCCACGAGGAGACCGTGGGCACGATGGGCGAGCATCCCGAGGCGACCGTGCTCGTCGAGGACGCCGAGGACGCCGAGCAGGTCCAGGTCGCGGACCCGGAGAAGGTCTCCTACCTGGTGCAGACGACCCTCGCGGCGGACGAGGTCGCCGGGATCGTCGACGTCCTCAAGCGGCGGTTCCCGAAGCTCCGGCAGCCGCCGTCGGACGACATCTGCTACGCCACCACGAACCGGCAGCAGGCGCTGCAGGAGGTCGCGGTGGACTCCGACCTGTCCCTGGTGATCGGGTCGGAGAACTCCTCCAACTCCCGGCGGCTGGTGGAGAAGTCACAACGGATGGGAACCCCCGCGTCATTGATCGACGACGCCGGTGACATCCACCTGGAGTGGCTGGACGGAGTGACCACGGTCGGGGTGACGGCAGGTGCCTCCGCTCCGACCTCCCTGGTCGACGAGGTCGTCGCCGCATTGGGCGGACTCGGCCCCGTCCGGGTGGTCGAACGCGAGGTCACCACTGAGAACGTGCATTTCACACTACCGAAGGAGGTGCGACCGGCATGACCATGCCGCTTCGCCAGTCATTGAAGATCGGGTCCTATCTGGTCAAGCAGAAGCTCAAGGGCCGGGAGAAGTTCCCGCTGCTGGTCGAGCTCGAGCCGCTGTTCGCGTGCAACCTCAAGTGCGCCGGATGCGGCAAGATCCAGCAACCCGCGGACGAGCTGCGGCGCCGGATGCCCGTCCAGCAGGCACTCGATGCGATGGAGGAGTGCGGGACGCCGATGGTGTCCATCGCCGGCGGCGAGCCGCTGATGCACCCCGAGATCGACACGATGGTCAACGAGCTGGTCGCACGGAAGAAGTTCGTGTTCTTGTGCACGAACGCGCTGTTGGTGCGCAAGTGGTGGGACAAGTTCGACTTCCGCCCCTCGCCGTACTTCTCGTTCGTGATCCACGTCGACGGGCTGCGGGAGCGGCACGACGAGTCCGTGCGGCAGGAGGGTGTCTTCGACGAGGTCGTGGAGGCGGTGAAGTTCCTCAAGGCCCGCGGCTTCAAGGTCAACACGAACTCGACGTTCTTCACCAACGACACCCCGCAGAACGTCATCGACGTCCTCAACTACCTCAACGACGACCTCAAGGTCGACAACATGCAGATCTCGCCGGCATACGCCTACGAGAAGGCACCCGACCAGGACCACTTCCCCGGCGTGGAGGAGACGCATGCGCTGTTCAGCAAGGCGTTCGCCAGCGGCAACCGGAAGCGGTGGCGGCTGAACCACTCACCGCTGTTCCTGGACTTCCTCGAGGGCAAGACCGACTTCGGTTGTACGGCGTGGGGTATCCCGAGCTACTCGCTCAAGGGCTGGCAGAAGCCCTGCTACCTGATGGCGGACGGCTACTGCACGACGTACCAGGAGCTGGTCGAGACCACCGAATGGGAGAAGTACGGACGGGGCAGGGACCCCCGGTGTGCCAACTGCATGGCGCATTGCGGCTACGAGCCCACCGCCGTACTGGCGACGATGGGCTCGCTGAAGGAGTCCCTCCGCGCCATGCGCTCCTGACTTGTCAGAAGCTGAGCACGCCCTGACGTGTCCCACTTCTGACAAGTCAGGCGAGGCGGGCGTAGATCTCCGGTGTGACGGCGCGTACGGCGATGGGCAGCCGCATCCACGCCGGTACGACGATGCGTGCGCGGTCCCGTTCCACGGCGCGGACGAGCGCGCGGGCGACCCGGTCGGCGCGGATCGGGCGGGGGAAGCGCCGCTGGTACGGCACCCCGCGGCGCCGGAAGAACGGCGTGTCGACGACCCCCGGCACCACCGTCGTGACGCCGACGCCGGTTCCGGACAGCTCACTGTGCAGGCTGTCGGCGAAGACCGCGAGGCCGGCCTTCGACGCGGCGTACACCGACTCCTTCTCCACACCGAGCTCGCCGGCGATGGAGGTGACGAACACCAGTCGGCCGGATCCGCGGCGGAGCATCTCCGGGGCCACCATCCGGGTCAGTGCGATCGGCGCGTGGAGGTTGACTGCCAGGATCCGCTCGGTGTCCTCGTCGGTACTGTCGCCGATGGCGGCGGAGTAGCCGACGCCGGCGTTGTGCACGACCAGGTCCGGGGTGGACGGTCCCGTGCACGTTGCCGCCAGTCGCCGGAGGTCCTCGGGGCGGCTGAGGTCGGCCGGAACCACCTCCGCGCCGGTCGCTGCTGCTACCTGTCGCAACGCGTCGCTGTCGCGTGCGGAGACCACCACCTGGCACCCGGCTGTGCTGAGCCGGGCGGCGATCCGCTCTCCGATGCCTGACGAGGCGCCGGTGACGAGCGCCCGGCACCCGGAGAGCCTCACCGGGGTGCCTCGCTGATCGGGCCGCCGGTGTCCCGGATGTCCTCGACCACCTGCTGGGCGCGGTGGGCCAACAACAGCACCCCACCGGCCATCAGCATCAACAGCAGCACCTCCGCGGTGGTCTGCCACGCCGCGGAGGACAGCGACTCCCCGAGCCAGGCCGCGCCCACGCCGATCGCGACCATGGGGTCACCGACATTGATGGTCGCGACGGCCACCGCCCCGATCCTCCCTTCCTGGAAGGCGTTCTGGTTCAGCAGGAACCCGGCGGGCCCCACGACGATGACGGCATACAGCTGCCATTGGCTGAACAGCGTGGGCAGGTCCGGCGCGAGCAGGATGCTGCGCATCAGCCCCGCCGTGACGCCGTAGCAGACGGCGGTGGCCGCCGCCAACGGCAGCGCCCGCCACTCCTGCGACAGCCGCGACGCGACGAGCAGGCAGACCGCCACGACCGACACCAGTGCCAGCCCCAGCGGCAGCGCGGCTTCGCCGGTGAACTGCCGGGAGCCGCCGGCCGGTTGGCTGACGACGAGGAACCCGATCAGCCCAGCGAGCGCCAACAGCGCGCCGAGCAGCAGCAGCCGGTCCAGGGGCCGGCGCATCGCGAGCGCCGCCAGACCCAGGTAGAACAGCAGCCCGGTGACCAGGATGGGCTGGACGATCGCCAGTGGTGCGAAGTCCAGTGCGACAACCTGCAGGGCGAACCCCAATGCGGCCAGCGACACGCCCCACCGGAACTTCGGAACCTTGATCAGGGTGTACAGCAGCCCGGGGCGCAGGGGGCCGGTCGGCGGCACCTCTTGTGCCGCCTGGTGCTGGAGGAACCCGGCGGTGCCGAACGACGCGGCGGCTCCTACCGCGACGGGAACCGCCACCGCCACGTGCCAGGCGTTGTTCATGCCGGGCCGTCCCGGTCGAAGGCGTCGAACGCCGACCGTACGGCGTGGGTGATCTCCGACCGCTCCAGGGGCAGGTCGCCGTCGGTGACCACTCCGACTCCGGCGGTGTCCCCGGCGACCAGGATTCCGACCGTGAGCGGAACCCCGTCGGCGAGCGGCAGGACCGGGTACATCGCCTCGACCCGCGCACCGGCGCACCAGCGCGGCGCTCGCGCACCCGGCATGTAGGAGACGATCGAGTTGAAGAACCGCCGGGTGTAGATCGACCGGGCCACGAGCGCGTGCAGGCGGGACGGCAGCATGCCGGCGACATGCAGCACGAGCTGCCCGGCATGCGGCTCCCCACGATCGACCCGGCGGCGGATCTCCTCGCGGACGGAGCGGAGCCGGTCCGCGGGTGTCATGTCTCCGACCGGTAGGTCGAGCGAGACCGAGCCGGTCCAGTTCGCGAACGTCCGGTCCAGCCGCGGCGCCCGCGTCGCCACCGGGACCATCACCCGGAACGGCCGCCGCTGGTCCATCAGACCGGTGGGCACCAGCAGCGTCCGGAACGTGTCGGCGGCGACGGCCAGCATCAGCTCATAGGGCCGGGCATCGTGGGCACGCGCCACCTGCCGCATCCGGTCGGCAGGGATCGGGATGAACGTCAGGCGGCGCCGCAGGTTCCGGATCGGGTGGTTGACCGCGTGCCGGGGGGCGGTGCCGTTGCGGGCGAGGCTGGCCAGCCCGCGGACGAGCCGCCAGCCCAGTGTCCCCGCCGCACGGAGGGCGTCGGTACGGCGCGTGGCCGGCCGGTCAGCAGCGGCCTCCGGCGCCGGGGCCCCCTGCCGGTCGGCCAGGTCGTCGTCGGGAGCGGTGTCGAGCAGCCGGTCCAGCAGACCGAGCGCGGAGACCCCGTCTCCCTGGGAGTGGTGCAGTTTCACCGCCATCACCGACCGGCCGGAGGCCTGGCCGCGCACCAGGATCATGTGCCAGCCCGGGCGGTCCGGGGGCATCGTCTCGGACCAGAAGTCGCTGACCACGTCGAAGACGTCGGCATCGGTGGCATCCGCGGGGACGACCCGTTCCTCGACGTGGTCCTGGGCGATGTTGGTGTCCTGGAGCCGCCAGGCGGGCCGGGGCCGGCGTACCAGACGCCGCCGGGTCGAGGGCAGGACAGCGCAGTCCTGCATCCGCGCAACGAGGTCGGCACGGGACACCGACCGGCCGGGCGCCAGCGGCTGCAGCTGCAGGACCGCACCGAGCTCCTGCCGGAGCTCTGCGGTCTCGACGTGGGTGAAGAACGCGTCCGCCGGACGCATCGGCCACGGCCGGGTGACACGGGCGGCGGGCCGGCTCTTGGTGGCGAGGTCGACGAGACCGGTCGCGAGGTCGTGGCTGCGCAGGTGGTCGCGGCTGCGGGTGCGCATCGACTCCAGGCTGGCCGGGTCCCGCACCGCGGCCCGGACGTACTGGGTCAGCTGGTCCGGGGCGAGGGAGATCTCCGCGAGTCCGCTGACCACCATCAGGTCCGCGTTGGCGGCGCCGTGCGCGGCGATGGGGGCGCTCATCAAGATGGGGGTACCGCAGGCGAGCGCCTCCAGCGCGGTCGCGCCCCCGGCGTTGGTGACGACGAGGTCGGAGGCGCGCACCAGGTCCGCCATCGCGTCGGTCCAGCCCATCGGCACCAGCGACCGCCGCGGAATCCCGAGCTCCTGGAGGTGGTGGTACGTCGTCTCGTTGCGTCCGCAGGCTGCTACCACCTGGACGTCCGGTGACGCCTCGGTGAGCGTCCGTACGGTGCCGGCGACGTCTCCGAACGCGTACGCGCCGCATGAGACGAGCACGACGAACGCCTCCGGCCGCAGCCCCAGCTTCTCCCGGGCGCGGCGGCGGTCGCCGGGGGAGAACGCCGACACGACCGGCGGCGCGCATACCTGGGTGCGGAGCCCCGGCTCGGCGGCCTGTGCGACCGGGACCGACACGTCATGCATCACCAGGTTGAGGTCGAGGTCGCGGTACACCCAGAACGGGTGCGGAGCGAAGTCCGACACCCACGCGCCCATCGGTACCGCCAGCCCGCGGTGCCGCCGCAGCCACGCCAGACCGGCGCTGCCCAGGGGATAGGTGGACACGATGAGGTCGGGGTCGAACCGGTCGACCTGGGTCGCGAGGCGCCGTCCGCACCAGCTGCCCACGAAGCGTTTCGAGGCGTCGGCGAACCAGCGGTGCCGCCACAGCGAGGAGTAGAAGAACTCATACAGCCAGGGGGTGTCCTCGACGTTGGTGACATAGATGGACCGGAACAGCCGGCCGATGCCGGGCCCGAGGATGTCCAGCGTGTCGAGTCGGCGTACCTCGCTGCCCGGCCACAGTGCCGCGATCGTCTCCTCCAGCGCATTGGCCGTGGCATTGTGTCCGCCTCCCATGTCGGCGGACAGGGTCAGGACCCGGCGTCCGATGCCTGCCTGGGTGCGGGTCGGGGAGCCTTCCTGGAGGTCGAGCGCTGTGGTCACCGTTCGTCCTCAGTCTCCGAACGGCAACACGTCGGGGGAGAGCGCGGCCGCCCGTGCTCGCGCCGAGGTCATCCGGCGACGGTGGTGCTGGCGGCAGAGGACCTCATAGCCCACCTCGCCGCCCCGGCGTTCCTCTTCGTTCGCGGTATTTCCCACCACGATGACCTCTCCCTCCGTGACCATCTCTCCGTCGAGCGTGCGCGCGTTGTGCGTGGCTCGACGCCCGCACCAGCACAGCGCCTCGACCTGTAGCACCTCGGTGTGGTCCGCCAGCTCGACCAGCCGCGCCGAGCCCGGGAACAGACGGGACCGGAAGTCGGTAAGGATACCGAAGGCGAACACGTCGATCTGGAGCTCGTCCGCGAGCCGGGCAAGCTGCTCGACCTGGTCCGGGGTGTAGAACTGCGCTTCGTCGCAGATGAGGTAGTCGATCCGCCCCCCGGTCGTCAGCGCGTCCACGACGAACGTCCAGAAGTTGAAGTCCGGGCCGACCTCGATCGCCTCGACCGACAGCCCGAGCCGGCTGGACAGCTGGGCGGAACCGGCTCGGTCCTGGCTGGTGAACAACCGGCCCTGTCGTCCGCGGGCGGCGTGGTTGTGGTCCATCTGCAGCGCCAGCGTCGACTTTCCGCAGTCCATCGTCCCGGTGAAGAACTCAAGGGCAGCCACGGAGTCCGATCCTGCCATGATGCGGTGCCCTCTCCCTGCGCAGGGCGGATCTGGCACAGTGGCCCCATGCAGCCGCTGGTGTCGTCGAGGGAGCTGGCCGACCTGCTCGACCGGGCCGGGGTCGTCGTGTTGGACGTGCGCTGGCGGCTGGGTGGCCCGTCGGCACGGGCGGACTACGACGAGGCTCACCTTCCCGATGCCGTGTTCGTCGACCTGGAAACCGCGTTGTCCGCACCGCCGGATGCCCGTGGACGGCACCCGCTGCCGGACGCCGACCACTTCACCGCGCAGATGCGTGCGGCCGGGGTCCGCGCCGAGTCTCATGTCGTGTGTTACGACGACGGCCCGGGGACGTCGGCCGCGCGCGCGTGGTGGCTGCTGCGGTACTACGGCCATCGGCACGTGCAGGTGCTCGACGGGGGCTACGCCGGCTGGGTCCGTGACGGGCGACGTACGACCTCGGTCGTACCAGACCCCTCCGCCGGCGACTTCACCGCAGAACCCGGCCACCTGCCGCTGCTGACCGCGCGGGACGCCGAGGACCTCGCGCGTACCGGGGTACTGCTGGACGCGAGGTCCGCCGAGCGGTACGCCGGTACGCAGGAGCCGGTGGACGCCGTCGGTGGGCACATTCCCGGTGCCCTCAGCGCGCCCACGACCGGGAACGTCGACGCCGAGGGCAGGTTCCTTCCTGCCGACGTGCTGCGCGAACGTTTCGAAGCGCTCGGTGTGACCGCGCACCGCGGGGTCGGCGCCTACTGCGGGAGCGGCGTGACCGCGGCGCATGAGGTGCTGGCGTTGGACGTCGCGGGCTACCCGGCGGCGCTGTACGCCGACTCGTGGAGTGGGTGGATTACCGACCCGCGTCGCCCGGTGGCGACCGGGGACACGCCCGGCTGAGCGCGGCCGGCTAGGAGTCGGGCTCGTCGTCGCTGCCCCGGCCGAACATGATCTCGTCCCAGCTCGGGACGCTGGCGCGGCGGTTGCGCCGCTTGCGCTTGGGGGTGGGTTCGGTCTCGGGTTCGCTGCGCCGGCGCTGCCGTTTCGGCG
>CAYLOC010000024.1:0-24042 GCA_964385195.1 uncultured Nocardioidaceae bacterium
ATTTTCCCGACGCGAGCTTCTCGCCGGTGGCACTCCCCGCCCCGTTCCCCTCCCCGGCCGACCCCGGGTGGGCGGCGGTCACGGCACTCACCGCGCCCCGAACCAGCTCCGTGGTGTGGCACCCGGCGTACGAGGCGGGGCAGTGGGAGTTCCTGGGCTCCGGTGTCACCCCGGAGCACTTGCGGATCGCGCTCCCCGGCGGGCGGTCCCCCGTGCAGGACCTCACCGCCGGTGTGGGCCGGCGCCGCGCGGACATGATGGTCGAGCGGTTCGACCGGTTCCTGACCGCTCCCTACAGTCGCGGATGCGCGCAGGTCTATGCGGGATTCCTCGGATCCCTCGTCCGTACCCGTGCAGCGGCGCTGCGATGGCTGGTGGCCGCGGTCGCGGACCGGTGGTCCCGTCCGGCGCGGCTGTCGAGTTTCGCCGGCGGATCGGCGTACCCCCTCACGAGCCTGACCCAGGACCTGCTCAAGGCGGGCACTGCGGTCGAGCAGGTCACCCTGGTCGACCGCGATCCGCTCGCCCTGGGGATCGGGCGGGCCGTGGCGGAGCGCGCGGGTCTGGACTGTGCCCTCGATGCGGTCCGGCACAACGTGATCAGCGAACAGCGGCGCGGGGTGGGTTCCTTGCATGCCGCCCTCGGCTGGCACCAGCAGAGCGTGATCGAGGCGCTCGACCTCGTGGAGCAGTTGCCCGACCCCGCCGCGAGCACGGTCCTGCGCAAGGCGGGGGAAGTCCTTGCTCCCGGCGGAGTCCTGGTGTTCGCGAACCTGCTGCCACACGGTACGGCGAGTGAGCACCGACCGCACGACCTGCCCTGGACCACGACGGTGCCACGCTCGCCGGACCAGGTGCTGGAGGTGGTGCGAGCCGCGGGGTTCCTGCCCCGGCAGTGCCACATCGTCATCCCGTCAGGCGCCGCCTGCGACCAGATCGTGCTCATCGACACCGCCCGGTCATAGCCGAGGGAGCCCGGAAATTCGGGTGCGCGGATCCCTGGCCACGCCGTAGTGTCCGGGCATGGCTTCGACTCCGTTCGTCCCTGCTGGCTTCGAGCCGCCGACAACGCTTGTGACCGAGCAGTTCCGTCTGGAACCGCTCGGCCCGCAGCACAACGAGGCCGACCATGCGGCCTGGATGTCCAGCATCGAGCACATCCGGTCGACGCCGGGGTACCCCGACGGCGACTGGCCACCACTGACCGGAATGTCACTGGAGGACAACCACCGTGACCTGCGGCGGCATGCGGCCGACTTCACCGCCCGGACCGGGTTCACGTTCACGGTGTTGGACCCAGCCGACGGCGACGTCATCGGCTGCGTCTACCTGTATCCCACGGCGGCAGAGGACGTCGACGTCACGATCCAGTCGTGGGTGCGGGCCGACAGGGCCGACCTCGACACCCCGCTGGCCGACGCCGTCGCAGCGTGGGTGACGACCGCGTGGCCGTGGGAGCGGGTGGACACCTGCGGCCGCTGACCCGGCCCGCGCGGCGGATCACCGCTCGGTGGCGGCGCGCACCAGGTAGTCCGGCAGGTCCAGCCACCACTGCCGTGCGGCTTCCCATGCCTCCAGGGCTGGTCCTGCGCCGGTGGCTGCTGGCATGCGGTCACGCGCTCCGTGCATACCCAGCGCGTACGCCCACCCTCGTAGCAACCGCTCGGGGGGCGGCTGGTCCGGCCCGGTGAGCACCGCACGGACGGCGTCGCCCACCCGGCGTACGACCTCCTCGGTCTCGTGGTCGTCCAGGTCGCGGCAGTTGCCGAGCACGAACGCCGCCTCCGCCGCGACATGCTCCGCGCCTCCGTTTGCCGACGGCGTCCGCGTCGCCAGGTCCAGCAGCATCGGCGCCTGGTCCGAGGGCGGAAGGAAGCTGAGCACGCTCATCGCCTCATGCACGACCGCCTCGTCGTTGCGGCGCAGCGCCCGGTGCAGCTCCTCGACGTACGCCGCTCCGACAGCCGCTCCCAGCGGGAGCAGCATCAGCATCTCCAGTGCATCAGCACGCCGTTCGTCGTTGGTCTCGACGGTGATGAAGTCCAGGAGGTGCAGCAGGTGGGGCTCCTCCTCCAACGACGTCCCGAGCCGTTTCTCGACATGTCGGGCGACCCGGGAGCGCAGCCCGGAGAGCCGCTCGGCGGGAAGCGGGCCGTCTCCGGTGACGATCGAGGCGATGGCGAGGTCGTTCTCCTCCTGCACGAGCCCGGCAGCGATCCGGCGCCGCGCGTCCGGGGTCAGCGCCACCAACACGTCGGCCGCACTCCGCCGGGTGCGATAGGGAAGGGACTGGTCACGGCAACAGCGCAGCGCCACCTGGGCGATCTCCACCGCCGCCTCCGGATCGACCTGCTTGCGGCGGAGCTTCGCAGCGGCGGCGAACATTGCCGACCACAAGGCGTCGGTGTTCACCGGGTCCTGCGCTGCCCGCAGCAGGACCGACATCGCCGCAGGATCGTCGCTGAACTGCAGCAGCGCGGTCACCTCGCTGTAGATCTGGGACGCCGGATCGGTCAGCACCTCCTCGACCAGCCGGACGACGTACTTCGCCGCCGACGGATGACCGGCCAGGCGCGCCATCGACTCCAACCGCTGCAGGTACGGAAGGCCGACGCTGATGCTCATCTCGCGCATACCGCGCCGGAGCAGGGTGCGCCACTGGTCCGGGAGCAGGACCACGACCGGGAGATCCCCCAGCAGCGCGGTGAGCCGGTCCCAGTCCCCACCGGTCATGGCCTCCTGGCTCACCGCGGTCTCGAGACCGGCGACGGCGGTGGCGACAGGGTCGGCAGGCATCGGCCGATGGAGGAAGGACGTCGCAGACACCGGCCGCTCCGCGCGGGCCATCACGTCGAGCGCGGTGACGAGCTGGCCGTCGCGATACCCGCACACCGCCTCATAGCGACGGACCAGGTCATAGGAGGGCGGTGTCGACCCGTTCTCCCAGCGACTGACCTGGGAGCGATGCACGGCGGGTGCGGCCGCGCCGCCGTCGGCGAACGCGGCGGCCGTGCGCCACGCCGGGTCGCCGCAGTAGCGGCGGGCGGAGCGCAGCACCCATTCCGGCGGGACCAGAGTCATAGCCGCATGCTGGCATCCGCGACCGACACTGCGCGCGGTTTCGAGACAATCGCGGACCCGGGCGGGTGCCCCCGGTGGGACTCGAACCCACACTGAGCGCCTTTTAAGGGTGCGTCCTCTACCAGTTGGGATACGGGGGCTGTCCCGACATCCTACGATCCGCTCCGCAGCGTCAGGAGTTGGCGCGGTCGAACTCGTCCCGTGGATGGTGCAGGCTGCCCAGCGAGACGACGTCCCGACGGAAGAACAGCGCCGTCGTCCAGTCGAACACCACGCGAACCTTCTTGTTGAACGTGGGGAGCCGGCTCATGTGGTACGTCCGGTGCATGAACCACGCCGGCCAGCCGCGCAGCTTCACGCCGTAGACCTGGGCCACTCCCTTGTACAGCCCGAGGCTGGCCACCGACCCGGCGTACTTGTGCCGGTACTCCACCAGCGGCTCCCCGCGCAGGTGGCGGACCAGGTTCGCGCCGAGCAGCCGTGCCTGCCGTACGGCGTGCTGGGCGTTCGGGGCGCACCGGGTTCCGGGGGCGGTGAGGTCGGGCACCGCCGCGTTGTCGCCCGCGGTCCACACGTGGGCCGCGCCGTCGACCCGCAGGTCCGGGCGGGCGCGGATCCGGCCGTGTCCGTCCAGCGGCAGGCGGCTCGCCGTCACCACCGGGTTGGCCTTGACACCGGCGGTCCACACGATGGTGTCGGCGTCGAACTCATCGCCGTCGGAGAGCACCACATGGTGGTCGGTGCAGGAGTCCAGCTTGGTACCGAGCCGGATGTCGATACCCCGCGCGCGGAGCCGCTTGACCGTGTACCGTCCCAGGTCCGCACCGACCTCGGGCAGGATCCGGTCGGCCATCTCCACCAGCACGAACCGCAGCTCCCCCTCCCGGATGCGGGGGTAGTAGCGGCTGGCGAACCGGGCCATGTCCTCGATCTCGGCCAGCGCCTCCACACCGGCGTACCCGCCGCCGACGAAGCAGAACGTCAGGGCCGCCGCGCGCGTGGCGGGATCCTGGACGGAGTCGGCGATGTCCAGCCGGTCCAGGACGTGGTTCCGCAGCGCGATGGCCTCCTCGATCTGGTGGAAGGCCATCGCGTGCTCGGCCAGTCCGGGGATGGGCAGGGTACGCGAGATCGAGCCGAGCGCGACCACGAGCTCGTCGTAGGCGAGGTCATAGGCAGCGCCCTCGGGAGGCTGCACCCGCACCACCCGCCGTTCGGCGTCGACGTCGGTGACCCGGGCAGTGACCACCGCACACCTCGGAAGGGTCTTGCGCAGCGGGACGACGACGTGCCGTGGCTCCAGGCTGCCCGCAGCCGCCTCGGGGAGGAACGGCTGGTAGGTCATCGACGAGCGCGGGTCGATGACGGTGACCCGCGCCTCCCCGCGGCGCAGCCGCTTCTGCAGCTCATGGGCGGTATACATCCCGACGTATCCGCCGCCGGCGATCACGATGTGCGGTGCCATGGCGAGCCTCCCATCCCGGATTCCCTGCTTCGATGGTAGGCATCTTGTGAAACTCTTCACAAGGCTTGATGGGCGACCTCACATGCGTCGCTGAACACACCGTCGATCATGGCCTCGGTGAGCCGGCCGGTGAACGTGTTCTGCTGGCTGGGATGGAAGCAGCCGAGTACGGCGAGGGGCGGGTCGCCGGCGGCCCGACCGGCCAGGTCCACCCGCGTCCGGTGGCCGAACTTCGGGCGTGGACGCGGAACCTCATATCCGGCACGCGCCAGCGCCTTCAGCGCCGCCAGCCACCCGAACGACCCCAGACAGACCACTGCCCGCACCCAGGGCAGCACCATCGCCAGCTCCGCGTCCAGCCATGGTGCACAGGTGTCCCGCTCGACCGTGGTCGGCTTGTTCCCCGGCGGGGCGCAGCGGACCGCAGCCACCATCCTGGTGTCGAGCAGCTGCTGCCCGTCACCGGCATGGGTGCTGGTCGGACGGGTGGCCAGACCGACCCGGTGCAACGAGGCGAACAGCCAGTCGCCGGACCGGTCGCCGGTAAAGATCCGGCCGGTCCGGTTGCCGCCGTTGGCCGCCGGAGCGAGACCCACGATCAGCACCCGCGGGTGCGCGCTCCCCCACCCGGCGATCGGCCGGCCCCAGTACGGCTCACCCGCGAAGGACTTGCGCTTCTCCACCGCCACCTGCTCCCGCCAGGAAACCAGCCGGGGGCACGCCGCGCACACCGACACCCGGGCGTCGAGCTCGGCCAGGTCCGCCGAACCCGCGGCCAGCGCGGCGACGTCGTCGCCATCGTGCGCCACCGGCGTACCCGACACCGCGGGGTCATCCGGCCACCCCGTCCCCGGCAGCACCGGGCTGGGGAACAGCCGGCCCGTGACCGGGTGCGCCAGCATGCGCCCATCACGATTCGTCCGACTGTCGCTCACGAGGACGACCTCGGCGGGGTCGGACGAACCAGAGACCAGGCGATCCCGTGCAGGATGTCGTGGGTGGAGACCAGCAGCTCGGGTACGTCGACCTGCCGCAGCACCGCCGCGAGGACCAGGGCGCCGGCCCCGATCACGTCGGCCCGGTCCGGCTGCATGAACGGCAGCGCCCGGCGCTGGGCGACGGTCATCGCGACGATCTCCTCCACCGCGGTGAGCACGGCGCCGCGCGGGAGCCGGGCGTGGCTGACCCGGTCACGGTCGTAGCCGGGCAGGTCGAGCACGAACGCGGCCATCGTGGTGACCGTGCCGGCGACGCCGACCAGGGTGCCGGCCGCCGACAGCGGCAGGTCCACTGTGGCGAGCGCCGTGTCCAGGTCCGCTTCGGTGGCGGCTATCTCATCGGCGGTGGGCGGGTCACTGTGCAGGTGTCGCTCGTGGAGCCGCACCGACCCGACCGCGAGCGACCGTCCGCGCACGGCCGCGTCGGGAGTGGGCCGCATCACCAGCTCGGTCGACCCCCCGCCGATATCGACGACCACCACCGGTTCTGCGACCTGGCCGGCCCGCCACAGTTCCCGGGTGACGCCGTCGTAGGAGAGCCGGGCCTCCTCGTCCCCGGTGATCACCTCCGGCTCGACCCCGACGCGCTGCCGGACGCCGGCGGTGAACTCCGCCCGGTTCGCGACGTCCCGCGCCGCCGAGGTGGCCACCATCCGGATGGCGTCCACGTCCAGGTGGCCGAGGACGTCGGCGTACTGCTCCAGGCAGGTGAACGTGCGTTGCAACGCGGCCGCAGCGAAGACTCCGGTCCGGTCGACGTCCTGGCCGAGCCGCACGATCGTCGTACGCCGGTCCACCTCAGTGGCGCGACCGGTGGCGGGGTCGAGGTCGGTGACCAGCAGCCGCAGCGTGTTCGTGCCGCAGTCGATCGCCGCCACCCGGCGGGTGCTCACGATGCCCTCATCCGGCGGGCTTCCCGGACACGCAGGATCCCTCCTGGCCCCAGTCCGGAAGCGCCGCAAGCGTCTCGTCACCGAGCGGGTTGACTCCGGGGCCGGCCGCCAGCGCGTGCGCGGCCAACGCGTGCAGGCACTTGACCCGGCCCGGCATCCCGCCGGCAGTGACGCCGCTGATCTCGGGCACCTCGCCGTATCGTGCCCGGTCGGACAGGTAGCGGGAGTGTGCGGCGCGCTGCCCGGTCGCGAGGTCGGTGTCGTCGCGCAGCCGCTGCTCCATCACGCGCATGAGCCCGCCGGCCTCAAGTGTGCCGATCGCCGACGCGGCACGGGGACAGGTCAGGTAGTAGTGCGTGGGGAACGGTGAGCCGTCCGGCAGCCGGGGGGCGGTGGCAACGACGTCCGGGAGGCCGCAGGTACACCGGTGCGCGACTCCGACCACGCCGCGGGGGGCACGGCCCAGCTGCGCCTCGACGGCGGCGAGGTCGGCAGCGCTCAGCGGCCGGTCGGCGGTCACTGCGGGGGCTTGATCTTTTCCGGCGGCCGGTGGTCGGGCTTGAGCTGCTCCTGCTTGCGCTGGCGCTCGGCCGCGAGCTGCGCGTCGGTCTTCCCGGCCCGGCGCATGCTCTCCAGCGCCGGCTGCCACCACTCCGCCTCGGCGGTGGGGTGGGTGGCCTTCGGGGTGGTGAGGGAGTCGGTCCCGTGCTGCCACACCTTGCCGTTCTTGCCGATGACGCGGTACCCGGTCTCCCCCGGCATCAGCCACCCGAAGCGCAGCCGCGCCTGGGACTTGATGTAGGCGGGGTCGTGCCACCGCCGCTTCTGCTGCTTCAGGTCCGCGATCGAGGCCTTGCTCTCGGCGATCTGCGCGTGCAGCGTGTTGACCTCCTCGTGCTGCCGCATCCAGGCCCGGATGCTGGAGGCGTAGGACACCGCAAGTACGGCGAGGACCAGCAGCAGGACCGCCGCCCGTTTGGTGAACTTCGACCGGGTGCGCTCGGGCACCGGAGCGTCGGGCGCTGACGGGACTCGGGTCGTACGCCGGCGTGGCCTTCTGCTGTGTCCGCGGCCGGGTCCGGAGGGCGCCGCGCCGCGTCCGCGCGCCGCCATCGGTCAGGCCCTCCTGCCGAACCGCGGGAACGCGCCGGCACCGGCGTACCGGGCGGAGTCGCCGAGCTCCTCCTCGATGCGGAGCAGCTGGTTGTACTTCGCCACGCGCTCGGACCTGGCCGGGGCCCCGGTCTTGAGCTGGCCGCAGTTGGTGGCGACGGCCAGGTCGGCGATGGTGGTGTCCTCGGTCTCCCCGGACCGGTGGCTCATCATGCAGTGCATCCGGGCCCGGTGCGCGAGGTCGACGGCGTCGAGGGTCTCGGTGAGCGACCCGATCTGGTTGACCTTCACCAACAGCGCGTTGGCCGAGGACTCCTCGATGCCCCGCCGGAGGCGCTCGGGGTTGGTGACGAACAAGTCGTCGCCGACGACCTGCACCCGGTCACCGACATGCGTGGTCAGGGTGGCCCATCCGGACCAGTCGTCCTCGCTGAGCGGGTCTTCCAGGGACACGATCGGGTAGTGCTCGAGCAGGTCGGCGTAGTACGCCGACATGTCCTCGGCGGTGCGGGTGCTGCCCTCGAAGGTGTAGTGCCCGGCCGTCGCGTCGTAGAACTCGGTGGCGGCGGCGTCGATCGCGAACGCGATGTCGTCACCCAGGGTGAGTCCGGCCCGGTCGACGGCGGTGGCGATCAGGTCCAGCGCGGCGCGGTTGGAGTCCAGGTCCGGGGCGAACCCGCCCTCGTCGCCGAGGCCGGTGGACAGCCCGGAGTCCTTCAGTACCGCCTTCAGGGCGTGGTACACGGCAGCGCCGTGTTCCAGGGCCTCCCGGAACGTGGGTGCCCCGATCGGGGCGATCATGAACTCCTGGATGTCGACGTTGCTGTCGGCGTGCGCGCCGCCGTTGAGGATGTTCATCATCGGCACCGGGAGCAGGTGCGCGTTGGGCCCGCCGACATAGCGGAACAGCGGCAGGTTCGCCGCGGCGGCGGCCGCCTTGGCCACGGCCAGGGAGACGCCGAGGACCGCGTTGGCGCCCAGATGCGCCTTGTTCGGCGTACCGTCGAGGTCCACCAGGGCCTGGTCGAGCGCCCGCTGCTCGTCGGCGGGCAGGCCGACCACGGTGTCGCGGATGGCCTCGTTGACGGCCCGGACAGCGTCGAGGACGCCCTTACCGCCGTACCGCTCCCCGCCGTCGCGCCGCTCGACCGCCTCGAACTGGCCGGTGGATGCGCCGGAAGGCACCGCCGCCCGTCCACGTGTCCCGTCGTCGAGCCGGACCTCCACCTCCACGGTGGGGTTGCCCCGGGAGTCCAGGATCTCCCTGGCATGGACGGCATCGATCAACGCCACAGCGGCTCCTCCCTGGGATTAGGTCGGCACCAGCCTACCCAGGCAACGGCGTGGCTCCTGACAGGCCACGCCCACCGCACCAGACCTCCACCACCGCAGCGTCCTGCAGGGCGCGCGCCCCGGCGCACCGGGTGCAGGACGTTACTGCGGGTGCTGCTGTTCGGCGGCGCGGAGGGTGGCGATCTCCTTGCGGACGCGCTGCCGCAGCGCCTGCTCGGGGTCCAGCCCCGCGGTGTGCGCGGCGGCGACCAGGGCGAACAGCACCTCCCCGAGTACGTCGGGGGTGTACTCGCTCTCCTCGGGTACCGGGACACTGAGCTGGGCGTGGGACCGGATCCCGCGGGCCACCACCTTGTCGGCCAGGCTCAGCGCGGGCAGGCCGAGCGGGAGGTCGTCCATGGCGGACTGCCGGGACTTCTCGGTGTCCTTGATGTCCTCCCAGTTCGCGGCGACGTCGGCGGCCCCGTCGACCTCGGTGTCGGCGAACACGTGCGGGTGCCGGCGCACCAGCTTGGCGACGATCTGCTCGGCGACGGCGTCGATGTCGAACCCGTCCGCACCGGCCTCGGAGGCGATCCGGGCGTGGAAGACCACCTGCAACAGCAGGTCCCCCAGCTCCTCTCGCAGCGCGGCGGTGTCACCCGACTCGATGGCGTCGATCGTCTCGTGGGTCTCCTCCAGCAGGTAGCGCACCAGCGACTCGTGCGTCTGCTGCTGGTCCCACGGGCACTCGCGGCGGAGCCGGTCCATGACCTCGACCAGCTGCTGCAGCGGCGAGGTGGCGGCGTCAGCCACAGGTTTGCGAGGGAGGCAGCCCGGCCGGGCCCTGCTGGGTCATCGCCTGCTTCGCCGACTCCGATACGGGGTCGGACAGCGAGCCGGATGCCTGGGTGACCTGGGTCCCGTTCCACCGTCCGTAGGCGGGGTTGACGCTGACGTCTTGCTTCTTGGCGAAGCCCTTCATGAACTTCTGGACCCGCTTGACCTCCTGGGGGGTCAGCGGCTCGAACTTCGCGGAGTGTTTCTTGGGGTTCTTCAGGTGCTGCAGGATCGCGCCGCGTTGCACGTTCGCCTTGCTGATGTTGTGGAAGAGGCTCTTCAGCGCCTTCCGTTCCTGGTCGCCGAGCTGACTGGGGTAGTTGGTGTTTCCCATCTCCCCGACGATGGCGGCGCGGCTGACGGTGAGCTTCATCTGCTGCGCGGCGGTGTTGACGAGGTGGTTCTGGACGATGATGTTCGTCACGAGGGTCCGCAGATGTGCCACCGACTGGCTGGCACCGACAAGGCCTTGCATGTCCCGCTGGATATGCGCGAAGTCGCAGGTGGCCTGCACCAGCTGGTCCACCTTGTCCTGGGAGATGGCGGTGCCGTTCACGAGGGCCGCGGCACCCGGCTGGGACCCTCCTGCGCACCCGGTCAGGGCCAGTACCGCCACTGCGGCCGTGGCGCCGAGGGTACGACGGCGGGTCGCCACTCGGCGTACCCGGCTTCGATGTGGCCAGCGTGCCCGTGCGGTCACTGTGTGGTCCTCACTGTGTGGTCCTCACTGTATGGTCCTCCCTCGCGACGACGTCGTCGATGACCCGGCCCGCCCAATCTAGTATGGCGACGTCCCGCAGCGGTGTCCCGCCCACGAGTGCCGTCGTCGGACGCGGCACCAAGATGCTATGCACCGCCGTCTTGACCACCGACTTCGGGTACAGCCGGTCCAGCCGAACGCGTCCGGACTCCGGCAGGTCGACCGGCCCGAAGCGGACGTACTTGCCCTGCACATTGACGTCGGTCAGGCCGGCCTGCCGCGCCTTGGCCCGCAGCACTGCCACCGCCAGCAGGTTCTGTACCGGATCCGGCACCGGGCCGTACCGGTCCTCCATCTCGACCCGCAGCTCGTCCACCTCGTCGACGCCGGCGTTGGCGACCCGCCGGTACATCTCCAGCCGGAGCCGCTCGCTGGGGACGTAGTCGTGCGGCAGGTGGGCGTCCACCGGGAGCTCGATGCGTACGTCGGTGTCCTCGGCCTCGCCCTCCCCGCGGTACTCCGCGACGGCCTCCCCCACCAGGCGCACGTAGAGGTCGAACCCGACGTCGGCGATGTGCCCGGACTGCTCCCCGCCCAGGAGGTTGCCGGCGCCGCGGATCTCTAAGTCCTTCATCGCCACCGCCATGCCGGCACCGAGCTCGGCGTTCTGCGCGATCGTGGCCAGCCGGTCGTGAGCGGTCTCGGTCAGCGGTTTCTCCGGCGGGTAGAGGAAGTAGGCGTAGGCGCGCTCCGCCCCACGCCCGACCCGGCCGCGGAGCTGGTGCAGCTGCGACAGGCCGAGCAGGTCCGCACGTTCGATGATGAGCGTGTTGGCGTTGGGGACGTCGAGCCCGGCCTCCACGATCGTGGTGCACACGAGGACATCGGCCTTCTGCTCCCAGAAGTCCACCATGACCTGTTCGAGCTGCTGCTCGTGCATCTGCCCATGGGCGGCGGCGATCCGTGCCTCGGGGATCAGGTCGTGCAGCCGTTTGACCACCCGGTCAATGCTTTGCACCCGGTTGTGCACGAAGAACACCTGTCCCTCGCGCAGCAGCTCCCGCCGGATCGCCGCGACGACCTGCTTGTCGTCGTAATGGCCGACGAACGTCAGCACCGGGTGCCGCTCCTCGGGCGGCGTCATGATCGTCGACATCTCCCGGATGCCGGTGATCGCCATCTCCAGCGTTCGTGGGATCGGGGTGGCCGACATCGACAGTACGTCGACGGCGGTGCGCAGCCGCTTCAGTGCCTCTTTGTGCTCGACACCGAACCGCTGCTCCTCATCGACGATGATCAGCCCGAGGTCCTTGGTCTTCACGTCGGAGTCGAGCAGCCGGTGGGTGCCGATGACGATGTCGACGGTGCCGTCCCTCAGCCCCTCAACCACGGCACGGGCCTCGGTGTCGGTCTGGAACCGGCTCAGCGCGGCGATGTTGACCGGGAACCCGGTGAACCGTTCTGCGAACGTCTGGTAGTGCTGTTGCACCAGCAGCGTGGTGGGGACGAGGATCACCACCTGCTTGCCGTCCTGGACGGCCTTGAACGCGGCGCGCACCGCGATCTCGGTCTTTCCGTAGCCGACGTCGCCACAGATCAGCCGGTCCATCGGGACCGGCTGTTCCATGTCTTTCTTCACCTCGTCGACACTGGCCAGCTGGTCCGGGGTCTCCACGTAGGGGAAGGCGTCCTCCAGCTCGCGCTGCCAGGGTGTGTCCGGGGCGAAGGCGTGGCCCTTGGTGGCCTGCCGTGCCGCGTACAGCTTGATCAGCTCGGCGGCGATCTCGCGCACCGCCTTGCGTGCGCGGCCCTTCCGGCGTTTCCAGTCCGATCCGCCGAGCCGGTCCAGGGACGGCTGTTCGCCGCCGACGTACCGCGTCACCTGGTCCAGCGAGTCGGTCGGGACGAACAGCCGGTCGGCGGGCTTGCCCCGGCGCGAGGCGGCGTACTCGATGACGACGTACTCGCGGGTGGCGCCGGCGACGGTCCGCTGGATCATCTCGACGTACCGGCCGACCCCGTGCTGCTCGTGCACGAGGTAGTCGCCGGGACGCAGTTCCAGGGGGTCGATCTGTTTCCGGCGCCGGGTCGGCATCCGGGTGGACTCCGCGGCGGTGTCCCGCTGCCCGGCCAGGTCGGCGCCGGTGAGGACGATGAGGTCGACGGCGTCGGCGGAGAACCCGTACCGGATGCCACCCCGTGCCACCTCGACCACCGCCGGCTCGGGCTCGGTGTCCAGGTCGTCGACGAACCGGGCGGGGACGTCGTGTTCCTTGAGCACCTCCACCAGGCGCTGGCCGGGACCCGGGCCCTCGGTGACCAGCACCACCCGCTGTTGCCGGTGGACGTACCCAGCCAGGTCGCGGATCGCGGTGACGGTGTCGCCACGGTAGGTGGTGGTGGGCCGCAGGCCGAGCCGGAGCGCCTCGACGCTGGAGGTGGTGTCGACGTCGAGGACGACCTCCTCCCCGGTCTCGGTGCGCAGCGGGGCGGCCGGCTCCGCCGGTGACGGAGCCGCCTCCGGGTCGGTGGTGAAGGGGCTGACCGACCACCAGCCCAGCCCCCGGGCCATCGCGTGCGTGCGTACGTCGCCGAGGCCGCGGTAGGCGGCGGCGCCGAGGTCGATCGGGGCCTGGCCGCCGCCGGCGGCTGCGGCCCAGGAGGCGTGGAGGAACTCCTGGCTGGTGGTGACGAGGTCCCGCGCGCGGGCGCGGACCCGCTCGGGGTCGCAGACCACGACGACCGCGTCCTGCGGGAGCAGGTCGACCAGCAGCTCCATCTCGTCGACCAGGGCCGGGGCCAGCGACTCCATCCCCTCGACCGCGTGGCCGTCGGCCATCCGGTGCAGCATCTCGGCGAGCTCGGGGTGCTGTTCGGCCAGCGCCATGGCCCGTTTGCGGACGTCATCGGTCAGCAGCAGCTCCCGACAGGGGGGTGCCCACAGCCCGTCCGGCGCCGGGCCGAGGGTCCGCTGGTCGGCCACGGCGAAGTGCCGGATCTCCTCCACCGTGTCGCCCCAGAACTCCACCCGCACCGGGTGGTCCTCGGTAGGTGGGAACACGTCGATGAGGCCGCCGCGTACGGCGAACTCGCCGCGCCGTTGTACCAGGTCCACCCGGTGGTAAGCAGCCGCCGCGAGCCGGCGTACGACCTCTTCGAGATCGACCTCGTCGTCCGCCGCGAGCCCGACCGGCTCCAGGTCGGCCAGCCCTTTCACCTGCGGCTGCAGCACCGACCGGACCGGGGCGACGACCACCCGCAGCCGTCCGTGGCTGCCGGTGGCCTCGGCGTGCACCAGCCGGCGGAGGACCGCGAGCCGGCGGCCGACGGTGTCCGACCGCGGGGAGAGCCGCTCGTGCGGCAGCGTCTCCCACGCCGGGTAGGTGGAGACGTTTTCGGCGGGGATCAGGGAGGAGACGGCGCCGGCGATGTCGTCGCACTCGCGGGCGGTCGCGGTGACCACCAGCACGGTCCGGTCCCGGCCGAGGGGCGCGGGTGCGGCGAGGGCGGCAGCGAGCAGGGGCCGGGCGGCGGGCGGTCCGGAGATGTCCAGGGCCGGGGTATCAGCCGCCTGCAACGCGCGCGCGAAGGACGGTTCGGCGGTGAGGAGCGGGAGGAGGGCGGTGAGCGACATGAGCTCCTGTCCGGAGGTCGGTATGAGCGCAGCACAGCAAACCCCCGTTCCGGAGGGGCGGGGGGTGTGGGGTGCGGACCCAGCCTACCCGGTCTGCCGGTGGAGGAGGGCGGCTGCCTCGTCGGTGAGGGCGGCGACCACGTCCCCGGCAGGGCGCTGCTGGGTGACGGCGCCGACCCCCTGGCCGGCGTAGACCGGGGCGATGTCGTAGTCACCGTTGGTCTTCGCCCGGCGCATCACCGCGGCGGCGTCGGGATCCCGCGTGAGGTCGTCGACCCGGTCGTGCCAGGTGTCGGCGAACGTGTTCCGCAGTGCGCGTCCGCCGTAGCCGTCCGGCCACGGGATCTGCCCGGCGATGTCGAACACGCGGGTGTAGACGGTGTCCTCGGCGGACGCGTCGAGGACGCGCTCACGTGCGGTCGCGGTGTTGGCGCCCTCGGGGCAGGCGAGGAAGGCGGTGCCCACCCAGGCACCGGCGGCTCCGGCGGCGAGTACGGCGGCCAGCCCGCGGCCGGTGCTGATGCCGCCGGCAGCGAGCACCGGCCGGTCGACGGCGTCGAGGACGGCCTGGAGCAGCGGAAGGGTCGCCACCCGGTTGCGTCCGTGGCCGCCGGCCTCGGCCCCGCGGGCCACCACGAGGTCCACCCCGGCACGTGCCGCCTCGACCGCCTCGGCGACGTCGCCGACCTGGGTGGCCACGGCGATCCCGGCCTCCTGCAACGGCCCGACGTAGGGGCGGTAGTCACCGAAGCTGACCGACACCAGGGCGGGGCGTGCGGCGATGGCGGCGTCGAGCGGGGCGCGGTCCCGCGCGAGCGCCCAGGCCATCAGCCCGATGCCGAACGGCCGGTGGGCAGCCACGGCCACGGCAGCCTCCTCGGTGACTGTCTCGGCGGACATCGTGGACCCGGCGCCGACCATCCCCAACGCGCCGGCGGTCGAGACCGCCGCGGCGAGCCGCCCGCCGGCCGCGCCCGCCATCGGCGCGCACACGATCGGCGTACGCAGGCCGAGGCGCTCGGTCAGCGCGGTCCGCAAGGGGTCGGTGGTCACACCCCGTCTCCGTGCTCGGCCCAGTAGCCCTGGACGAACGACGCGACCCGGTCGGCGTACTCCTGGCGGCACACCAGCAGGTCCGGCAGCCAGACCTCGTCGCGGTTGTAGCGCAGCGGTGCGCCGTCAGCGCGGCTGGTGTGCAGACCGGCGGCGCGGGCGACGGCGACCGGGGCGGCGGAGTCCCACTCGTACTGGCCGCCGCCGTGGACGTAGATGTCGGAGACGTCGCGGACGACGGAGATGACCTTGGCGCCGGCGGACCCCATCGGGACCAGCTCGGCGCCGAGCTGCTCGGCCAGCACCGGGACGAACTCCGGGGGGCGGGTGCGGCTGCACGCGATGCGTGGCGGGCCGTCGGTGCGCGGAGGAACAGTCGGAGGATCAGCGGTGCTGAACGTGGTGTCCATGCCGGGCTGGGCGACGGCACCGGCGACCAGGTCGTCGGCGTCGCGGGTCCACAGTGCGACGTGGACCGCCCAGTCGTCCCGTGGTGGCTCGGAGAACTCCCGGGTCCCGTCCAGGGGGTCGACGATCCAGACGCGGTCCGCGTGGACGCGGGCCGGGTCGTCCTTGCCCTCCTCGCTGAGGACGGTGTCGCCGGGGCGGTGCTCGGACAGCAACCGCATGAGGACGGCTTGGCCGAGTTGGTCGCCGGCATCCTTCAGCGCCTTCCCGCTCAGCCCGTGGTCGCTGCCGCGGAGGGCCTGGAGCCGTTCACCGGCCACGGTCGCGGCCCAGGCGGCGAAGGCGTGGTCGTCGGCCGCCGCGTCCGACGACGGCTGCGGGAGGTCGCCGTACTCGCTCGGGTTGGGCTGGTCGGTCGCAGTCACGTCCCCACCTTCCCACACCCCCGCACCCGCGACCGGACACCCCTCACCCACCGTTTTTCGCCGGATTCCGCGCGATTCGGTGGGTCAGCGGTGTTCGGTCGGTACGTCGAGCCAGCGGCCGTTGACCCGAAGGCGGCCGCGGAACCTGCGGATGTCTCCGCGCGCCCGGGCCCGGTTGACCCGGACGGCGACGTCCTGCGGTGTGCGCGTGATCTCGGAGGTGTCCCAGCGAACCATGTCCAGGCCCAGCGACCGTACGGCGTCCTCCCGCCCCTTCTCCGCCACCACCCGCAGTGCCGCGGACCGGCCGTCGCCGGTCAGGCCGCCGTCGTCGTCGAGCAGGTACTTGCCGCGGCCGTCGCATTCACCGACGACCCCGTCTGCGATCCACATCCCGTCGACCCGCCCCACAAAGCGGCCGTCCTCGTCGTACACCTCCACCTGTGGCGTGGGGAACGGCACTCCCCACTCCGACAGCGTCACGAAGGAGTAGGACTCCAGCCAGGTCTCCCGAGCGGGGTCCACCAGACGCAGCGCCGCCAACGCCCGTGGGCGCCCGACCCATCGCCGCTGGGCGTCCAGGACCTCCCGAACCTCGCGGACCGTCACCCTGCCCGACCGGATGGCCGCGTCTGCGATCGCGACGCCGTTGGCAGGGCGGGAGGAGCGCAGGCAGTCCGCCACGCATCGGGCTTCGGTGAGCATGCGCATGTCCGCCGCCTCGCACACCTCGTTCGCCATCGAGTCGCTGTGGTGAAGGAGCCGGTCGGCGACCCGACGGGACCTCGGCTCGACGTACAGGGCGGTCAGGTGCACGGGCATGTCGGGATGGAGCCGCACCGGCCAGCCGAGCGCGAGCGCCTGCGTCTGGTGGCTGAGGGCGTGGTGCGGATGGGCGAGCAACGCGACCTGCGCGCGGGCAAGGTGGTCACGTTCGAGCCGCTGCCACCGCTCGGCGTCGGCGTCGGTCCACGGCTGACGGTAGACACCGGGGCACGCCCGTCGGACCCGGCCCCGGCGGACCGCGCGTTCCAGGACATGCTCGGTCAGACCGCAGCGCGCAGCATGGGCGGTCGTGAACGTTTCGGGCAGGAGTGAAAGCAGTCGGGTGAGGTCATACATGCCTAGCGATCCTGGCGGCTGGCGCGGGGCCGCGGAGGCGGGCTGTGGACACGGCTCGGTCCGGCTCCGCCCTGGGGACAACCGACCGAACACCGCTGACCCACCGAATCTCGGCGATTTCGCCGGAAAACGGTGGGTCAGCGGTGTTCGGTCAGGGGGTGGGGGCGTGGAACCGGTTCTGGGTGGCCTCCAGGCCCTCCGTCACCAATGACTCCACCGCGTCGGCAGCCCGCTCCACGTGTACGCCGAGGTCGCGCCGCTCGGAGACGGAGAACGGGCGCAGCACGTAGTCGGCGGGGTCCTGCCGCCCCGGCGGACGCCCGATCCCGACCCGGACCCGGTAGAAGTCACCGGTCCCGAGGGACTTCCGGATCGACTTCAGCCCGTTGTGACCACCGTCGCCACCGCCCTGCTTGACCCGGACGGCTCCGTACGGAAGGTCGAGGTCGTCGTGCACGACCACCAGCTGCTCCGGCGCGGCACGGTAGAACCGCAGCAGCGCGGACACCGGGCCGCCGGACTCGTTCATGTAGCACCGCCCACGGGCCAGGACGACCCGTTCTCCCGGCATCCCGGGGATGCTGACCAGCCGTCCTTCCACCGCGTACAGCGGACCGGCCTTGTGCCGGCGCCACTTCCCGCCGATGCGGGCGGTGAGTACGTCGGTGACGACGTAGCCCACGTTGTGCCGGGTCGCCTCGTACTTCGGTCCGGGGTTGCCGAGGCCGGCGACCAGCCAGACGGCAGGCGCTTCCCCGCCCTGCGGGGTCACTCCTCCTCGGTGGACCCGCCGGCCTCGGTCTCCTCGGCGGGCGCGGCTTCGGCACCGGCCTCGGGCACCTCGGCCTCGTCGTGCTCGACACCGAGCTCGCCTTCGACCTCTTCGACCTCGGCCTCCAGCTCCTCGGCGGTCGGGGCGTTGGAGATGTTGACGATCATGATGTCTTCGTCCATCGCCAGCGTCGACCCCGCCGGGAGGCTCAGGTCGCGCGCGTGGATCAAGGTGCCGGCCTCCAGGCCCTCGATACTGACGTCGACCGACCCGGGGATGTGGGTGGCCTCCACCTCAAGCGAGACCTGGGGGTGTTCGAGGCTGACGAGCGTGTCGGGGCCGGCCTCACCCTCAAGCTCGACGGGGATGTCCACGACGACCTTCTCACCGCGGCGGACGAGCAGCAGGTCGGCGTGCCGCAGGAAGCCCTTGATCGGGTCGCGCTGCACCTGCTTCGGAATGGCCAGCCGTGGCGTGCCATCCACCTCGATCGACAACAGAGCGTTGGGGGTCTTCAGCGCCAGCATGAGGTCGTGGCCGGGCAGGCTGATGTGAATGGGCTCGTCGCCGTGTTCGTAGAGCACCGCCGGGACCTTGTCGGCGCGGCGGATACGGCGGGCCGCACCCTTGCCGAACTCGGTGCGGGGTTCGGCGACGATCTTGACCTCGGAAGGCATGGTTCCTCTCCTCGTACGTTCTCGCGGGGCTGCCGGCGCGCGAGGAAAGCGACCGCGTCGATCACGGAGCCTGGGTTGCTGCGGGGCTCCCTCGCCGAGGCAACTGAACTATCCTACCCGCGCCTCGGCGTACCGGCGAAATCGTCGGTACGCCGACCAGGTCAGGCGCGGCCCTCGAACAGCGACGTGACCGAGCCGTCCTCGAACACCTCGCGGATCGCGCGGCTGATCAACGGCGCGATGGACAGCGTGGTCAGCTTGTCCAGCTGCATGTCCTCTGGAGTCGGCAGGGTGTTGGTGACGATCACCTCGCGAGCGGCGCAGTTCTTCAGCCGGTCGACGGCCGGACCGGAGAGGATCGCGTGGGTGGCGGCGATCACCACGCCTTCCGCACCGGACTCCAGCAGCGCGTCGGCGGCTTTCACGATCGTGCCTCCAGTGTCGATCATGTCGTCGACGAGGACACAGACCCGGCCGGCGACGTCTCCCACGACCCGGTTGGCGAAGGACTCGTTCGGGCGGGTGATGTCCCGCGTCTTGTGGATGAACGCCAGCGGTACGCCGCCCAGGCGCGACGACCACTGCTCGGCCACCTTGATCCGGCCGGCGTCCGGAGAGACCATCGTCAGGTTCTCGTGGCCGTACCGGTCCGCGACGTACTCCGACAGGATCGGCATCGCCATCAGGTGGTCCACCGGCCCGTCGAAGAACCCCTGGATCTGCGAGGTGTGCAGGTCGACACAGATCAGCCGGTCCGCGCCGGCGGTCTTGAACAGGTCGGCCACCAGGCGCGCGGAGATCGGCTCCCGCCCCCGGTGCTTCTTGTCCTGCCGCGCGTAGCCGTAGAACGGCAGCACGCAGGTGATCCGTTTCGCCGACGCCCGCTTCAGCGCGTCGACCATGATCAGCTGCTCCATGATCCACTGGTTGACCGGCGCGGTGTGGCTTTGGATGCAGAACGCGTCGCAGCCACGGACGGACTCCGCGAACCGCACGTAGATCTCGGAGTTGGCGAAGTCGAACGCCTGGGTCGGCACCAGTTCGGTACCCACCAGGTCGGCCACCTCGTCGGCGAGGTGGGGGTGGGCACGCCCGGAGAACAGCATCAGGTTCTTCTCGGTCGTGCGTTTCAGCCCGGTCACGGCTGCTCCTCTCCTGCCCCTTCCTCCGGCGTGCCCTCGTCCCGGTCGAGCGCGGCACGGGCGGCGTCGGCCTGCGCGGTGCCGGAGCGCCGACGCAGCGCCCACTGCTCAATAGTGCGCTGCGGCCCACTGCTCACTGCCAGCGCCCCGGGCGGTACGTCGTTGCGCACCACGGTGCCGCCGCCGGTGCCCGCACCGTCGCCGATGCTGACCGGTGCCACGAACGTGTTGTTGGCGCCGGTGCGGGCGTGCCGCCCCACCGACGTGCGGTGTTTGTGGACTCCGTCGTAGTTGGCCACGATGGTGCCGGCGCCGATGTTCGTGCCCTCGCCGATCGAGGCGTCCCCCACGTAGGACAGGTGCGGCACCTTGGCCCCCTCGGCGATGTCGGCGTTCTTGGTCTCCACGAACGTGCCGACCTTGCCGCGGTCCCCGATCTCCGTGCCGGGACGCAGGTACGCGAACGGCCCCACGGTGGCCCCGGAACCGACCACGGCGAGTGACGCCTGGGTCCGGACCACGCTCGCGCCGTCGCGGACCTCGACGTCGGTCAGCGTGGTGTCCGGTCCGAGCGTGACACCGGCACCGATGGTCGAGGCGCCGTAGACCTGGGTCTGCGGGTAGACGACGGTGTCCTGGCCCAGGGTCACGTCGGTGTCGATCCAGGTGGTCGCCGGGTCGACCACGGTGACGCCTGCCCGCATCCACCGGTGGAGCGTACGGCGGTTCAGCTCGGCTCCGATCCTGGCCAGCTGGACCCGGTCGTTGACCCCCTCGACCTGCCAGGTGTCGGCAACCTCGTGCGCGGCCACGGGCGCGCCCTCGCCGTACAGGATGCCGAGGACGTCGGGCAGGTACTTCTCCCCGGCGGCGTTGTCGGTGCCCACCTTCTGCAGGGAGCGCCGCAGCGCCTGGAAGTCGAAGGCATAGATGCCGGCGTTGACCTCGGTGATCGCGCGCTGGTCCGGCGTCGCGTCCTTCTCCTCGATGCTGGCCCGGACCGCCCCTGCGGAGTCGCGGACGATGCGGCCGTAGCCGGACGGGTCGCTGACCCGGGTGGTGGCCACGACGCCTGTGTAGCCGCCGTCGGAACACGCGGTCGCCAGCGCCCGCAGGGTGTCGGCGCTCAGCAGCGGTACGTCCCCGACGGTCACCAGCACCGGGCCGTCGACATCGGCGGGCAGCGCCCGGAGAGCGCACTCGGCGGCCCGGCCGGTGCCGTCGACGTCATCCTGGTCGGCGATCACGACGTCGGCATCGATCTCACGCGCATGCGCGGCCACCGCTTCTCGTTCGTGCCGTACGACGACCACCACGTGGTGGGCGTGGGTCTCACGGGCGGCCTGCATGGCGTGGCCGAGGAGGGACCGCCCACCGATCCGGTGCAGCACCTTGGGAGTGGCGGACCGCATGCGGGTACCGGCGCCCGCCGCGAGGATGACCACCGCCGCAGGTCGGGGTGACGTCACGTCTGCTGACTCCTCACCTCGGGCCGTTCCAGAAACCGGCCGCCCGGACCCGCCGTACACACACTCGGCCGATGCCCGGTGGCTGGCTCCCCCGCCTGGCTTCGATCCAGGACCTCAAGCTTCAAAGGCTCGCGGGCTGCCGGATTACCCCACAGGGGACTGCGCGTGGGCGTGCTCCGTTCCGGGACACCCCGCGGGCCAAGTCTGCCATAGCGCCGAGTCGCCGCCCAATCGCGACCCGCTCCTGCGTGAGGGAGTCCGGTGCAGCCCCCGGTGGTGCATGAATCACGTCGGATCGGGTAAAGATTTCCGTCTCCACCTTTTTTTCCTACCCGACCGTAGGTTACGGTGGCGTAGGTAAAGACCCCGGACCGGATGGATCTTCCACATGACCACTGTTTCACCCGCCGTTCCCGACCAACAGCAACTCGAGCCGGAGACCGGCACCTTGGGGGGTGAACGCAAGTCCACGCTGGAGCAGGTCACCCTCGGCATCTTCATCGTGGTCCCCTTCCTCGCGCTGATCGCCGCCATCCCGGTGGCATGGGGCGGGTGGCTCGGCTGGCACGACATCGTGATCGCGGTCGCGATGTATGCACTGACCGGCCACGGGGTCACGATCGGCTACCACCGCTGCTTCACCCACCGGGCCTTCAAGCCCAAGCGCGGGTTGAAGGTCGCGCTGGCGATCGCCGGGTCGATGGCGGTGCAGGGACCGGTCGTCCGGTGGGTGGCCGACCACCGCAAGCACCACAAGTTCTCCGACCGCGAGGGCGACCCGCACTCACCGTGGCGGTACGGCGACACCATCCCGGCGCTGACCAAGGGCCTGCTCTACGCCCATATCCTGTGGCTGTTCGACCCGGAGCAGACGCCGCAACGGCAGTACGCACCGGACCTGCTCAAGGACAGGGATATCGTCCGGGTCTCCCGCTGGTTCCCCGCGTTCGTGGCCGTCTCGCTGCTGCTGCCGGCCCTGGTCGGCGGCCTCTGGTCCATGTCGTGGCAGGGCGCGGTAACCGCCTTCTTCTGGGGCTCGTTGATCCGGATGGGGCTGCTGCACCACGTCACCTGGTCGACCAACTCGATCTGCCACGCGGTCGGCAACCGGCCGTTCCGTTCCCGTGACAAGTCCGGCAACGTGTGGTGGCTGGCGATCCTGTCGATGGGCGAGTCCTGGCACAACCTGCACCACAGCGACCCGACCTGTGCCCGGCACGGGGCGCTGCGCGGGCAGATCGACTCCTCCGCCCGCATCATCTGGTTCCTGGAGAAGTGCGGCCAGATCACCGCCGTACGGTGGCCGGTGAAGGAACGCCTGGAGATGAAGCGCGCCAAACCCGCGGCCAGCTGAACCGGCGCCGATGACGAAGAAATCGGGGAAACGCAGCCGGGCGCGGATGACCAGCGCGGAGCGACGCGAGCAGTTGCTGGTCCTGGCCCGGTCACTGTTCGCCGAGCGCGGGTTCGAGGGCACCTCGATCGAGGAGCTGGCGGCCCGCGCGGAGGTCTCCAAACCCGTCGTCTACGAGCACTTCGGCGGCAAGGAGGGCCTGTACGCCGTGGTGGTCGACCGCGAGGTACGCCAGCTGTTGAGCATGATGCGTGCCTCGTTGACCTCCGGCAGCCCGCGGGAACTGGTCGAGCAGGCGGCACAGGCGCTGCTGGACTATATCGAGCGGTCCTCCGACGGGTTCCGGATCCTGGTGCGGGACTCCCCGATCGGGTCGGAGTCCGGGTCGTTCGTGTCGATCATCAGCGACATCGCGACCCGCGTGGAGCACATCCTCGCCGGCGAGTTCAAGCGACGTGGCCTGCCGCCCCGGTATGCCCCGATGTACGCCCAGATGCTGGTCGGCATGGTGGCCACGACCGGACAATGGTGGCTGGACGCCCGCAAGCCGGACAAGCGCATCGTCGCCGCCCATCTGGTGAACCTGGCCTGGAACGGCCTGGCCGGGTTGGAGAAGCAGCCGAAGCTGCAGCAGTCATGGAGTGTCGAACTGACCGACGAACTCCTCGATCTCGAGGAGCAGGCGCTCCCGCAGGCCCGCGCCGGCGAATGACGCAGTCACCGCGCGCTGGGCGAGGCTGACCAGCCCGGTCCGGTCCAGCCCCAGCAGGTCGGTTGCCACCATGTACTCCCGCACCAGCGTGGTCTCGAACATCGGCGGATCGTCGGAGTTGATCGTCAGCGGCACTCCTGCGTCGTACAACCGGCCGATCGGGTGGTCAGCGAGGTCTGGCACCGCGTGGGTGGCAACGTTGGATGTGGGGCAGACTTCAAGGACGATCTGCCGCTGCGCCAGGTGCGCCAGCAACGCGGGATCATCCGCGGCCGCGATCCCGTGCCCGATGCGCTCGGCGCCCAGCGCCTCCAGGGCGTCCCAGACCGTCTGTGGGCCGGTGGTCTCGCCCGCGTGCGGGACCGCGTGCAGACCGGCGGCGCGCGCCTTGTCGAAGTAGGGCTTGAACTGCGGCCGGGGTACGCCGACCTCCGGGCCGCCGAGCCCGAACGACACCAGTCCGGCGGGCTGGATCTCGGTAGCGATGCGGCAGGTCTCCTCCGCCGCCGGCAGCCCGTCCTCGCCGGGGATGTCGAAGCACCACTGCAGCTCGATGCCGAAGTCGCGGCGCGCGGAGACCCGGGCGTCCTCGATCGCGTCGCAGAACTCCTCGGCGGCGATCCCGCGCGTGACGGAGGTGTACGGCGTGCAGGTCAACTCGGCGTACCGGATCTGTTGTGCCGCCATGTCCCGCGCCACCTCGTAGGTGAGCATGCGGACGTCGTCGGCGGTGCGGACCAGGTCGACGACGGAGAGGTAGACGGTGATGAAGTGGGCGAAGTCGGTGAACCGGAAGTAGTCGGCCAGCCGGTCCGGGTCCTTGGGGACGGGCGTGTCCGGGTGCCGGGCGGCGAGGTCGGCGACGATCCGGGGGGAGGCGGAGCCGACCTGGTGCACGTGCAGCTCGGCCTT
>CAYLOC010000025.1:0-10980 GCA_964385195.1 uncultured Nocardioidaceae bacterium
GCGATCTGGTCGTAGCCGGCGCGGCCGCCCTCCGGGCCGTCGTGCCCGAACCCGGTGATCGACAGCACGACCAGCCGCGGGTTGATCGCGTGCATCTCCGCGGCGCTGAACCCGAGCCGATCCAAGACGCCGGCCCGGAAGTTCTCACACAACACGTCGGCGTGGGTGATGAGCCGGCGGAGCAGTGTGCGGCCCTCCTCGGACTGCAGGTCAGCGGTGACCGACTCCTTGTTGCGGTTGGCGCTGAAGAAGTACGTCGACTGCGGGTCGTCGTCGGGCCCGACGAACGGTGGACCCCACCCGCGGCTGTCGTCGCCGCGTTCCGGCCGCTCGACCTTGATGACGCGGGCGCCGAGGTCGGCCAGCATCATGGCCGCATGGGGCCCGGCCAGCGCCCGGGTGAGGTCGATGACGACGAGGTCGGAAAGCGGAGCAGTCATGCGCCGACCCTATTTCCCCCCCGCGTTTGCCTTGTAGACGGGGCAAACTCACCGTCAACAAGGCAAACGTGCCGCGCCCACGGTGTCGTTGCCTGGCCCACCCTGCCCGTACGACGGAGAGGGCGGGGGTAACCCGCCTCCGAGGAGCGTGACGAGCCCCCCGGTACTCATGACGCCGGTGCGCTGGCCAGCGCGGCCCGTCGTACGATCCGGCGCGCCTTCGCGCGTACGTTCTTGGCCAGCGGGACCCCGGAGTCCAGCAGCCGCTGCATCTGGTCGGCGTCGGGGCCGGTGGCCAGATCCGCAACGCGGACTCCGTGCTCGGGGCGATACTCCAGCCGGATCGGGTCTCCCGCACGAACGGTTCCCGGCTCCAGCACCTTCAGCATGGCCCCGACCCTGCCGGTGCGGTTGAACCGGAGGTGGAACTTCTCGATCCCCATCCGCAACGACAGGTTGTCGCACGGGGTCCGCGGCATCCGGACCTCCAGCAACGTCGGGCCGATACGCCAGCGCTCCCCTATCAGTGCGTCGCTGGTCTCGACTCCGCAGGTGCGCAGGTTCTCCCCGAACAGCCCGGGCGGGGTCTCCCGGCCCAACTGCGCGGCCCACCAGTCCGCGTCCTCGATGGAGTAGGCGTACACCGCCTTGTCAGGACCACCGTGGCTGCTATCGATCTTCTGGTCGCCGGCCAAACCGAGCTCGTTGACCTGAACCGGACCGTCCACCGGCCGCTTGTCGATCGCGGTGTCGTGGAAGTAGCCCGGACGCAGCCGGTGTACGACGTTGACAGTCAGGACTCTCGCAGCACTCATGCTGTCAGCGTGCCTTTCGGGCGACGCGTCGTACTTGATCGATTTGCTCAACCTGCGCTCGGCCACCCCGTCGGCCACCGCGCCGGCCACCCCTTCGGGTACGCCGCCGGTCGGGCTCAGGGTGCTGTGGGAGGACGCCACCGCACCAGGGGAAGAGCCGCACGCGTGACCAGACCGGCGGGGACGAGGCGTAGGAGGCCGTTGCGCACCTGCTGTTGGACGCGGCCGGTGACGTCTGCGCCGAACCGCGCCACCATGGCCGACCGGCGGACGGTCCGTTGACAGCGCGGCCTTCGCGCACGGTCGAACGCGGTGAGCGCGTCGTGCATCGTGCTGCCCGCCGACACCGGCTCCGCCACCAGCCGACCGACGCAGATCCCGTCCTCCAGAGCAGAGGCGGCCCCCTGGCCCATCGTCGGCAGTGCGGCATGCGCGGCATCCCCCACGAGCACCACGCGCCCCCGGGTGTACGACGGCAGGCCGCCGGGCAAGTGATACACGTCGTGTCGCATCAGCTGCTCCGGCCGGGTGCCGTCGATGACGTCCGTGACCCGCGCGGGCCACCCGCTGAAGTGTCGTCGGGCCGCGGCCAACTCGTCGTCGAACGTGGTCCCGGCGGGGGCCCGGAAGTACCCGTACCAGTAGACCTCGGTGGCGCTGACCCGCAACGCCCCGAACTCGGCGCCCCACCCCCAGAACGCGATGAGGCGGTCGTCGATGCGGTCGGTGTCCTCGATGATCGCGCGCCAACTCGTGCTACCGCCGTACTTCAGGCGTGCTTGGGGGAAGAGCTGGCCACGCACCACGCTTCGTACGCCGTCGGCAGCGACGACGAGGTCCGCGCTGTCGGTGTGCTCCCCTGACTTGTCCCGCCACGTCACGGTCGCCGGGTCGCCTCCGGCGGCGCCGGTGTCAACCGAGGTCACCATCGCGTCGGTCACCAGCCGCGCCCGATGCGCCGCGCTGAGCACAGCCGCATGCAGTCGTTGACGGTGGATGGCCAACACCGCGGTGTCGGGGTCTTCCTTGCCCTCGGGTATCCGCAGGATCCAGCGCCCGTGGGAGTCCTGGAAGCCAGCGGTCTTGACCTGGTGACCCGCCGCGCGGGCCTTGTCGCCGACACCGAGTGCGTCCATGACCGCCATCCCGTTGACGGTGACCCCGAGTCCGGCGCCGACCTCGCCGAACTCCGGAGCCTGCTCCAGCACCGTCGTCTGCCACCCCGCGCGCGTCAGCGCCGCGGCCGACGCCAGCCCGGCGATCCCGCCACCGACGACGATCGCACTCGTGGGCCGTGCCGCCATCGGAGCCTCCTGCGTTCGCGTTCACTACGACCGTACTACTACAGATATGTTCTAGACTGCGAGGGTGCCGCCAGCCAACCCGCGGCGTCGCCGTACCCTGGCTGACGCCGCGGTCGCCCTCATCGCCACGTCGGGCGTCCACGGCCTGAGCCACCGGGGGGTCGAGCAGCGGGCCGCCGTCCCACCCGGTACCGCGTCGAACTACTTCCGGACCCGGGAGTCGCTGCTGGTCGCCGCCGCGGAACGAGTCGTTGAGCTGCATCTGGCGGACATGACCCGCATCGACCGCAGGCTCACCCGGCAAGGCCCCGATCGCAGTTCCAACGACGGGATCGAACTGGTCGTCGACATGCTGACGGAGTCACTGCATGGTGCGGCAACCACGCAGCGCACACGCTACCTCGCGATCTTCGAGCTCCAGTTGGAGGCCCGCCGGACGCCTGCGGTGGCGACGGTCCTGCGACGCCTGGTGGAAGACTCCACGCAGGCCACCGTCGCCCACCACGTCGAACTCGGCCTGGCGGTATCACCCGAGAAGGTGCCGCTGCTGATCACCCTGTACGGCGGTGCCCTCTACACGCTCGTCACCGCGCCGCTGGATCAGGTCACGGTCGACGGGGTGCGCCAGGTGGCAGCCGCCATCGTGCGCGGTGCGCTGACGGCAGCCCCCGCCACTCCCTGACGAAACGATCCGACGCTGACGTTGCCCCAGCGACGTGGGGGTCGGATCCTTCTGTGGGGGGTGGGGGCTGCCGCGGATACCGTCAGCGGCGGTCGTCGATGCGTTTGGCCTTGCCCAAGGACCGCTCCAGGACGTGCGGCTCCACCACCTCGACGCGGACGGTAACGCCGATGTGGCGCTTGACCAGCCGGGCCGCCTCCGCCGCGAGCGCGTCCCGGGTGTCGGAGCCCACGCCCTCGTCATGCGCCTCCACCCGGACGGTCAGCTCATCCATCCGGCCCGGGCGGGTCAACACGCAGAGATAGTGCGGTGTCAGTCCCTCCACTTTCAGCAGCTGTTCCTCGACCTGGGTGGGGAAGACGTTCACCCCGCGCACGATCATCATGTCGTCGCTGCGGCCGGTGACCTTCTCCATCCGACGGTACGACGGCCGCGCGGTCCCGGGCAGCAGCCGCGTCAGGTCCCGGGTGCGGTAGCGGATCACCGGCATCGCCTGCTTGGTCAGCGAGGTGAACACCAGCTCGCCCTCCTCGCCGTCGGGCAGCACCTCACCGGTGACCGGGTCGAGGATCTCGGGGTAGAAGTGGTCCTCCCAGATGTGCAGGCCGTCCTTGGTCTCCACGCACTCCTGCGCCACCCCCGGCCCCATCACCTCCGAGAGCCCGTAGATGTCCACGGCATGCATACCGGCGCGTTCCTCGATCTCGCGGCGCATCTCGTCCGTCCACGGCTCAGCGCCGAAGATGCCGATCTCCAGGGACGACCGCGCCGGGTCGATCCCCTGTCTCTCCATCTCATCGACGATCGAGAGGAAGTACGACGGGGTCACCATGATGATCCGCGGCTCGAAGTCGGTGATGAGCTGCACCTGGCGTTCGGTCATGCCGCCGCTGACGGGAATCGTCGTACACCCCAGCCGTTCCGCGCCGTAGTGCGCGCCGAGCCCTCCGGTGAACAGCCCGTACCCGTAGGCCACGTGACACCCGTCCCCCGTGCGCCCACCCGCGGCGCGGATGGACCGCGCCATCATGTCCGACCAGACATCGATGTCGTGCGCGGTGTAGCCGACCACGGTCGGTTTGCCGGTGGTTCCGCTGGAGGCATGGATACGGACCACGTCCTCGCGGGGCACCGCGAACATCCCGAACGGGTAGTTCTCGCGCAGGTCGTCCTTGCTCGTGCAGGGAAACTTCGCCAGGTCCGACAGTTCCTTCAGGTCATCGGGATGCACCCCTGCCTCGTCGAACGCGCGGGTGTAGTGCGGCACCTGCGCGTAGACCGCCCGGAGCGTCTCCTGTAGCCGGGTCAGCTGCAGGGTCCGCAGCTCGTCCACGCTGATGCGCTCCGCGTCGTCCCACAGGTCCTCGGGTGTACTCAGCCTGGCCGGTGTCATGACTCCCCTCCCGGTACGTCGATGTGCTGGCCCCCGATGGTCCGCGACTTGCCGCGGAACTCGGCGATGACCCGGTCTCCGCAGGTAACACGGATGTCGTAGATGCCGTTGCGTCCGTACCGGTGTCGCTCCACCGCCTCGGCCGTCAACAGGTCACCCGCGTGCGCGGGCGCGACGAAGGTGATGTCGCAGGACTGGGCCACGGTGCGGACGTTGTCGCTGTTGCACGCGAACGCGAACGTGGAGTCGGCCAGGGAGAAGATGAACCCACCATGTGCGATGCCGTGACCGTTGGTCATGTCCTCGCGGATCGTCATCGTCAGGCGGGCGCTTCCGGGGGAGACGTCCTCGATGGTCATCCCCAGGTTCTTCGAGGCGGCGTCATCGGCCCACATCGCGTCCGCACACGCGCGGGCGATCTCCTCAGGAGTCACCGGGTCAACTCCTTCTCCATCATCACCGTCTGGTGGCCGTCCGGTTGGCGCAGGCGGCCGATCTCACGGTAGCCGCGCCGCTGGTGGAACGCGAGCGACGCGGGGTTCGGGGGATCGCTGCTGATCTCGCACACCATCCGGCCGCGCGGTACGGCGCTTGCCTCCACCTCGTCGTACAGCCGGCTCGCGATGCCGCGGCGCCGGAAGCGCGTACCGACGACGATCCGGTCCAGGTAGCAGAAGTCGTCGAACCGCTCGCCGAACCACTCGTAGTTGACCGAGTCGTACGCCGAGCCGGGCCCGTAGGCGAGGGCGAACGCGGCCACCTCCCCCTCCACCTCACATACCAGGGCGTGCGCGGCGCTGCCGAGATGCCGCTCGAACCCGGCCTCGTCCATCGGCGACAACACCGCCACCGACGCGGCGTTCAACGCGAGCACACGGTCCCGGTCCGTGACGGCCATCGGGCGGAACTTCACCAGCGCTCCTGTCGGTTAGACTTGTGACACCCTACCGACAACCTGGTGGTGCAGGTGTCACAGTCTCGCCGTTCGGAGGAATCATGACGACCCCCGCGGACCTGTTCGCCGCCCATCGCGGCATGCTCGAGGAGGCGGTGCACGCCTGCCAGAGCAGGGAGTTCTACAGCGCGTTCCCCGAGTCGCCCAGCCCTCGGGTGTACGGCGAGGGCGCGGCCGACGCAGGCAAGGCGGCGTTCGAAGCCTGGCTGGGTACCGACTTCCCGATGCAGACCCCCGGCGCGGACGGCACCGTCGCCACGGAGAAGTCGCCGTTCGGGCTGGCCCTCGACGTACGCTATCCACGCGTGACTCCTGAGGGGGTGCCGGTTCTTGTTGCCGCAGCAGCCGCCGGGATGACGGCGTGGCGCGACGCGGGTGTCGAGGCGCGTGTCGGCGTCGGGCTGGAGATCCTGACACGTCTGCACGCCCGTGTCTTCGAACTGGCCAACGCAGTCATGCACACCTCCGGGCAGGCGTTCGTGATGGCGTTCCAGGCCGGAGGGGCGAACGCGCTCGACCGGGCGCTGGAGTCCATCGCCTACGCCTATGCCGAGATGACCCGGGTACCCCCAACCGTGGTCTGGGAGAAGCCGGGACGCAAGGCTCCACTGCGGATGGAGAAGACGTTCACCGTTGTCCCGCGCGGCATCGGCCTCGTCGTCGGGTGCAACACGTTCCCGACCTGGAACTCCTATCCCGGACTGTTCGCGTCGCTGGTCACCGGTAACCCGGTGGTCGTCAAGCCACACCCGGGTGCGGTCCTGCCGCTCGCCATCACCGTGCAGGTGGCCCGGGAGGTTCTCTCCGATGCCGGCTTCGACCCGAACCTGGTCACGCTCGCGGCCGAGGACCCCACCGACGGCCTCGCCAAGGTCCTCGCCGTACGTCCGGAGGTCAAGCTGGTGGACTTCACCGGCTCCAACGCGTTCGGTGAGTGGCTGGAGGACAACGCGCGACAGGCCATCGTGTTCACCGAGAAGGCCGGCGTCAACACCGTTGTCATCGACTCCACCGACGACTTCACCGGCATGTGCGGCAACCTGGCGTTCTCGCTGTCGCTGTACACCGGGCAGATGTGCACCGCGCCGCAGAACCTCTACCTGCCGGCGGACGGGATCGACACCGACGACGGTCACAAGTCGGTTGACGACGTAGCGGCGGGCCTCTCGGCGGCGTTGTCGAAGCTCTTGGGCGACGACGCCAAGGCAGTGGAGGTGCTGGGCGGCGTCGCCAACGACGGTGTCCTGGAGCGCCTGGCCGACACCGGGCATGGCCGGCGGGGCGGCACCGTCGTGGTGGAGTCCCGCGAGGTCGCCCACCCCTCCTATACGGACGCGGTCGTGCGTACCCCGGCGGTGATCGCGCTGGACGTGTCCGATTCCCCGACGTATGAGACCGAGTGTTTCGGCCCGGTGGCGTTCCTGATCAGGACCGACAGCACCGCGGAGTCGATCGCGACCTTCCGGCGTACCGTGATCGAACACGGCGCCATGACCGCATCGGTCTACACCACGTCCGACCAGGTGCTGGCCGCGATGCGCTCCGCCGCGCTGGACGCCGGGGTCGCACTGTCGGAGAACCTGACCGGGGGCGTGTTCGTCAACCAGTCGGCGGCGTTCTCCGACTTCCACGGAACCGGAGCGAACCCGAGCGCGAACTCCACGTTCACCGACGGAGCGTTCGTGGCTTCCCGGTTCCGGTTCATCCAGTCCCGCCGCCACCTCTAACCGAGTTGTCAGAAGCTCAACACGCGATCACGTGCTCCACTTCTGACAACTCGGGGACACCGGCGGCTTTGAGGTCGGCGGCGAGCGCGGCGGCATTGTTCCGCGCCTCGTACGCCGAGGCCCGCAGTACCCGTCGCCGGCTCAGCACCAGCTCGCGTTCCCTGCGCATGTCCGCCTCCCAGTGCGCCACCTCCAGGTGATGCGCCCCGTCGACCTCCAGGACGACGAGAGATCCGTCGGGCAGCTCCCACTCGCAGTCGAGGTACCGCAGCCGGCCACTGGGGTCCCGGCGCCGGACCTGCCGCCGTGGCGGCGTCAGCCCGAATCTGCGGCACAGCGCAGCAACGTCGATCTCGCTGAGCGCCTCCGCACCGCCGGCGATGTCGCGCAGCGCCAACCGCATGTGCTTCTTGTGTCGGACGCGCCCGACGACGCGAAGAGCCTCGTCGACCTGCGACACCGTGCAGACGCGCTGTTGCACCACGGCGGCCAGCTGCGCGTAGACGAAGCGGGGCCAGCGCTGCCACGCCGCGGAGTAGACCGCCGCGCGGGGGTTGTCCACCCGCACCAGACCTTGCGTCCGTACCGTGCCCGACCCGTCGAAGCGCCGCGACTCATGGACGACCAGCCAGGGGAACGACAGGCACTTGGCTCCGCGCGGTACGACGAGGTGGATCGGCTCCGCCTCCGCCGCGAACCCGCGGAACCCCGCGATCTCCAGGGAGGTGTGGCTGGTGAGCGCCGCCGGACAGCCCTGGTCGAGAACGGCCAGGTGCATCCGCTGGATCCGGGTCGGGTCGCCGTTGTGCAACAGCACGACCCGTGGCGTCAGCGCCAGCCACCGGCGGGAACGGACCTGGTTGTCGACGAAGCGCATGGTGACACCGACGGCAGCACACTGCTGGCGGGTGACCACGCCCGCCTGCCGGGAGGCCAGGAGAGCGAGGCCAGGCGTGCGGTCTGCGTCGACGTACATGACCGCGAGTCTGGAGGCACAGGACCGCAAACGTAAGGGGCCGGCGCAAACTGTGGACAACCACCGCCGACTTGTCAGAAGCTCAACACGCGATCACGTGCTCCACTTCTGACAAGTCGGGTCAGAGGGGGGCGTCCATCGCCAGGAGGTCGGTGGACTCGGCGATGGCGCGCTCGGCGGTGAGCTTCGGCAGCACCGTCCGCGCGAACCACTGGGCCGTGGCCACCTTGCCCTCGTAGAACGCGTGGTCGCTCTCCGGTACGTCGACCCCGGAGTCCAGGCGGTCCAGCGCCACCGTCGCCTGCCGGAGCAGCAGGTAGCCGCACGCCACGTCGCCCAGCGTCATCAGCAACCGCGTGGTGTTCAGCCCGATCTTGTAGATGTCGCGGGAGTCACCGCCCTCGGCGAGGTTGCCGACCATCGCGGCCACCATCGCCTGGGTGTCCTCCAGCGCCGTTGCCAGCAGCCCCTGCTCCACCTTCAACCGCGGATCGGCCCCCGGTCCGGCCAGGAACGCGTTGATCTCGGCGGCGACGGCACGGAGCGCGCGGCCGCGGTCCTTCACGATCTTGCGGAAGAACAGGTCGAGGCCCTGGATCGCGGTCGTGCCTTCGTAGAGCGTGTCGATCTTCGCGTCCCGGACGTACTGCTCCAGCGGGTAGTCGGCCAGGAAACCGGACCCGCCCAGCGTCTGCAGCGACTCCGTACCCAGCAAGACCCAGGCTCGCTCGGACGCGAAGCCCTTCACGACGGGCAGCAGCAGGTCGTTGATCCGCTCCGCCTGCTCATCGACCTCACCCCGGGCGCGCGCCAGGGCGGCCGTGTCCTGGTACGTCGCGGCGTAGGTCACCAGGGCTCGGAGCCCTTCGGCGTAGGCCTTCTGCGTCAGCAGTGACCGGCGTACGTCGGGGTGGTGGTCGATCGTCACCCGCGGTGCGGTCTTGTCCGCGCTCTGGGTGAGATCGGCTCCCTGGACCCGTTCGCGGGCGTAGGCCAGTGCGTTGAGGTAACCGGTGGACAGTGTCGCCATCGCCTTGGTGCCGACCATCATCCGGGCGTGCTCGATGACCTGGAACATCTGCGCGATGCCGTCGTGCACCTCGCCCAACAGCCAGCCCCGGGCAGGGATGCCGTCGACCTCGCCGAACGTGAGTTCACAGGTGGTCGACGCGTTGATGCCCATCTTGTGCTCGACTCCGGTGACGAACACGCCGTTGCGCTCCCCGGTCAGCTCACCAGTGTCGAGGTCGAAGTGGTGCTTGGGGACGATGAACAGCGACAGCCCCTTGGTGCCGGGGCCGCCCGCCCCCTCGACGCCGACCGGACGGGCGAGCACCAGGTGCACGATGTTGTCGGTCAGATCGTGCTCGGCGGAGGTGATGAAGCGCTTGACGCCTTCGATGTGCCAGGTGCCGTCGGACTGGGGGGTCGCCTTGGTCCGGCCGGCGCCGACATCGGATCCCGCGTCCGGCTCGGTCAGCACCATGGTGGCGCCCCATCCGTTTTCGACCATGTGCCGGGCGATCCTCCGGTCCCGCTCGGTGCCGTTGTTCCACAGCACCGACGCGAAGCTCGCGCCGGCGGCGTACATGTAGACGGGCGGGTTGGCGCCCAGCGCAAGCTCGGCGAGTGCCCATTGCAGGCTCGCCGGCGCCGGCTGTCCGCCGAGGGACTCGGGCAGGCCGATGCGCCACCACTCGGCGTCCCGGTAGGCGGCGTAGGCGCGTTTGAACGACTCCGGCATCGTCACCGTATGCGCCTCCGGGTGGAACACCGGCGGTTCGCGGTCGGTCTCGGCGAACGGTACGGCGAGCTCCTCACGGGCCAGCCGTTCCACCTCGTGCAGGATCTCCCGGGCGGTGTCGGGGTCGAGCTCGGCGTACGGTCCGGAACCGAGCACGGCGTCGCGCCCGAAGACCTCGAACAGGTTGAACTCGATGTCACGCAGGTTGCTGCGGTAGTGGCTCATCGTGGCCCCTCTCATCCCGCGGGAAGGCCGGTCCCGGCCGGTGACTTACTCGTCAGTAACAAGTCTACCCTACTGACGGGTAACTTCGAAGGGGCTACGCCGCGTGGTGACCGGAGCGACGCCTGCGGTAGACGTGCCAACCGACGAGCCCGGCCACGACGAGCGCCCCGACACCGATGGCGGAGGCCCGGCCGACCGTTCCGGCGACCTGCTCGTACGACGACCCCGCCAGATATCCGATGAGGCAGTAGCCCACGCCCCACACCAGACCGCCGACGGCGTTCCAGAACAAGAACGTCCGGTACCGCATCCGGCTCAACCCTGCCAACGCCGGCATCACCGCCCGGAAGAACGCGGTGAACCGACCCAGCAGCACCGCGGGACCACCGCGCCGCCGGAGCAGATCCCGGCCCCGGTCCAGCCGCGCAGCGTGGGCGCGCACGGGCCCCAGCCGCAGCAGCCTCGGGCCGACGTACCGGCCGACCTCGAACCCGAACGAGTCCCCGACCACAGCGGCGAGGACTACCAGGACACACAACAGCCGGATGCGCAGGTCTCCGACGCTGGCCAGGAACCCGCCGACCAGCACGGCGGTCTCCCCTGGCAGCACGAAACCGATGAAGATCGCGGCCTCGGCGAAAACCAGCGCCACGATGATGCTGTACGCCGCCAGCGGCGGCAGCGACTCGATGGCTCCGACCACCGAGTCGACCACCGAG
>CAYLOC010000025.1:11080-23327 GCA_964385195.1 uncultured Nocardioidaceae bacterium
CGACCACCGAGTCGACCACCGAGCCCATGGCCACACGCTACCCAACACGACATCTGCGAAGATCGAGTCATGCGAGTCTCCGCGAAGTCCGATTATGCGCTGCGCGCGCTGATCGAACTGGCCATCCGCGGAGAGGGGGAGCGGGTCTCGGCGGAAGAGATGGGTCGCCGACAAGACATTCCGCGCGGCTTCCTCCAGGCCATCCTGGCGGACCTGCGACGTGCCGGCATCGTGATCAGCGTCCGTGGCCAGGGCGGGGGGTGGCGGCTCGCTGGTGACCCGTCCACGGTGACGGTGGCCGACGTGATCCGCGCGGTGGACGGCCCCCTGGTCAGCGTCTACGGGCTCCGGCCGGAGGCGGTCAGCTACAACGCCTCGGCCGACATCCTGCAGCGGGTATGGATCGCGGCGCGGGCGAACCTCCGGGGCGTGTTCGAGCAGGTCACGCTCCAGATGCTGGCTGCCGACGAGCTGCCCGACGACGTGCTGGAGCTGACGCACGACGTGGAGGCCTGGCGCCCGCACTGACAGCACGCCGCCAGTAGTGTGGACGGTCATGGAGAACCGCGAGGATGTGTACGCCGAGTTGGCGCGGCTGCGGGGGAGTATCGACAACCTGGACTCGGCGCTGGTTCACCTGCTCGCGGAGCGGTTCAAGTGCACCCAGGAGGTCGGGGAGCTCAAGGCCAGGAACGGCCTCCCGCCGGCGGATCCGGAGCGGGAGGCGGCGCAGATCACCCGGCTGCGCGAGCTGGCCGAGGAGTCCCACCTCGATCCCGAGTTCGCGGAGAAGGTGCTGGGCTTCATCGTCGCCGAGGTGTTACGTCACCACGAGGCGATCCCCCGCGATGACGGCGGGTGACGCCGGAGCGCGACGGGCGGAGATGAACCAGCAGAGACGGGCCCGCGCTAGGCGGCGTCGCTGACCGGCTCGAGGACGAACACGGGGATCTCCCGGTCGGTCTTGCGCTGGTAGTTGTCGTAGTCCGGCCACGTCGCTACGGCACGCTGCCACCACTCGGCCTTCTCCTGCCCGGTGACCTCGCGGGCGCGCATCTCCTGTCGGCGCGGACCGTCCTGAAGCTCCACCCGTGGGTGCGCAACCACGTTGTGGTACCACACCGGATGGCGGGGAGCCCCGCCGAGGGACGCCACCACGGCGTACCGGCCGCCATGCTCCACGCGCATCAGCGGCGTCTTGCGGAGCTTGCCCGACCGGGCACCGACCGTGGTGAGGATGACCACCGGGCGGCCACCCATCGTCGTACCTTCCGTGCCGCCGGAGTTCTCGTAGAGCGCCACCTGGTCGCGGGCATGTTTGCTGGGACTGGGGACGTATTCACCTTTCAGTGCCATATCAGGTGCAAGAGCCCGACCCCCGGTGACTATTCCCGCCTCAGTAGGCACCCTTGCGTCGCGCGACGGCACCGATGGTGCGGGCAGCGATCGAGAGGTCGCGCTCCGGGGTCCAGTTGTCGACGTAGTCGATGTCGATCCGGACGGTGTCCTCCCAGCACAGATCCGAACGCCCGCTCACCTGCCACAGGCCGGTCAGCCCCGGCTTGACGGCGAGGCGGCGCATGGCGCGCTCGTCGTACTCGGCGACCTCCTTGGGCAGCGGCGGGCGGGGACCGATCAGGGCCATGTCCCCGCGCACCACGTTCACCAGCTGGGGGAGCTCGTCGAGGGACAGCTTGCGCATGATGCGCCCGCTGCGGGTGATGCGGGGGTCGTCGCGGATCTTGAAGTGCCCCCCGTCGGACTCGTTCAGCGCCGCCAGGTCCTCCTTGCGGCCCTCGGCGTCGGGCTCCATGGTGCGCAGCTTGAGCATGGTGAAGGTCCGGCCGCCCTCCCGCACCCGCGTCTGTTTGAAGATCGCGGGCCCGTGCGAGTCGAGTCGCACGATGAGCATCAGCGCCAGCAACAGCGGGGAGAGGGCCAGCAGCAACGGTACGGCGGCCGCGCGCTCGATCACCGACTTCGCGGCCCGAGCAGCACCGGAGGGTGGTGTGGCCCTGAGGGACAGGGCTGTGTGGCTCCCGGTACGGCGGGGCTGCACGCGATGGGGGCTGGTGTCGGTCAGTGGCGTGGTCAGCAACACCTCGGTGCGGGTACCTGCCAAGGCCCACTGCAACTCGGTGATCATGTGCCCGTCCACGGTCTCCCCCGGTACGACGAACACCTGGCTCGGTCGGAGCTCGCGCAGCAGCGAGGGCATCTCGGTGACCGCCCCGAGCACCGGGACCCCGGCACAGTCGGCTCCCGGAGCTATGGGGCCAGTGACGAAGGACCCGACGACAACGCCTCCGGTCGCCGCATTCGTGGTCAACAGACGCCGTACCGCCGGGACGTCACCGACAACGACCACCGTGTTCCGGACGCGGTGCAGCCGTAACCGCTGGAAGACCGCCGGGATGCGCAGCCCCCAGCGAACCAGCGCCGCCGCCGTCACGATGACCGCGACCGCCAGCAGCGACTCGCGCGCCGCTGTCACCCGGTTGAGGAGGACGCCGGCCGCGGTGATCGCCAACGCCAACGCACACCCTCGCCGTACCAGCCGACGTTGCCGAAGAAGCCCGGCGACAGACTGGTGATGCCACAGCTCGCGGGCTTCCACCACCAGCCAGAGGCCGGCAGCGATGGCGACCGCTCCGGTGTGCGCGCCGGTGGCTTCGGCCCAGGACACCGCAAGCGCGGCGAGGACGACATGAGTGAGGCTGAGCACAGTGCGGAGTACGGCGACACGTCGACGTTCGAACGCTCGCGCGGCGCGGCACGCCAACAGCGCCTGTTCGGCTGAGCTCGTCGATTCCCGCCCCCAACTGGCGCCCGCAGGCTCCCCCCCGCGCGGACGAACCAAGCCATCGAGAGAGCCCACGGCACTCTCGGGGACGCCGACCACGGCGTCGCTGGACATCATCCCCCCTCGGAATGTGACCCCTCCACTGCAGACCCCCCTGCATTACATGCCAGTATGCCCAACAAGGCTCGGGCGCGTGGCGTTTTCTGCGGAACGGGCGGAGGTCCGCCAGAACGACCTGCGATAGCCTCGGTCGGACCGGCGATCGAAGCGGCCGGGAGCCTTGCCTCCCGATGGGGCGATGAGACGACGGACCGGAGGACCGATGGACGCTACCGCAGCATCCACCGCTGCATCGACCGCTGCTGAGCACTCGCACATCGCAGACCTCGCACTCGCACCGCAGGGTGAGCAGCTGATCGACTGGGTCGCCCGCCACTCGCCGGTGCTCAACCACCTGGCCCGCGCACGGCTGGCCGACGGCGCACTGGCCGGCCGCAGGGTCGCGGTCGTGGTGCACCTCGAAGCCAAGACGGCCTACCTGGCCACGCTCATCGCCGACGCCGGCGCGCACGTCGTGGTCGCCGGGAGCAATCCGGGCTCCACCCAGGACAGCGTCGCAGCGGCCCTGGTCGCGCGCGGTATCGAGGTCCATGGCGTGCACGGCGCCGATGCCGCCGGCTTCGACGCCGACCTGCTGGCCGTCGCTGACACGCGGCCGGAGTTGATCATCGACGACGGCGCGGAGCTCACCAGCCGCATCCACCAGCACCGCCCCGCACTGGTCGAGCGCCTTCGCGGGGTGACCGAGGAGACCACGACCGGCGTCCACCGGCTGCGGGCGCTGGCAGCGGAGGGCCGACTCAGGTTCCCGGTGATCGCCGCGAACGACGCGTGGTGCAAGCACCTGTTCGACAACCGGTACGGCACCGGACAGTCCACCCTCACCGCCATCCTGCGACTGACCAACCGCAGCGCCGCGGGTAAGGAGGTCTGCGTCATCGGCTACGGCTGGGTGGGGAAGGGGCTGGCCCGATACGCCGCGGGCCTCGGCGCACGGGTGACGGTGGTGGAGACCGAACCGGTCCCCGCCCTGGAGGCGCACATGGACGGGTACCGGGTCGCACCGCTCGCCGACGCCCTGCCCGACGCCGACATCGTGATCACCGCCACCGGCGGGGTCGACGCCCTCGGAGCCGACCATTTCCCCGTCCTCAAGGACGGCGTGCTGCTCGCCAATGCCGGGCATCATGACCGGGAGATCGACGTCGCGGGACTGGAGAAGGCTGCGGAGGAGTCCGCGGAGGTGCGCGACGGCGTACGACGGTTCACGCTGCCGGGCGGCGCTCGCGCCTATCTCCTCGCCGGGGGCCGGCTGGTCAACATCGCCGGCGCAGACGGGCATCCGGTAGAGATCATGGACCTGACCTTCGCCGTCCAGGCACTCGCCGTCCACCACCTCGCCGGGCACGGCGCGGATCTCGGGCCGGGGGTGCACCGGTTCCCAGCAGACCTGGACCGCGAAGTGGCCCGCACGAAACTGGAGACCCTCGGGATCCGCCTCGACGGCCTCTCCGCAACACAGCAGGCGTTCTACACCCAGTGGGAGGCGTAGGCCGATGGGAGATCGGAACGGGCCGATGCCGGTGCTCGACGAAGAGCGTGCCGAGGTAGGGGGCCGCAAACTGGACCTGGCCGCGTCCTGGGCACCGGTGATGACCAGTGTCCGCGACCGGCTGGTCGCCGACGGCAGCGTGCGGGGACGCCGTGTCGGGATCATCCTTCCGGTCGAACCGAAGACCGCCTACCTGGCGTTGATGCTGACCGAGGCCGGAGCCGACGTGGCGCTGTCGGCCCCGGGAGCACTGACCTCCGACGACGTCGCCGCCGGGGTGGCCGCACGCGGTGTGCACGTGTACGCACGCAGCGACTCCACCCCCGAGGAGGAAGAGGAGTTCTACCGCGCGGTCCTGCAGCACCGGCCGGAAGTGGTCATCGACGACCGGGCCGAGCTGATCCGCATGGCGCATACGCAGGACCCGGACGCGCTGGAGCATCTCATCGGAGCCTCGGAGGAGACGACGACCGGTGTCGTCACGTTGCGCGCCATGGACCGCGCGGGAGCGTTGCGGATCCCGTGCATCGCGGCCAACGACGCCCGGTGCAAGCACCTGTTCGACAACCGTTACGGCACCGGCCAGTCTGCGATCACGGCGGTGCTGGACTCCACCAACCTGCTGCTGGCCGGCAAGACGGTCGTGGTCATCGGCTACAGCTGGGTCGGAAAGGGGATCGCGGCCCGCGTCCGTGGACTCGGCGGCCGCGTCGTGGTCTGCGAGGTCGACCCGGTCGCGGCGCTGGAAGCCGTGCACGACGGGTTCCGGGTCGCGCCGGTGCGGGAGGCCTGCCGCACCGCCGACCTGGTCATGACCGCGACCGGCGTACCGAAGAGCCTTCCCTACGAGGCGATCGAGCGGCTCCCGGAGGGAGCGCTGCTGGCCAACGCGGGCGCGGTCGACGACGAGTTCGACATGGAAGCGCTGCGAGAGTACGCCACCCGGACGCAGATCGTGCGTCCGCACGTGGAGGAGTTCGCCTTGCCGTCGGGGCGTTCGGTCTTCGTCATCGGCGACGGAAAAGTGGTGAACCTTTCGGCGGGCGAGGGTCATCCGGTGGAGATCATGGACCTCACGTTCTCGGTGCAGGCCCTCGCCGCTCGACACCTGCTGCTGCATGGTCGAGACATGCCCGCCGGACTCCACCAGCTTCCTGCCGACATCGACAACACGGTCGCCCGCACCAAGCTCGACACACTCGGCGTCGGCATCGACGAGCTCACCGACGAACAGCGACGCTTCTTCGACGACTGGGAGCAGCACGCGTAGTGGCCACCCGGTACGTCGCTGACGCGGTCGTGACGTGCGACGCAGAGTCCCACGTCTATCGTCCCGGCGTGGTCGACGTCGAGGACGGACGCATCTCGTGGGTCGGCCCGGCGGCGGATGCCCCGGATCGGACGTGTCCCGAACAGCGTCTTGACGGCATCGTGTTCCCCGGCTTCGTCAACACCCACTGCCACACTCCGATGACGCTGTTCCGTGGTGCCGCCGAGGACATCGCCTTGAATGCCTTCTTGCGCGAGGTCCTGTGGCCACGGGAGGCGAGACTGACTCCGGACGATGTCTACTGGGGCATGCTTCTCGGTTGTGCGGAGCTGCTTCGCGGCGGCGTCACCACGACATGCGAGATGTACCTGTTCGAGCAGGCCATGGCGGCGGCGGTGTACGAGGCCGGTACCCGCTGTGTCTTGACACCGGCGGTGATCGAGGTTCCCCAGTGGGGCGACATGGGCTCGTGGGAGAAACGACTCGAGGCGGTGCTGGCCTTCATCGACGCTGCAGCGACCGATGAGCACGTCGAGCTCGGGATCGCCGCCCACTCGGCGTACGCCTTGCCGCTGCCAGCACTGGATGCGATCGCCGCCGCAGCTCGCGAGCGGGACGCGCTGGTTCACATCCACCTGGCAGAGACCGCTGACGAGGCTGCGGACGTGGAGCGCGCCCACGGCCGGTCCGTCCCCGCGCTGCTCGCCGACCGCGGCTTCTTCGACGCGCGTGTCCTGGCCGCGCACGGAGTCTGGCTCTCCGATGACGACCTGCGGATCTGCGCCGAGCACGACGTCGCGGTCGCTCACTGCCCCCAGAGCAACGCCAAGCTCGCCTCGGGGATCGCCCGGCTCGACGACATGCTCCAGCGCGGAATGCGGGTGGGTCTGGGCACCGACGGGCCGGCGTCCAACAACAACCTCGACATGTGGGAGGAGATGCGGCTCGCGCCGTTACTGGCCCGGTTGCGGACCGGACGGCCGGACGTCCTCACCACCAACCAGGCGCTCGCGCTGGCCACACGGGGAGGCGCCGAGGCACTGGGCCGGCGGGACATCGGCGCGCTTGAGACGGGACGGTACGCCGACATGGTGGTGATCCGTACCGACCATCCGACGTTCGTCCCCGTGTCTTCCTCTGCGGACCTGACCGCCCACCTGCTGTGGGCGGCAGACGCCCGTCTGGTCACTGATGTCTGGGTCGGCGGCCGGCACGTCGTCTCCGACGGGCAGTGCCGCACCATCGACGAGGAACGCGCCCGCGCCGAGGTCCAGCGACGTGCCCTGCGCCTGGCTGACTCCCTGTAACATGTGCCGAATCCGTGCGAGCAGGAACGTCAAGGAGGTCAGGGTGCGGCGAGCGGCGAAACTGGTGACGACGGCGTGCGTGCTCTCTCTCGCCGTGGCCGCCTGCGGCAGCAAGCCGTCGGAGAGCAGCAACGACGCGGCGGGGACGACTTCGGCATCGGCTACCGATGCCGACGACACGACCGACTCCACAGCAACGGCTCCCCCCACAGATCAGAAGTCGGTCGGGCCGAAGCACTCCGACTACAAGGCCTGCATGGTCTCCGACGCCGGGGGATTCGACGACAAGTCGTTCAACCAGGTCTCCTACAAGGGCCTCACCGACGCGGTCCAGGAGTTCGGGATCAGCAAAGCACAGATCGAGTCGGAGTCGAACTCCGACTACGAGGACAACATCGAAGCGCTGGTGAAGCAGGACTGCGACCTCGTTGTCACGGTGGGCTTCCTGCTCGTCCAAGCCACGTTGAAGGCCGCGAAGAAGCACCCCGACGTGCACTTCGCGATCGTGGACCACCAGTACACCAAACCCGCGGCCACGAAGGTGCCGAACCTCAAGGGCCTGATATTCAACACCGGAGAGTCCGCGTTCCTCGCCGGCTACCTCGCCGCAGGTCTCAGCAAGACCGGCGTCGTGGGGGAGTACGGCGGGCTGCCGATACCGCCGGTGCAGTTGTACATGGACGGGTTCTGGGAAGGCGTGCAGCACTACAACAAGGTGCACCAGGCCTCGGTGGAGGTCGCCGGTTGGAACGAGAAGCGCCAGCAGGGCCTGTTCATCGGGGACTTCGAGGACAAGAACAAGGGCAAGGTCACCGCGGAGAACCTGATGGCGCAGGGCGCGGACATCCTCTTTCCCGCAGCCGGGAACGCAGGCCTGGGTGCCTTGCAGGCAGCGAAGGACTCCGGCGGCAAGGTGAACGTGATCTGGCTCGACGCCGACGGCTGCGTGAGCACACCGACGTACTGCGAGGTCATCGTCACCTCATCGCTGAAGCGGATGGACCTCGCGGTGAAGCAGGTGATCAAGACCGACTTGCACGACCAGTTCACCGGGAAGCCCTACGTAGGAACCCTGGAGAACGGCGGCGTCGGGCTCGCTCCGTACCACCAGTGGAGCTCGAAGGTGCCGGAGGCGCTGCAACAGGAGCTGGAGAAGGTGAAACAACAGCTCGTCGACGGTGAGATCACCGTCAAGTCCACGTTCCAGCCCAAGTAGCCCAGGGCGGTCGTCGGCCGACTTCACCTGCGTCGGATGTTCATCCCCACCGTGAGCACGTGGTCGATCTCGATGCCGGCGGACCTGCGGACCGACTCCTTCAACGGAATGAGGTAGCAGCCGTCCTTGGGGAACAACGCCGTGGTGAACTCGACGTCGTCGACCCGCACCGTCACCGGCACCTGCCCCCAGTACTCCACCCCTTTGGCAGCGAACTTGACGTCGTCGCTGTCCTCCAGGGGGATGCGCAGGAAGTAGAACGGCGCTGGGCCGCGCCACTCCACCACCTGCCCCTCGAACTCGAACTCCACGGTCCCTACTCTTTGGTCCCTACTCTTTCAGTGCTCCGCGACGGCCCGCCTGCAGACCGGCCTGGAACCGGGTGCTGGCTCCCAGCATGTCCAACAGGCCGGCTACGCGCCGACCCAGCGTACGCAGACTGATGCCGAGCTCCCGCGCCACGGCCTGGTCCTTCAGCCCCGTCGCCAGCAGCGCGAGCAGCTCGGTGTCGAGGTCGTCTGCCGCCGGCTGCCCGTCGACGACGCCGCTCGGGGTGGGGTCTGCTGGCTGGAACGGGACTCCCTGCTGCCATAACAGCTCGAAGAGCCTGGTCAGCGCGGCCACCACCATCGGCGCACGGATGACCAACGCGGAGTCGACCCAATGGCCGTTGACCATGGGAAGCAGCGCGACGGCGTCGTCGGCGATCGCGAGCTTCATCGGTACGTCGTGGTGAATGCGCGCCTGCTCCCCTGCGGCTGCGGCCGTCCGCGCCTGGTCGAGCGCGCTGGGGACCTCGAACGCTTCGGTGGCGTAGATCGCGCGCGTGATGACGCCCGCCCGGAGCGCGGTGATCTCCGTCGTATTCGGCCTGGTGGGTTCCTGCACGTACGGCGGCCGGTCCAACACCCGCACGGTGTCGCGAGCGAGGTGCATCAACTGGACGAACTGGGCCTCGACCGCACGCTGCCCGGACACGATCTCCACCAACTGGTCCGGACGGGCCCGCAGTTCCTCGGGAAAGTCGTGAGCAAGCTGCTGAGCGCGGCGCTGGGTCTCGGTGAACTCCGTCAGCCGGCGGGTCACCAGGGCGTTGACTGCGGCGTCGGGCCGGACCGCGGTCCATGCCTCCTCGGGTCCGACGGGTCGGCTGAGGAATCCCAGGTCTTCCAAGCGCTCCAGATGGCCCCGCACCGCCTGCCTGCTGATGCCGAGTCGCCGGGCGAGCGCCGCGACGTCCTGACCCGGGTGCTTCACCAACGCGAGGTACACCGACTCCTCACCGTGGGACACCCCCAGCGACTCCAGCACCGTCGTTCCTCCTCCGGTGGCCGAGTGTAGCCATGACATAGGTCGGTCATGACCAGAGTGTGGCGGAGAGTGGACCCGGTCGTCTACAAACGACGTATGAGATTTCGCCGCACCCACACCCTCGCCTCGGTCATCGGTGCCGCTGGTATCGCCGTACTTGCTGCCGGCCTCCCGGCGCATGCGCAGAGTTCGGCCGCCGACGGGCAATGGCAGGCGCCATCATGCAGCGTCGTCGACAGCAACGGGGCCTTCACCTACACCACGGACCGGGGCAAGTCGCTCGCGCCCACCACGTCTCAACTGCAAGGGGTCAGCTACAGCCACATTGCCGCACTGCCGGCAGCGAACACGCTGGTCGGGATCACCAAGGAGACCATCTGGCGCTCCACCGATGCCGGGTGCCACTGGCAGCTGTTGACCAAGGCCCCCGCGATGTATCAGGCCGAGGTTGCCGCCGGAACGCACGACACGGCGTACGTGTATGGCATCAACCGCCAACAGATGTACGTCGTGGACGGTGCGAGCGTCGCGACGCGACTGGCTCCGGTGAAGTACGACGGGGTGATCGGGCTGGCAGCGGACCCCGTCACACCCCACCGGTTGCGGGTGGTGACCGGGGACGGACAGATCTACCAGTCCGACGACGACGCACGTACCTGGGAGAAGGTCGGGCACCCGGCGACCGGACTGCAGTGGGCCTACACCGCCGCGTTCGACCCGAACGACCCGGACCACGTCGTGGTCGGCGGTATGGGGGTCTCCTTCGTCACCTTCGACGGCGGGCAGACCTGGCAGGTCGCACGCGGACTGAGCGCCGACAAACGCAGCAACATGTTCACCGCCGCGGTCTCCCCGGTGGATTCCTCCGTGGTGTGGGCCGAGGTCTATGACCTGTCCAAGGCGGGGCCGGCGGCACGTGGGATCTACCGCTCAACCGACGGCGGGCGGACGTTCCGGCTCGCCGTGGACGGCTCCCAGGCGCGGTTGAGCAACGGGGTGCAGGTCTACCCCAGCCCGAGCGACCCGGACGTGGTGTATTTCGTCTATGGTTCCTGGTTCGGCGGCTACGGCACGGATATCTACCGGTATACGGCGTCGTGGCTGGTAGCGCCGCAGTGGCGACTCACCCACACCCACAACGGGCATGACGGCGTCAACTCGATCGTCTTCAACCCCGCGGACCCCTCCGTCATGTACCTGGGGTTGGAGGAGGTGGGGTGCATGGACTTCTGCCGCTGACGACGCTGGCGATGTCACACATCGACCGCGCGGTGTCTCCCGCGCGCTGTCTCCATGGTAAGCCCACCACGATCAGGAGGAGACGGACGAGGCGGACGCGCGTATCCCGGGATGCGCTAGCGCTAGCCGGGACGATGCGCCGTGATCGCGAACTGCAGTGGGAGCCGCTCGGGGCGGTCACGGAGGCGGTACCCTCGCCCCGCTTCTTCAACCATCAGGTCGGGCCACGGACACCACGCCGAGTAGGGGGTTTCTTCGAGTGCGTCGATGACCAGGCCGGAACGCAGCAGGGCGGTCACGATCTCCGCGAGGGCGTGGTTCCACTGGTGGTTGCGCGTTCGCCGGATGACCGGCGCATCGGGTGCGGCCTCGACGTAGCTGCCCTCGTCGTCCCACGTCAGCGGATCTCTCTGCTGGAAGTAGGGCTGTTCGATCCGCAGCCCCTTGCTGACGTCGTCGGCGATGCTCATGAACACCGGGTGGTCGTCCCGGATGAAGAATCGGCCGCCCGGAGCCAGGAGCGAGGCCACTGTGTGCGCCCACGGGTCGACCTCGGGCAGCCAGCACAGCACACCCAAAGACGAGAACACCAGATCGAACTCGCCGTCGACGGCTGCGCGGGCGTCATAGACGTTCGCCTCGACGTACTCGATGTCAGCCCCACACGCTGCCGCGATCATCCGGGCCCTGCGGAGGGATTCACCGGACAGGTCTACACCCACGACGCGGCGTGGCCCCAACCGCGACAAGCTCACCGTGTCCGTGCCGAGATGGCACTGGAGGTGGAGGACGTCCTTGCCGGTGAGGTCTCCCACGCTCGGGAGGTCGGGAGCAAGGGTGTCGCTGATGGCGTGGGGATCGTCGATCAGCCGCTGGATGCCGTAGCCGGCGGCCTGGTGCAAGGCGGCCCGGTCATCCCAGTTCGCGCGATTGTCATCGAACCACTCGGAGTGTTGACGGGACCAGTGGTGGGGAGCAGATGAGGGCACCGCTTGACCGTACATCGCCGGGTCCGCAACGCCACACCTCCGTCGGTCCCGCCGCCTGGTCCAGCCCTCGTAGCCGGCCAAAGGAACCGAGGACTCACACAGAGGTGGTTGCACGCTAGTTTTGCAAAGCGGTTCGGCCGCCTCGGTTACGGGTCGAGGATCACCGCCAGGATGTTGCGGACTTGCTGGAGTGCCACTCCGCCGGCATTGCCGGCATACCTTCTTACCCTGCCGACTGCCATGACTCGCACAGGTGGGCATTGGGTGGCAGATGGTGTGCTGAGTCCGTTGTAGTCATCCGGTTCGATCACGACCTCGGCTCCGCTGTCGCGCAGCGTCCGAGTGAGGGGTACCGCCTGCACCACGTTTGGACTGCCACGCAGGACTCTCGCCGCGATCACTAGCACGGCAGCTGTCCGCATCGGGAACGACATACGGCAAGGAGTGGTTCAGCAGTCCACCAAGCGAATCGTCGGATCGAGGAGCTGAAGGTCAGCCCT
>CAYLOC010000026.1:0-12444 GCA_964385195.1 uncultured Nocardioidaceae bacterium
CCGAGCGCGCCGAGGTCGGCCGCACCACGTTCTTTCGCCACTTCGGCGACAAGCCAGAGGTCGTCTTCGCCAAGCAGCAGGAATTGCTCGACGCCATCGCCGCAGCTCATGATGAGGACGCGGGCATCAGCCCACACACGACCGTCGAGGCGGTTGAACAGCTGCGTTCGATCGTCCTTGACCTCTGCGCCCGGGCCACCGCAGACCCCGACGCGTACCGCCGCCACTATGCGCTGCTGGCCGACCACGCGGAGCTGCGTGGCCGCGATGCCCTCAAGACCCAACAGATCGCCGACGCCCTCAACGATCTCCTGCTGCACCGCGGCTGCAAACCGGCGACCGCACGGCTCGCCGCCGAACTCGCCCTCGCCTGCCTCCAGACTCCCGTCAGACTCGCCAACAACCCGGAAACCCTCCCAGACGAGGTGAGCGCAACGTTCGATTGCGCGCTCGCTCTCGGACGTGTCTGAACACCATCACGACCGAACACCGCGCCGATCCGCCGCACCGACTGCCCAGCAGTGCACGACCGCCGGCAACGGGCGCAGCATCCTCATCGGTGTCTACGAGCAACAGCCGGCCGCGGCCCCGGCCGTCGCCAAGCATCCACGATGCGAGCGTGCGCCCCTCCGACGACGTCCGGCACCAGCGACCTAGGGTGACGCCGCGTCGCCGTATTCGTCGCCGAGCAGTTCCCGGATGTGCTCACGCAGCACCTCGTTCACCAACGCCGCCCGGTCGGCGTACGTCGTGGCCCGCAGTTCTACGGGTCTGCGGAAGACGACGATGCGCGCCGGGTACGGCGGATCGGCATCCACCAGGGCCCCGAACGGCACCGGTTCGGCTCCCCAGAGCTCCGGGATGTCGGGAACCTCCTCGGTCCCGAACTCGACCTCCGCCAGGCGGTCCCCCCAGCGCCGTAGCTGGCGCGCGACAAGACCGGCGACGAGGTCATCGAACTCCTGCCGACCGGTACGTACCGGCGTACGGGCCGATGGCGTCAACGGGCCGGGCAGGACGAGCGGGCCACGGGGAACCGTGCCGTGGCGAACCCGTCGGGAGGGTGGCCGCTGGCGGACCGGGGGGACGTTCATGGCACTCCACCCTACGGCTGGTCAATGCCGGGGCAGGTCGTGACAAGGCGGTAGCGTCTGGGTGTGACTCGTCGCCGTCTGTGTTCCCGCACTGCGTGCCGTGGGCGCTCGGTGGCGACGCTGACCTACGTGTACGCCGACCAGACCGCCGTCCTCGGCCCGCTCGCTACCCAGGCGGAACCGCACGCGTACGACCTGTGCGCCTTCCACGCGCAGCGGCTCAGCGCTCCGCGGGGCTGGGAGGTGATCCGGCTGGCCCGCGACCACGAGGACCCCGGGCCGAGCCAGGACGACCTGCTCGCCCTCGCCGACGCCGTCCGGGAGGCCGGTCGCCCCCGTACGCACCCGGAACGGGTCGGTCAGGCCGTGGAGGTCGGACGCCGCGGGCACCTGCGCGTCCTGCGCTCCACGCCGGACTGACCACGGCAGTTCAGGTCAGGGCGCCGGGACGACCGCGGGGCGGGTCACCGTCCAGGGGGCGGACCGCACCGGCAACGACGTGAGGCCGACGTCGGTGGAGTACTCCATGGCACCGCGGACCTGGTCGCCGCTGAGGACGGACACCGTCAGGTACGACGTGTCCTTGGCCGGCTGCATGACCCATGCGGTGACCCGCTGCGGAGCCAGGTCGACGGTCCGTTCGGTCCCCAGATTCCCCTGGTCGTCGTAGGAGCGGATGCGCAGTTTCGCGGGGGTGTCGGCGGTGTTGGTGAACGCCAGCGACTGGTCCCAGTCCTTGGCCACGGGGACGACGAAGGGCGTCGTCACCGCGGGGGCACCGCTGGCGACGGTGTAGTCGACCGGTTTCTTCTCCCGCTTGCTGACCACGGCGGCGGCGACAGGTTCCCCGGCGGTGACGACCAGTCCGGTCACGTCGCCTTTCGTGACCGGGCCGATGTCCTTGCTGACCACCGTGTGCGGCGGCACCTGTACGTCGGTGAGGCTGGTCGGGGTGAACGTCCCGTCCTCGGTGACCGCGCGCACCTGCACCACGGCCTGGCGTTCGCCGGGGTTGGTCAGCATCAGGGTCTGGGCTCCCTCGACGGCGGGAACCGCGGTGACGGGATAGGTGGTCGACGGCGGTGAGGCCGGTGGTACCCACTCCACGCCGTCCGCCGTCACCCCGGTCACGTGGGCGGTCCGCAGGGCGGCCACCACCTGGCCCTTGACGGCCGACGCATGGACGGTCAGACCGTCCTCCCCGGGTGCGTAGGACGTGAGGTCGAGGACCTTGCGTCCGTGTGGGGCGATCGCGATGCCGCGGCTGCCGGGGGCGTCGACGCGACCGTCGGGGCCGAGGAACGTGAGGTCGAGGACGGCGATGGACGAGGCGGGGTTCGACAGCACCAGGCGCGCCTGGGTACCGACCTTGGTGGTGACGCCGTTGAACCACCAGTCCTCCGCAGGCTGACGGCACCACGTCGCCGCCACGCCACGCACGTCCTTGCGGTCATACGTCGCCCGCTGCAGGGCGGTGAGCCCGGCCGCCGCGTCCCCGGTGGCCCGTACCCATGCCGCAGCATCCTCCGATTCCGGCAGCTTCTTCCGGATCACGGTGCCGGGGTCGGCGCTCTCCGCCAGCACCGTCGCGTCGGGCGCGCCGGACCGGCGTACCGCCAGGGAGGAGTCGTGTTCGGCGTCGGTGATCTTCGGGCCGACGGCGAAGACGGTGGCGTCGGTGGACTCGTGCGCCGGGAGCTGGGGGCAGGCGGCGACCGCCCGGGTGACCGGGACCGTGGCGGTGGCCGGGACCGGTTGGGCTGGTTCGGCCTGGGCGCGCACGACGGTGGCGACGGCGGCGGCCACCACGGCGACGCACACGAGTTGGACCAGCAGTAGCCACCTCATGCCCGATGCTCCACCAGCAGCCTCCGGCGGCTGCGGTCGATCCCCGGCACTGCCATGACGAGCGTGACCGCCCACAGCGCGGCCTGTCCGACGAGCCAGGCCATCCGGTGCGGGCCGGTGCTCGCGGCCGACCCGGGTTCGACCTGCGCGGGATCCTGTACGCGCCAACCACGAAGCCCACCGCTGGCCGAGGCCCGGTCCAGGCCACCCACGGCGTCGAGGTCCGCGGCGAACGCGGGACGGCTCCCCGGAGTGAGGACGACGGCGGAGACCCCGGCGTCAGCCAACCGCGCGACATCCTGCGGCGTCGCCTCGGTCAGCAGGCTGGTGACGGTGGCGGTGACGCCCGCCGTGGGTTCCAGCGGTTCCACGCTGTCGTCGCCCAGTCGCATCCCGTCCCCGGCGAGCAGCTGGTAGGTCACGGGTCTCTGGTCTCCATGGATGACCAGCACCCGCTGGTCGTGGTGCATGGCATCGATCATGTACGCCGGCAGAGCAACCGCGTGGGTACGTTCCAGCTGCCCGTGGGGAGCCACCGCCACCCACCAGGCCGCCCCGGCGACCGGGGCCAGCCCCGCCAGCAGCACGACGAAGACCGCGAGCGGTTGCCGCCATCCGAACGCGCCCGCGCCGACGAAGGTGAGCATGCCGTCCGCAGCGAGGCCAGCGGCGGCCACCGCTGCTGCCTGACCGACGACGACCGGGACACCGAGCCAGACCGTCGTGGTGGCATCGGTCCCGGGCACGGGCACGGTACGTCCGGCCAGCACCGCGGCTGCTGCCATCGCGAGGGCGAGAGTGATCCAGGCAGCGGTGACGGCGGGCCGGCGGTCGCTGCGGAACAGTGCGGCGAGGGCGGCCAGCGCCACCCCCAGGGTCAGCCACCACGGGGCGGCAGCGTCGACTCCGAGCCGCCCGAGCGGCACCTGCCACGCCGCTGCGCCGACTCCGGCGAGGTGCGGGTCGACCAGCCCTGCTTCGGTGAGCAGCCGCGTCGGGTGCTGCCACATCTGTCGCGACCATGGCAGCAGCAGACCGGCCGGAAGCACCACCGCCCACAGCAACTGCAGCACCCGCACCCGCGGGCCCACCACGACGTACCACAGCGCTGCGATGATCGTCAGCGCCGCGACGAGGGTCCACACCACGGGTGCGAACGCACTCGCCACGGCCAGGGTCAGCCCGACCAGCCACGCGCTCTGCCAGGCGCGCCCGGAGCTCCGGCGGAGCAGCGGGATGAACGCCCGCGCCACCCAGGGCAGCGCAATCACCATGGCCACCGTCCCGACCTTGCCGTTCGGCACCGCTCCGGTGAGCACGGGCAGCAGGCCGTAGATGGCGGCGGTCCAGGCGCGGACCACCCGGCTGCGGATGAATCGGGTGCTGGCGGCATAGGCGCCGACAGCGGCCAGCGGTGCCGCGAACAGCATCACCAGGTCCACCACCAGCCAGGCCTTGCCGAACAGGACGGTCGCGGGGAGCGCGAGCATGGCCACGTACGGCGCGGCCGGGCGGCCGGTGCCGACCCCGACCTGGTGCCAGGTGGCCACGTACAGGTGCCACCAGTCCCCTGCACCGTCGGGTGCCGGCGGGAGGGAACCGCCTTGGAGGAACCCGCTCCCCCACAGGCCGCGGGAAGCGAACGCGGCGCACAGCGTCAACACCACGACCACGCTCAGCAGCGGGTGGCTGCGTGCCCACTCCACCGGGCCACTGCCGGTGGGAAGGTTCACGGTCTCCTCCGCGACCGGCCCGGTCTCCAGTTCCGAGCCGAGTCCCCGCCCGGCACGGAGTCGCCGTGCCGATCCCGACACCACCGAGGTCGTGCCCTGCGCGGCTCGCGCCAGACGCAGCAGCCCGGTGTCCAGGCCGTGCGCATACGGTGTCCACCATCTCGGCAGCAGCCCGCGCACGTGCGAGGCACGCCGGACCGCCGTCCGCCGTCGGGCTTTCCGGGCCGGTATCAGCCGCCACGGGCGCCCGAGGACCGACGCAGCAGCAAGCGCCTCGTCGTACGCGGCGCCGGGAAGCTTGCCGAAGCCGAACCCGATCACCCGCAGCAGCGATCCCAGCAGCAGCCGCAGGTACTGCAGCGGAAGCGCCGGGAGGGAACAGTTCGCCAGCAGCGTGTGCAGCGCGGCACGCCGGTCGGCGCGGTGGGGGTGGGCCGCGGTGTTGTGGATCGCCCGGGCACCGCGCGTCGCGGCTTCGGCATGGAACAGCTCAGCGGTAGGGGCGTAGAGCACCCGTACCCCGGCACGGGCCGCGCGCCAGCCGAAGTCGACGTCGTCGCGGAACAGCGGCAGCGCAGGGTCGAAGCCGGACAACCGGTCCCACACGTCGCGACGGACCAGCATGCCGGCGCTGCTGACTGCGAGCACCTGACGTACGTCGTCGTACTGGCCCTGGTCGTACTCCCCCGGTTCCAGCCCGGTCTCCCGCCGCCCGTTCCCGGCGATGGAGACGCCGATCTCAAGCAGGCGCTGGCCGCGGGGCCAGGCACGGATCCGGCAGCCCACCACCCCGGCGTCGGGGTCGGCCTCGGCCGTGGCGAGCAGTTCGTGCAGGGTGTCCGGTCCGGGAAGGCAGTCGTCGTGGAGCAGCCACAGCCACTGATCGGCGTCCTCGGGCGGATCCGGTACGGCGGCCAACCCAGCGGCCACGGCGGCTCCGAACCCGCTGGTGACGGGGGCGTCGACGACGGCGTCGCTGCCGAGCTCGTCCCGGAGCAGCGCCGCGGAGTCGTCGGTCGAACCGGTGTCCACGGCGACGACGCGGTCCGGGGCACGGGAACTGTCGCGCAAGGCCGCGAGCAGACGGCCCAGCCAGGGGGCACCGTTGTGCGCGACGATGACCGCAGTCAGATGGGGTGGAGCGGCCGAGCCAGCCGCAGGACTCATCGGGCGGTTACCTCAAGCAGCAGGAGTACGGGACGGGACGGACCCGCCTACAGTAGCCGCCGGTCGCCGCCTTCTCGAAGTCGGTCAGCCAGCACGCCGCTTGAGCTTGCGCCGTTCCCGCTCCGACAGTCCGCCCCAGATGCCGAACCGCTCGTCGTGCTGGAGGGCATACTCCAGGCACTCGGCTCGCACCTCACAGGACAGACACACTCGTTTCGCCTCCCGGGTGGATCCTCCCTTCTCCGGGAAGAATGCCTCCGGATCGGTCTGCGCACACAGCGCGCGCTCTTGCCACAGGAGTTCTTCGGCGTCTGCGTCGAGCATGTCCAGCTCTCGCACGGTCTTCGCCTCCTCGACCCTCACGTGTTGCAGGTGGTGCGTGCTCGTTCCGGGGCCATGACGTGCGCCGATCGGAACCACACTACCGAAATTACACGCTTGTCAGTCCAATACGTCAAGCCCTGGCGCCGATGCGAGCGCGACACGCCGTGTTTCTGGCTCATCGTGACCTACGTCACACGGCATTTCCGACGAATCCGGACCTACCGGCGACGAGCCGTGGCTACCGCCACCAGCCCGCCTGGGGGCGGTCGGGGTCGCCGGCGGGTTCCGGCGCGGTCGCCCCCGCCTCCGGCTGCGTCGTCCCTCCGTCCGGTTGCGACGACTCCGGCTCCGACAAGTCCGGCTCCGAGCGCTCCGGTTCCGACCGCTCCGGCGCTGGCCGTGGCAGCGTCGGACCCTCCGGCGCGAGTGGCTCCGGTGCCGCACCCGCGAACCCGCCGTACCCGGAGTACGGCGCAGGGGGCGCCGGACGCCCCGGATCGGCCGGAGCCTGCCGCTGCGCCCACCCCGACTGGTGCTGCCAGGACCGGAGCCCCCACCACCAGACCAGGGCCAACAGGCCCACCGAGGCGACGTCGTAGAAGAGGTGGAACGTCACCCAGCGACCACCCCCGGCCATCGGCGCCGCCCAGAACGCCGCGATCCAGGACACGAACGCGAGCGCCAGCGCCAACCCGCCCAGGATCACCACGGCACCGAGGAAGGACGCGGCCCGGGACGCGGGCGGCTCGAACGCGGTGCTCAGGGCGACCACGCCGGCCAGGGACGCCAGCAGCAACGGCTGGTAGAACACCTGACCGTAGTTCGCCGCACTCTGCGCCAACCCGAGCTCGCCGACGTTGCCGAAGACCGCAATGATCCCTCCGAGTACGTAACAGCCGCACACCACCAGCAGCACACCGGCCAGCGGCTCGCGGTAGCGCCGCAGGGTGTCCGACACCGGGGACCGCCTTTCGTTCGTCCGTGCGGATCGCGGTCTCCCAGCGTAATGAGCGGGACGGCCCACCCGGCAGGCCGGGGGAGCCAGCCGCTTTGGAAGACTGTCCGCATGCAGATCACTGTCCTCTCCGGCGGCGTCGGCGGGGCCAGGTTCTTGCGGGGGCTCCGTGCGGCGACGGACCCGGACCACGACGAGATCACCGTGATCGGAAACACCGCCGACGACATCTGGCTGTTCGGTCTGCGGGTCTGTCCCGACCTGGACACGGTGATGTACACCCTCGGGGGCGGCCAGGATGAGGAACGGGGCTGGGGTCGCACCGACGAGACCTGGAACACCAAGGCCGAGCTGGCGGCGTACGGCGTGGAGCCGACGTGGTTCGGACTCGGCGACCGCGACCTGGCCACTCACCTGGTCCGGACGCAGATGCTCGATGCCGGCTACCCGTTGTCAGCCGTGACCGAGGCGCTGTGCACGCGGTGGGACCCGGGCGTGCGGTTGCTGCCGATGACCGACGACCGGGTCGAGACCCATGTGGTCGTCGACGACCCGCAGGCTCCGCAGGCGCGGAAGGCGGTGCACTTCCAGGAGTACTGGATCCGGATGCACGCACCCGAAGCCCATGAGGTGGTGCTGGTCGGGGTGGAGGACGCGCACGCCGGTCCCGGTGTCCTCGAAGCGATCGGGGACGCGGACCTGGTGATCCTGCCACCGTCGAACCCGGTGGTGTCGGTGGGCACGATTCTCGCCGTCCCCGGCGTCCGGGACGCCCTTGTTGGGTCCACGGCCCGGGTGGTGGGGGTGTCCCCGATCATCAACGGCGCCCCGGTGCGTGGCATGGCCGACCGCCTCCTGCGCAGCATCGGAGTCGAGGTGTCCGCGGAGGCGGTAGCGCGGCACTACGGCGGGCGTACCCGGGGAGGCCTCCTCGACGCGTGGCTGGTCGACCTCTCCGACACCGACGCGGTTCCGGCGTTGGCCGCTGATGGCCTCACCGCCCACGCCGTCCCGCTGTACATGCGCGACCCGGACAGCACCACCGCGCTCGCGAAAGCCACGCTCGCCGCCGGGGACGCCGGCCAAGCATGAACCAGCCCCCCGTCGTACCTGCTGCCCTGACCCTGGAAGCGGTGGAGCTTCCCGAGATCGAGCGGGACAGTGACCTGGCCGCCACGATCGCCGACGCGACGACGCTGCGCGACGGGGACGTGGTGGTGGTGACCAGCAAGATCGTCAGCAAGGCCGAGGGCCGGGATGAGCGAGGCGACCGGTTGGCTGCGGTGGCCGCGGAGTCGGTGCGGGTCCTCGCCCGCCGGGGGGACTCGGTGATCGCAGAGACGCGGCACGGCATGGTCATGGCCGCGGCCGGCGTCGATGCCTCGAACGTCGAGCCCGGGACGGTGCTGTTGCTGCCCGCCGACCCGGATGCCTCCGCCCGTGCGCTGCGTTCCCGTCTGCGCGGCCTCACCGGCCGCAACGTGGCCGTGGTGATCAGCGACACCGCCGGACGTGCCTGGCGCAACGGGCAGACCGACATGGCGATCGGGTGCGCGGGGCTGGTGCCGCTGGTGGCGCTGCACGGGACCACCGACACCCACGGGAACGTGCTCAACGTCACCGCCCCGGCGCTGGCCGACGAGATCGCCGCGGCAGGTGACCTGGTCAAGGGCAAGGCGACCCGGAGACCCGTCGCCGTCATCCGCGGGTACTCCGCCGCGGTCCTGCCGGTCCACGAGCACGGCCCCGGCGCAGTGGACCTGATCCGGGACACCTCGTTGGACCTGTTCGCGCTGGGCGCGAGGGAGGCCGCGCTTGCCGCGGCGACGCGTACCGACCCGGTGGCGCTGGCGCATTTCCCACCACGGACACCCCCCGACACCACGCCGTTCGCGGCGCTCAGCTCCGACCACCCCGGCGTCCAGGTGCGCGTCGCGGGTGTGGACGAGGACGGCGCCGTGGGGTGGCAGGTGGACATCGACGTACCCGCCCCCACCACCGACGCCCTGATCACCGCGGGCCGGCTGGTGGAGCGCACGCACGCCATCGCCGCGGCGTACCGGCTGGTGGAGCGGACGACCGTGCCGCGCGAGGTCACCGGCTACGGGTACCGCAGCGTGTGGGTGGACCGGCCCTGAACGCATGTACGCCGACGCGCCGCACTCGTCGGTGCCCGCGGCGGCCCCCGACAATGGCAGGATGTGGTGAGTGAACCACGCAGCCGGGGCGGCGCCCGGATGTGCGCATCGTGAGTGCGCGCACCCCGAGTCGGAGCGCGTGTTCACCCTCCCCACCATCATCACGTTCCTGCGTACCGCCGCCACGCTCGTCCTGGCCATGTACGGCGCGTACGAAGGCTCGTTGACGCTGCTGCTGTGGTCGCTCGGTGTCTACTGGGTCGGCGACATCGCCGACGGCGCGGTGGCCAGGTTCACCAACCGTGAGACCCGCATCGGCGCGGCGCTGGACATCATGAGCGACCGGATGTCCGCGGCCTGCTTCTATGTGGGCTTCGCCTGGTACGACCCCACCATGGTGGTTCCGGTGGGAATCTACCTTGCCGAGTTCATGGTGATCGACCTGTTCATCTCCGTGGGGTTCCTGGCGTGGCCGTTGTCCAGCCCGAACTACTTCTACCTCGTGGACCGGCGGATCTGGCGGTGGAACTGGTCCAAGCCCGGCAAGGCGCTGAACTCGGGGCTGTTCGCGGTGTTGATGGTGACCACGCGGATGCCGTGGCTCGCGGGGGCGATCGCGGCCGTGCTGCTGGTGGTGAAGACGGTCTCGATGGTCTGGATGATGCGGTTGTCGCTGCCGGTGCCCGCCGGCTGCGCGCGCCGCACCGACGACGCACAGTCGGCGTGAGGGCTCTCGCGGCATGAGCGTGCTGCTCGCGACGTTCGCGGTGGCGATCGCCTCGGCGCTGATCCCGCTGATCAACATCGAGGGATACATCGCCGGGGTCAACGTCCTGACCGACCCGGTCAACATCTGGGTGTTGTCCACCGCTGCCGCAGCAGGTCAGGCGGTCGGGAAGGTGTTCTGGTACGAGGTCGGCCGCAACGCGCTGCGGTGGCCGTATGTGCGGCGGAAGATGGAGAAACCCGGCTGGCGCAAGCAGTACGACCGGGCGAAGCGGCTGACCGACGAGCGGCCGCTGGCCGGGGCGGGGCTGCTCGCGCTGTCCGCGGTGGCGGGATTCCCGCCGCTCGCGGTCATGGCCGTGCTTGCCGGTCACCTGCGCTTCCACCGGTTGTGGTTCTACGCGATCACGTTCGCCGGTCGCCTGCTGCGTTTCGCCGCCGTCCTCGCCGGTGTCGCCTGGCTCAGCGCCTTCTTCACCTGACCTCCGCCCGGTCCTCCCCCTCCCCCTTTCCTGCGTTTGCCTTGTAGACGGGGCAAGCGCACCGTTGACAAGGCAAACCTGCCTCGCCAACGGTGCATCTGCCGCGCCCACCTACGCTGGAGCGGTGACCTCACCCGCCTCCGCCGGAGCCTCACCGTCCGCCACCACCATCCCGCAGATCCTGGCCCACCGGCTCTCCACCTCCCCGTCGGAGCCGCTGTACACGTTCTACGACGACGCCACCGGCGAACGGGTCGAGTTGAGCGTGCAGACGTTCGACAACTGGGTCAGCAAGATCTGCAACTTCTTCACCGACGAGCTGATGCTCGACCCCGACGAACGGGTAGGCATACGGCTGCCCACGCACTGGCAATCGACGGTGATACTCGTGGCGGCCTGGTCAGCCGGCCTGGTGGTGACGTTCGACCCTGACCGTCCGGCCGCAGTCGGCATCGTCGGACCGGACGTCGTCACCGAGCCCCTGGCCCGGTACGACGAGGTGCTGGCCTGCTCACTTCGGCCGCTGGGTGCGCGGTTCTCCGAGCCGCTGCCGGAGGGGTACCGGGACTTCGCTGCCGAGATCCCGCTCCAGCCGGACCTGGTGATCGAGCCGGTCGACGTCAACGCGGCAGACCCCGCCCTGGAGCGCGAGGGGGAGGTGAGCAGCCAGGAGCGGCTGATCCAGCTGGCGCTTGAGGGCGATCTGGCCGAGCACATGGGTACGCACGGACGGTTGCTGACCGACACCAACCCTGCCTCCGTCGACGGGGTCTTGCCCGCGCTGCTGACCCCGTTCGTTCGTGGCGGTTCGGTGGTTCTCGTCGCGAACCCGCACACCGACTCGCTGGACTCGAAAGCCCAACAGGAACACGTGACCTGCCGCCATCTGCGCCACCCGCAGCATGACTGATAGCCTGCACAGGTGACCCCGACATTCGTCTCCACACAGTCGCACTCCGGCTCTGCCTGGTGGCTGCCCTAACGGGCGGCCCGGTCACTTCTGTCCCCATCCCCAGCCGCCCCGGTGCGGGCGGCTGTTGTGTGTCCGCGTCCCGGGGCCGTTTCCCGAAAGGACGAGCTCATGACTCTCACCGACACCCACCAGCCCGTCACCGGGTCGCATCAACCCGGCCCCCGGGTCCTGTCGGGCATCACTCCCAGCGGGCCACTCACGCTCGGTAACTACCTCGGTGCCCTGCGCCGGTTCGCCGCTGGTCAAGAACATCGGCAGGGGCACTACTTCATCGCGAACCTGCATGCGCTCACGACCCCGCACGACCCCGGCGCCCTGCGAGAGCTGACGCTCCAGACTGCGGCGCTCTTCCTCGCCGCCGGTGTGGATCCTGAGCACTCCACGGTCTTCATCCAGTCTGACGTCCGCGCCCATGTGGAGCTGACCTACCTGCTGGAGTCGACGGCGTACGTCGGGGAGCTGGGCCGAATGATCCAGTTCAAGGAGAAGGGAGGCCGGCCCGGGACGCGCGCGAGCCTGTTCACCTATCCCTGCCTGATGGCCGCCGACATCCTGTTGTACCAAGCAGAGGTGGTTCCCGTCGGCGGCGACCAGAGCCAGCACGTCGAGCTCGCCCGCGATCTCGCGCTGCGGTTCAACCACAAGTACGGCGAGACGTTCGTCGTCCCATGCGTCGAACCGGCTCCGGTGGCCACCCGCATCGCCGACCTCGCCGACCCCACCACGAAGATGAACAAGTCCGCACCCATTGACGCTCCAGGTGTCGTCCGCATGCTCGACGCCCCCGATGTCATACGGCGCAAGGTCACCCGCGCGGTCACCGACTCCGGACGCGACGTTCGCTACGACCCGGCTTCCAGGCCCGGGGTGTCCAACCTGCTGGAGATTCTGGCCTGCCTGGAGGGGACCACCGTGGACGAAGCGTCCGCCGGCCTATCGTCGTACGGCGAGCTGAAACGGGCGTGCACAGACGCGGTGACCCGGGCACTGTCACCGATCCAGAA
>CAYLOC010000026.1:12544-23220 GCA_964385195.1 uncultured Nocardioidaceae bacterium
AGCTGAAACGGGCGTGCACAGACGCGGTGACCCGGGCACTGTCACCGATCCAGAAACCACTTACGTCCTGCACGCCGCGTGCGGTAGCGCTCGCGGTGCAGGACGTTGCGGGTTGTTACGAGGCGGCGGCGTCGTCGTCTTCGTCGTCCTCCTCGACGTTGTACCCCAGCGCCTTCACCGCTCCCTTGGCGGTGCCCTCGTACTCCATGACCCCGGACTTGAGGACGATGCCCCGCTCACACAGGTTCAGCACCTGCTTGGGGCTGTGGCTGACGTAGACCATGGTCCGGCCCTCGTCCTTGAGCTCCTTGATCTTGGCCATGCACTTCTTCTTGAACGGCTGGTCCCCGACGGCGAGGACCTCGTCGATGAGGAAGATATCGCACTCGGTGTGGACCGCGACGGCGAACGCCAGGCGCATGAACATCCCCGACGAGTAGTGCTTCACCGGCGAGTCCAGGAACTTCTCCATCTCGGAGAAGTCCACGATGGTGTCGAACTTCCGCTCGATCTCCGCCTCACTCATCCCGAGGATCGCCCCGTTGAGGTAGATGTTCTCCCGGCCGGAGAGGTCCTTGGAGAAGCCCGCGCCGACCTCGATGAGTCCGGCGATCCGGCCACGAGTGAGCACCGTGCCGCGATCGGCTTTCATGACCCCGGAGATGAGCTTCAACAACGTGCTCTTCCCGGACCCGTTCAGCCCCATCAGGCCCAGCGTGTCTCCCTGGTCGAGGGTGAAGGAGATGTTGTCCAGCGCCTTGAAGCGCCGGTACAGCTCCTCGCGCCGGGCGAGGTTGACGGTGAGGGTCTTGATCGACTGGTGGTTCGCCAGCTTGAACCGCTTGGTGACCTGGTCGACGACGACGGAGGAGGCCATCAGATCTGGTCCGCGAAGTTCGACTCGAGGCGGGCGAACACCCACTGTCCGAAGGCGAGGAACACAAAACCCACGCCGAACAGGATCAGACCGCGCTCCCAGAAGAAGCCCGGGATCTCCAGAGCAAGCGAGTGCGCCGGGTTGGACGTGACCGGAATCCAGAAGCCCCGGTGGTTGAGCAACACCGCGGCACACAGCGGGTTCCACAGATAGACGTGGTACAGCGCGCCGGGGAGCTTGTCCGCGATCAGCGAGAACGGGTAGATCATCGGGACGACCCAGCGGAGAACGGTCGTGACGACCTGGACGAGGTTCGTCACATCGCGGAAGTACACGTTGACCGCGCCGAGGATGAGCGCGATCCCGAGACCGTAGAGCAGCAGGATCGCAAACGCCAGTGCCATCGCCGCGAAGGCAAGCGGGTCCGGGTGCCAACCGGAGATCAGGCAGCCGATGAGCATGATCACATACATCGGGAACATGTGGTACAGACTCACCGCGATCGACGCCACCGGGAACATCTCACGGGGGATGTTGATCTTGCGGACCAGTGACTTGTTCTTGGTGACCGAGTTGGTCCCCGCGGTCAGCGCGTTGCTGAAGAAGGTCAGCATCACCATCCCGGAGAAGATGTAGATCCCCCGGTGGTCGGTGTTGTGCGCCAGGATCAGACCGATGATGAAGAAGTAGACGCAGAACCGGACCGCGGGCTGGACGTAGGACCAGGCCAGTCCGACGATCGAGCCCTGGTACCGGACCCGCAGTTCCTTCTTGACCAGAAGCTTGAGCAGGTACCGCCGCCGGAAGACGTCGAAAAGCCCTCCCGCCCGTCCGGGTTCGCGGAGCGGGCCAAGGGAACTGTCCGGCTCGTCGTCGTAGCCGGGTTCTGGCTTACGGCGACGCGCCCGATGCAGCCCGGGTCGCCGGGCCGCCTCCTGTACGGTCACTCCCCGATTCCGCCGCTTTCGATCGTTGCACCGTCCTTGAAGTGCGGGCGCACCTTGTTGTCGTACATCGACAGCGCCGACCCGATCGCCATGTGCATGTCGAGGTACTTGTACGTGCCCAGCCTCCCCCCGAACAACACCATCGGCTCGCGCCGGGCGCGTTCGCGGTATCGCAGCAGCTTCTCGCGGTCCTCGGCGGTGTTGACCGGGTAGTACGGCTCGTCACCGGGTGCGGCGAACCGTGAGTACTCCCGGACGATGACGGTCTTGTCCTTCGGGTACCACTTCCGTTCCGGGTGGAAGTGACGGAACTCATGGATGCGGGTGAACGGGACGTCGCGGTCGTTGTAGTTCATCACCGCGGTCCCCTGGAAGTCGCCGGTGTGCACGACTTCCGGCTCAAGGTCCACGGTCCGCCACGAGAGCCGGCCCTCGGAGTTGTCGAAGTACTCGTCGACCGGTCCGGTGTAGACGATCGGGACCGTGCCGACGTACTCGTTGCGGACGTCGAAGAAGTCGGTGGACAGGCGGAGCTCGATGCGCGGGTGGTCAACCATCCGCTGCAGCCACGGTGTGTACCCGTCGACCGGAAGGCCCTCGTAGGTGTCGTTGAAGTACCGGTTGTTGAACGTGTAGCGCACCGGCAGGCGGGTGATGATGTCCGGGCTCAGCTCCTTGGGGTCGGTCTGCCACTGCTTCGCGTTGTAGCCCTCGACGAACGCCTCGTACAGCGGACGCCCGATCAGCGAGATCGCCTTCTCCTCGAGGTTGGTTGCGTCCTCGGTGGCGATCTCGCTGGCCTGCTTGGCGATCAGGGCCTTCGCCTCGTCGGGGGTGAAGGATCTCCCGAAGAACTCGTTGATCAGTTGCAGGTTCATCGGGAAGGCGTACACCTGTCCCTGGTACTTGGCGAAGACCCGGTGCTGGTAGCCGGTGAAGTCAGTGAAGCGATTGACGTACTCCCACACCCGCTTGTTCGAGGTGTGGAACAGATGCGCACCGTACTTGTGCACCTCGATGCCGGTCTCCGGCTCCGGCTCGCTGTACGCGTTGCCACCGACGTGGCTGCGCCGATCGAGGACAAGCACGTTCAGGCCCAGGTCGTTGGCGCAGCGCTCGGCGATGGTGAGTCCGAAGAGCCCGGCACCGACGACGACGAGGTCAGCGTTCACAGATCAGCTCCTGGTTCGTGGTCGATCGTGGCAAAGTCTAGCCAGAGTTGGGTGCGAACCCGGCATTCACCGCTCCCCGGCGGAGGCGATGAACCGACGGTACGCCGCACGCCGCGCCCGCTCGGGAACGAGCCGGTAGCCGCCGCGCACCACTACGTTGCGGGCGAACTGCCAGCGGGTGGTGAACCCCGAGGCGCGCAGCCGGCGCTGCAGGTCCCACTCCGAGCGTAAGAGCGCCACGCCACCGCGGCGGGCGTAGGCACCGGCACCGACCCGGTACAGCACCAGCGGCTCAGCGACGTTGGCCACTTTCGCGCCGGCGGCGATCATCTTGGAGAACAGCAGGTAGTCCTCCATCAGCGGAAGGTCACGGTACCCGCCCACCGCCTGCACCGCCGACCGACGGTACACCACTGTGGGATGGTTGAACGGCTGGTGGAACCGCGAGTACCGCACGATGGCCTCCGGCTCCAACGGCGGGACCCGGCGTCCGACGATGTCTTCTGGCGAGTTGCCGAACTCCAGCAGCGCGGAACCGACGAGGTCGGCCCCGTCCTCGATGAGCGGTACTTGCACTTCGAACCGTGTGGGTACGGCGACGTCGTCGGCGTCCATGCGTGCGACGATGTCGTGGCCGCAGGCGGCGATCCCCTCATCCAGGGCAATCCCCAGGCCGACGTTGTCGGGCAGCGCCAGGAGCGCCGTCGGAGACGGAGACTCGTGGATCAGCCCGGTGATGGCCTCGGTGAGCTCCGGCCCGACCGGCCCGTCCTGCACCAGGACGACGTCGTCGGGCGGGCGGGTCTGGGCATGCACCACGGACCGGAAGGACTGTTGCAGGTAGTCCGGACGATCACCGGCGTACACGCTCATCAGCAGGCTGAATCCCTCTAGCACGCGTGTTCTCCTGCCGCCTCACGAAGCACCGTAGCGGTCTCCGGCGGACGCGTCCGGATCCCGTCCGCCAGGCCGCGCAGCAACGCCCGCACCAGCAACGGCCGGTCAGAGCCCTGCACCAGCGTCCGCCCCCAACGACGCAGCGTGGACCCGCCGTACACGCACTTCTCCCAGGGGCTGAGGCTCCGGGAGCGGCCGAACATCCAGACCTTGTTCCGGACCTCGTAGTAGAAGCGCCCGCCCGGGTCGGCGTCGGTGGAGCCGAAGGTCGCCGTCTTATGGGTGACCACGGACGCGGGGCAGTACAGGCCCACTCCGCCACGAATCAGCCGGGTGGTGTACTCGAAGTCGTCGTTCCACAGAAAGTACCCGGCCTCCGGCAGCCCGCGCTCACGCACTCGGTCCGCAGACACCAGGCACGACACGAACGAGGTGGAGCGGACCGGCAGACACCCCACGTCCGCGGCTGCGGCGCGGTCGGCAGCGGAGGCTCCGGGACGGACGCGCGGCACGTTCATCGGGTGTTCCCGGCCATCGGTCCAGACCGCCTTACTGGCGACCACGACCGGCGCCGGCCCCGGATAGCCGGTGCGTGCCACCACCAACTCTGCCAGCGCGGTCGGCGAGGGGACCGTGTCATCGTCCAGCAGCCACACCGCGTCGATGTCACTGGCGGCCACCGCTCGCTGCACTCCGGCGGCGAACCCTCCCGCCCCGCCGATGTTGTGCCCGGTGCGGACGACGTCGGCATCCGCGAAGTCCCGCGTCAGCATCTCAGGAGTGCCGTCGGTGGAGGCGTTGTCGACGACGATCAGCCGCTGCACCGGGTGGCTCTGTCCGCTCACCGCATGCAACGACTCCGCCAGGAGCTGTCGTCGGTTCCACGTGACGACCACGGCGGCCACCCGCAGGGGCTGCACCACTCACTCCTCCCGGCTTGTCAGGCTGCAGTCAGGCTATAGCGTGTCCCCATCCTGATCACTCCGGCGTTAGCAGGCGCGGCCGAGGTTGGCCGACTGGTTCGCCGAGTACGTCGTCCGCTGCGGCCCCTGCTGGTGTGTGACGTGCTGCTGGTGCTGCGGTCCGCCACGGCCCTGCCCGGCCCCTTGCTTGCCATGGCCGGCCCCCTGCTTCCCGCGGTTGGCCCCCTGCTTGCCGTGCCCGGGTCCCTGCTTCCCGTGGTTGGTTGTGGCCGGATGCGGTGCGTCCTTGGCCTCGGATCGCTTGATCGCGTGCGTGACCATGGCGCGGATCTTCGCCCAGTTCGCGTTGCCGGTGTCGATGACCGGAGGGACGAACGAGACCGTGGTCACCGGGAGCTGGCGCGCCTTCAGCGCCAGCTTGATGAACGTGTCCACCTCGCTGGTCGGGATCGTGGTGGACAAGACGTGCTTGCCCGCGTCGGCAATCCGCCCGAACCGGGTCAGGACCGTATGCGGGTTGAGCTGGTGCAGCATGGCGTTCATCACGCATTTCTGGCGCGCCATCCGGGCATAGTCATCGGAGTTGGCCCTGCTCCGGGCGAACCACAGCGTCTGGTAGCCGTTGAGGTGCTGCCGCCCCGGCTTGATCCACCCCGTCACGTGTGACAACGTCGGACCGCCGATGGGCACCGGCGCCCGGACGTTGACGGTGATGCCGCCGAGGGCGTTCACCAGCTGCTGGAAGCCCTCCAGGTCCACCAGGACCGTGTAGTTGACCTGCAGGCCGGTGATCTGCTCCACCGCCTGCCGCGTCGCGGTCAGGCCAGGGTTCTCGACGCTGGACGGGAACAGCTCCTTGTGCTCGGTCGCCCAGGTGTTCACCGCGTTGAGGTAGCACTCCTCGTGGCAGTTGAAGCCGTGCGGGAACTGCCGGTGCATCACGGTGCCCCGTGGGAACGGTACGTCGGCAAGGTTGCGTGGCAGCGCGAACAGCACCGTCCGGCCGGTCGCGGCGTCGATGCTGGCGACGGTGATGCTGTCCGGACGCAGGCCGACCCGGGTCGGGCCGGCGTCCCCACCGAGGAGCAGCACGTTGTAACGCCCCTGCTTGGAGTGCGTCACGGTGTGGCCGCCGAAGACGCTGCCGATGAAGTCCTTCTGGACCGCGACGAAGTGGCTGGCGAACAGCAGCGCCCCGGTCAGCGAGAAGCACACGACCCCGTTCATCACGGTCATGAACAACCGCTGCCGACGGGCGAGGGAGAGGGGGTGCGCGATCCGCCACGCGTCGATCAGCAGCAGCGCCCATCCAACGGCGTACGCGATGAGGGCGAAACGCAGGACCGTCAGGACCCAGACCTTGGTGAACAACGTGATCATGCTGCCGCGGGAGAACAGCATCAACCCCAGCATGACCAGCACGAACACCGCTGCGACCGCGAACGCGCGCAACGCGGCCCGTCCGACCCGCTTGTCCCCGGCCACGAGCTGTGCCGAGCCGGGAGCGAGGACGGTCATCAGCAGCAGCGTCACCGCTCGGCGTACCCGGACCCGCTCCGCCTGCGACATGACGCCGCTGGGGGAAGGTCGACCCGCGGCAAACACGGTCCCCAGTATCACCAGCCACAACAGTCACAACAGTTACGACCCGCCGAGGGGTGGCCGAGAAATCCTGACCGGGCCGGAACGGGCTCGTGGCGCCGCATGGGAACGTGGCGGACACAGCACCGTGATCTTAGGCTGTGCACAGGCACGGCCGGTACCGTGACCTCCATGGCAGACGAGCGACCGCCGGAGGATCGCGGCTATGACTGGCTGTACTCCGACGACGCACCTCCCTCGCGCCGCGGCGGCGGCGCATCCGCCGACGAGGAGCAGACACGCGCCACCCCGCGGGTCGAGGACGAGTCCGAGCACACCCGGGTCCTGGGTGACCTCCCGACCGCCGGACGCGGGCAGGACGGATCAGGGGCCGCCGGGCGGTCCTTCGGTGGCACCTACGCCCCCGCAGCTCGCCCCGAGCAACCCGCACAGCAGCGCACCGAGTCCGGGCCACGGTTCCTCGAGCCGTCCACTCCGCGCCCGCCGACGACGACCGTGCCTAAGCGGCAGCGCCGCCCGCGCCGCAAGCGCCGGTGGTGGTTGCGCTCGTTGGTGCTGCTGGTGGTCGCCTGGCTGGTGTTCTTGTTCGTAGTGCCGGTCTATGCCTGGTCGCAGGTCAGCAAGGTGGACGCCCGCCCGCCGATCGGGCGTCCCGGCGCGACGCCCGGGACGACGTACCTGCTGGTCGGGTCCGACAGCCGTGCCGGGCTGACGTCGCAGCAGAAGGCCGACCTCGGCACCGGTTCGGCGGCCGGGAAGCGCACCGACACCATCATCTTGGTGCACGTACCCGACGGCAGCGGCCCGACCCTGTGGCTGTCCATCCCGCGCGACTCCTACGTCGAGATCCCCGGACATGGCAAGCACAAGATCAACGCCGCGTTCGCCATCGGCGGCGCCGACCTGCTGGTCCACACCGTCGAGCAGAACACCGGTATCCGCATCGACAACTACATAGAGGTCGGGTTCACCGGCCTGGTCCGCACCGTCGACGCGGTCGGTGGGATCACGGTCTGCCCCAAGACCTCCATCGACGACCCGAAGGCCGGTCATCTGAAGATGAGCGCGGGCTGTCATCACATCGACGGCCACAAGGCGCTGGACTACTCGCGCTCCCGTGCGTTCGCCAAGGGTGACATCACCAGGGAGAAGCACCAGCGGGAGGTCATCGCGGCCATCGGCGACCGGGCCGCGTCCTGGAAGACGATCGTGCTGCCGTGGCGCTACTGGGACCTGAACATGGCCGCCGCGGACTCGGTGCACGTGGGACGGAACGTCGGGATCATCGGACTCGGCCGTCTTGCCTGGGCGATGGTGCACGCGAACGGTGACAGCGTCAAGCGGTGCGTGGTTCCCTACTCCAGCCTGGGTACGACGACCAGCGCCGGCTCGTCGGTCATCTGGGACGAGGACAAGGCGAAGGCGTTGTTCCGCAAGGTTCGGCAGGACGACACCAGCGACATTCACTGCGCAGCAGAATAACTATCGATCAGTAATCTGCCCTGCCGACTCTGCCAGCTAAAAAGGTCCATCCACATACAGGATATGGTCAGGAGCGGGCATCAGCGCGAGTAGCGCAGAACTTCAGTTTCCCGAGGTGGCCATTCTTCAAGCACACCCTGATTCTTACTTTGTGTCCTTCCGGAAGGTTTCTGCCATCCCACGTGACACAAGTTGGCGAATTCGCAGCCGTCTCATGAGTGCCAATGACGCGCCATCTCCCATTCTGCCGGATCCATGCCTTGCCCCAAGCGCGGAGACCATCAGCCTGGCGGTCGCACACCCTGAACTTGTCTCCGTAAGAGATCCAATGGTTGCTTCCACCAGGCCGATCATCGCTGGTGTAGACTGTGCGATTCACACCGTTGGGCCGTACCAGCGTGGGACCGTCAGCTGCCGCCGGAGATGAGAACATGCCAACGTTCGCCGCTAACGCCGCGCCGGTCATCGCCCCTACCACGAGCCCTTTACGCATCCTGCCCGCCACCCCTCATGAAGTCGGGATTCTTGAGAAAGCACATTCCTCAAAATTGATTTCTCCTTCATACCCCCCCCCTATCTGCTCTTGTCAAGAGCCGTCCTGAGTACACATCGGGGGAGAATCTGCCGTGAGACGCTCCAGTCCGAGTCACGCTCTGAAGGCAGACCCACGCTTCAACCATCCGGACGTGGTTCTGCAGCTCCGAGGCTGGCTGAAGGAGCTTGGGCCGGCGCTTACGTTGTATCTGATCGTTCGAGGGCTCGGGGCGATTGCTCTCGTGCTCGCCGCTTCGCTGCACGGTCGTAGCGCCCACCACATCCTCGTCTCGTGGGACAGCCAGTGGTACAAGGGGATCGCTGCACATGGCTACGGGCTCACACGAATCCATCCAGACGGTCGTCACCTCTCCGACTACGCCTTCTTCCCGCTCTATCCACTGTGTGAACGGATAGTCTCGATCGTCTCCGGGCTGCCCTACCTCGACGCAGGACTATGTGTGAGCTGGGTGTGTTCCATCATCGCCGCCGCGGGAATCTACCGAGTCTCCACCCTCGTGTACGGAAAGCGAGTTGGCCTCACAACCACGCTGTTGTGGGCGGCATTCCCGGTCGCATTCGTGGAGTCGATGGCCTACAGCGAGTCACTGTTCACCGCGCTTGCTTCCTGGAGTCTGTACGCAGTGCTCACCCAGCGATGGCTCTCAGCCGGTCTGCTCGCGAGCTTCGCCGGGCTGACTCGTCCGATTGGCGTGGCGCTGGTGGTAGCCGTGGCGATCACTGCCGCTGTTGCTGTGGTGTCCACTCGCATGAAACGCGGCGATCCGAGACCACGGAACTACTTTACGGGGCCGATCACTGCCATTGTGCTGGCTCCGCTCGGGCTTGTCGGGTACCTCGCCTATGTCGCGATACGCACACACAACGTAACTGGCTACTTTGCCGTAACCGCTGGATGGGGCAATTCAATCGACGGCGGCTTGGCCTTCGCCACGTGGATTGGCAACTTCTTCGGTGCCGGGCAGGTCATAGCGGGGCTCGGACTCTGTGCGGGTGTCGCGGTCTTGATATGGGCCTGCATTTTGCTCGTCCGCAGGCGCACGCCACTGCCGTTGATCATCTTCGCACTCGGCGTGGTCGTCTTGGCTCTGACGACGTCTGGCTACTTCGGCTCCAAGCCTCGGTACCTGCTGCCAGCGTTCCCCCTCCTCATGCCGGCGGCGAATTGGATGGCAAGACAACGGCTCCCGGTGTGGGTGGGGACCGCCGTAGCCGTTTGCTGCTGGTCGATCGGGTACGGGGCGCTGTGGTGGCTCGGTGGCGGGCCTCCGTAGCCCCATCGGCCGCACGTAGCCGAGCCGCTCGACGAGCCAGAGCAAAGGAATGGCTACCAGCACCGCAGCGATAACGTCGGAAAGCCAGTGCGTCCGGGCGACCAGCACCGACCAGGCCACAATCGAAGCCATCGCGGTCGTCAACCAAACCCGGCGGCGGCGCGATAGCCACCGGGCTGCAGGCCACTTCAGGTGGGCCGCCAAACCAAAGGTCATCGCCCACACGACAATCGCGTTGATCTCGTGTCCCGAAGGATACTCGGTACCTCCCGCGAACATCAGGTCAGCGCCGCTGAAGGGGTTCGTCCGACCGGTCCAGATCTTCATCGCCGGCACGACGATGGCAAGCAGCACCATGACACAAAGCGGCACCAGCATTGGTCGAGCCTGTCGCCGTTGCCACACCAGGAACAAGCTCGCGGCTGCAAGCGGCGGCACATTGATCAATCGCTGTCCCAGGTAACCGGAGTAGTGTGACACCACAACTGCCGCCGTGGGAGCGTTGTGATGTACCCATGCTTCAACGACGCCATCCGCGCGTACCAGTGGTCCAGCAGTCAAGACGTCCAAGGTTACCCACCCGAAGCACAGCAGCATGACCAATGACAGGCACAGCCGTGGTGGCACCCGGTGGCCCGTCCGGCGGGGAACGACACCGAGCACGTGGGCGGCTTCGTCTGAACCAACCGCCACCAGCTCACCTCCTCGTGACGTTCTCCACGATAGCCACCGACCCTCACACAGTGATGTTGCTATGACGTGTCCAGCGTCTGACAAGTCGGTTCAGGAGGAGAGCAGCTGGCGGGCGATGACGATGCGCTGTACCTGGTTGGTGCCCTCGTAGATCTGGGTGATCTTCGCGTCGCGCATCATCCGCTCGACCGGGAAGTCGCGGGTGTAGCCGTAGCCGCCGAACAGCTGTACGGCGTCGGTGGTGACCTGCATCG
>CAYLOC010000027.1:0-22013 GCA_964385195.1 uncultured Nocardioidaceae bacterium
GAAGAGGCAGACACGTGACCAAGTACCGGCGTACCGTCGGCGTTGTTATCGGGGGGTTGACCGTCGCGGCGATGGCAGCGGCCCCCGTTCAGGCAGCGCCCGCGGGCAATTCGCAGAGTGGGCATTCCAACGACCATCGGGTCACGCTGCCGGACAGCGTCCCCGCGTGGGCCAATGCAGGCAACTCCGTAGCCCGGGTGGGCCAATCCCGGCCGGTGACGTTCAACGTCATGTTGCCGCTGCGCAATGTTGAGAAGGCGAATGACCTCGCAGCAGCCGTCTCGACTCCCGGAAGCTCGTCGTACGGCGACTTCCTCACCGAGCAGGAGTTCACCAAGGCATTCGCGCCAAGCCAACGCTCCACGGCCAAGGTTTCCAAGTGGCTGCGAGCCAATGGCTTCAAAGTCCTGGGCAGCAGGGCGGGCAACATGTTCGTCCGGGCCCAAGGCACCGCCGGGGAAGTCGAGCGGGCCTTCCACACCGATCTAGGCCTGTACCGGGTAGCCGGCAAGACTCTGCGCGCCCCGAGCCGGCCCTTGTCGGTGCCGGCGTCGGTACGGTCCGCCGTTGCCGGGATCACCGGCATCGACGAGACCAGCGCGCTGTTCACGCCGGCGCACACCGACCCCAACGGCCTAGGCGTCCGCAAGGCGGTTGCCAACCGCCCCCAGGACCACAAGGTCATCCCGGGTGGCCCGGGCAGCCATGGGGTGCGGCCCACCAACCCCCTGTCGCGGGGACTCCCGGCCGCGAGCAATCCCGACCAGTGCTCGAGCTACTGGGGTCAGCACTCCAACAAGAACCTGCCGAAGAAGTACCGGCACCAGCCAACGATCCTGTGCAGCTACTTCAACGGTGGCTACACCTGGTCCCAGACGCGGAAGATCATGCACTGGTCCGGCAAGCACCGCGGCAAGGGCCAGACGGTCGGCATCCTGTTGGCATACAACCTTCCGTCAGCGAAGTCCGACGCAAACAAGACGGCGCGGAGCCAGGGCGTTCGCACCCTCAACAACAAGACGTACAAGACCGAGCTGACCAAGCCGTTCACCCGCAAGAGCGCGTGTGGCGAAGACACCTGGCATCTTGAGCAGGCTCTGGACATCCAGGCAGTGCACAACATGGCCCCGGCAGCCAAAATCATCTACTACGGGGCCAAGAGCTGCTACGACCTCCCGAGCGGCTTCGCCCAAGCCGTGCACCAAGGCAAGGCCTCGATCCTCACCGCGTCCTACTCGATGAACGGTGGAGAGCCCGGGCCTGACAGCCCCGTTTTCAAGCAGTACCACCGCACGCTGCTCAAGGCTGCCCTCAAGGGCATCGCAGTGTTGTTCTGCACCGGTGACAACGGTGACCACACCCTCGCCAATGGGCAGAAGTACGTCGACTACCCGGCCTCCGACCCGTTCGCTACAGCAGTCGGCGGGATCGCTGCCGGTGTCGGTCAGCACAACGGGATCGTGTTCCGCACTGGCTGGGAGTGGCAGCCGTGGCTGCTGCAGAACGGTAAGTGGGCCAAGCAGGACCCGTCGCAGTTCTTTGGCCACAACGGTGTTGGCGCCGGTGGCGGCGTCAGCGCCTACTACCAGAAGAAGAACTGGCAGAAGTTCCTGCCCGGCAAGCACCGCCACACGCCGGACATCGCGGCGCTGGCGGACCCGTTCACCGGGATGAAGGTCGGTACCTCGGCTGGCACCGGTAACTACCACCTCATCGCTGGCGGTGGCACCAGCCTTGCCGCCCCACTCGTGGCCGGACTGGTTGCGGATGCGCAAGACGCCCAGAACAGGCGGCTCGGCTACCTGAACCCGGCGCTCTATCAGTTGCGCGGGACGAACGGTATCCAGGACATCAAGCACCGTCGGCAGAGCTTCACCACGCTTCTCCAAAGTGGCGGGCACCTGCTGGTGGGCCTCGACGGTAAGCCAGAGTCGCTGAGGGCGCACAAGGGCTACGACCACGTGACCGGCCTAGGCATCCCCGGGCCCGGTTTCACCACGAAACTCGGCAAGAAGTGACGAGTCCTGACGACTCGTCCATACGAAAGGGGAAATTGACGTGTCCTTGATACGGACAACCAAAGGCCGAGCAGCCGTGGCTGCCGCGGCGGTGAGTGTGATCGGGGGAGCTGCCGCCGTGGGCCTGGTCGCCGTACCAGCCGGTGCTGCGGTCACCGCTCCGTCGGTCGCATGGGGAGCGCAAGGAGGCGGAAAGGGTCCAACCCCCTACGTCAAGGGAAGCGGAACCAAGTCAGCAGGCAGCGTCACCTTCGGCGCCGGCACAGTGCCGACCGGGAAGGTGAGCACCTTGCAGGTGCACGCAGAGCCCGGGAAGGCAACAGCGTCGGTTGGCAGCGGAACCCTCTTCGACGTGCTGCCAGCAGCGAAGATCACCTTCAGCGGGCTCACCGCCACCTGCACCAACGGCAAGGCCCAGGTGAGCATCGCCAGCGGTAAAGCTGGTGGTACCTCCATCGCCGGTACGTACCACGGAGCGAAGACCTACCAGCTCGGCGGGGGTTCGCATGTGACGATCGGTGCCCAGAGCAGTGATGGCGACTCCACCCACGTTATCGGCATCCAAGCGGTGATCGAGTCTGGCAGTTTCGGCCAGTCGATCACGTTGGCTTCGGCAACGTGTGGCAAGCAGCAGCAGCCGACCACGACGCCGACCACCACGACGCCGACGACGACGGCCCCCACGACAACGACACCCACCACGACGACCCCGACGAGTTCGCCGACCCCGACGTCGAGCCCGACTCCGACGGAGACGTCCAGCCCCACCCCCACGTCGAGTCCGACGCCAACGGAGACGGCCACGCCGACCCCGACGTCGAGTCCGACTCCCACCGAGACGGCTACGCCGACCGCGCCGCCGACTACTCCCACGGAGACCACCACTCCGACGGAGACGCCGACGCCCACGGAGCCGACGCAGACGAGTGAGCCGCCTCCGCCGCCACCAACGAAGGTGCCGGCCGGACTGTAACCGGCTTCCTCGGTTCCCCTCACGGGTGTGGCCCTCGCGCGACAGCGCGGGGGTCACACCTCGTTCCGGCCCGGTTCTCGCCCTACCGCAACCGGGCCAGGGCAGCAAGCACGACGTCGCGGTCGTACGTCGGCCACATCGGCGGCAGGGAGGCGCGCAGGAAGCCGCCGTACCGGGCCGTTGCGAGCCGCGGATCCAGCACTGCCACCACGCCACGATCGGCGGTGGTCCGGATGAGCCTGCCGGCCCCTTGTGCCAGCAACAGTGCGGCGTGGCTGGCCGACACGGTCATGAACCCATTGCCGCCGGCGCGGTCCACCGCACGCGCCCGTGCCGACATCAGCGGGTCGTCCGGGCGGGGAAACGGAATCCGGTCGATGATGACCAACTGGCACGTCTCGCCCGGTACGTCGAGGCCCTGCCACAGCGACAGCGTCCCGAACAAGCACGCCGCGGTGTTCGCGACGAACTCTGCCTTCAGGTGCGACAGCTGCCCGTCGCCCTGGCAGAGCACCGTCATCTCCGGCATCCGTTCCCGGACCTCAACCGCCGCGGCCTCGGCTGCCCTCCGTGACGAGAACAGCCCCAAGGTTCGCCCACCGGCGGCCCGAATCAAGTCGACGATCTCCTTGACCTGCTCCGGTCCGGGGCCGTCCCGTCCCGGCGGGGGGAGCGAGCGCGCGACGTACACAATCGCCTGGCGGGCATAGTCGAACGGCGACCCGACGTCGATGGCATGCCACGGCAGCACCAGCGCCGCCGTGTCCTCATCATCGGTCTCGGCCACCTCCCCGTCACTGCCGTCGTCCAACGGCTGACGAGGTGCGTCCGGCAGCGCCTCGACCTGCTCGGACGGCTTCAACCCCACTGCGGTGGCCACGGCGGTGAAGTCCCCGCCCAGTCGCAGGGTCGCCGAGGTGAACACCACGGTCTTCGCTGCCAGCAGCCGCGCACGCAACGCACCCCACACCTGCAACGGAGCGACCGCCAGCTGCCGCCCACCGCGGGACCGGTCGCGTTCGGCGAGCCACACCACGTCCTGTTCCACGTTGGCACCGAGCCGCTCGGCGATCTTGCCGACCTCGTCGGTCATCGCCCGCGCCTGCTGTCGTGCCGCATCTGCGTCCGCAGCCCCGCCGGCCGGTTCGCGCGGAATGGCCGAGAACGCTGCACGGGCAGCGTTGCGGACCAGCGCCAGGACGTCGGCCAGCGCCTCTGGGAGTACGTCGATGCGTCCGGGTTGGAGATCCTCCAGCACTCCGCGGAGGGTGTCCCCGGCGTCGCCGAGCTCCCCCGCCTCGCCGCCGTCGACGAAGTTGCGTGCCCGGCGGGCCGCACGCTCGACCATCGGCACCGAGAGCTCGTCGGTCTCGGCCTGGGTGACCCGAGACACGAGTTCGTGTGCCTCGTCGACCACGACCACGTCGTAGTCGGGCAGCATCGGGACCCCTTCGATCGCGTCGATCGCCAGCAGCGAGTGGTTCGTGACCACGATGTCGGAACGGTGCGCCCGCTCCCGGGCACGCTCGGCGAAGCACTCCACGCCGTACGGGCAGCGCGTCGCTCCCAGACACTCCCGATGGGTGACCGACACCTGCCGCCATGCACGGTCGGTATGGGAAGGCGCGGCATCACGGTCCCCCTCGCCACGACCGTCGGCCTCGGCCTCCGCCCAGCGGCGTAGCTCCAGCACCTCTCCGCCAAGCGAGCCCTCGGGGACGTCGACCAACGTGCCCTGCTCGTCGGGCACTCCATCGCGGACCCGGTGCAGGCACGCGTAGTTCGACCGCCCTTTCAGCACCGCATACCTCGGCTTGCGACCCAGGACGTGCCGGGTGCCCTCGATCAGCGCCGGCAGGTCCTTGCTGACCAGCTGGTGCTGCAACGCCAGCGTGGCCGTGGCTACCACGACCCGGTCGGGATGCAGCACCGCCGGGACGAGATAGCCCAGCGACTTCCCGGTGCCGGTACCGGCCTGCACCAGCAGGTGGGTACCGGTGTCCATCGCGTCCCGTACCGCCTCGGCCATCCGGACCTGGCCCGGGCGGTCCGTCCCGCGCAGACTCGAGACCGCCGCATGCAGAACCTGCGGCACGTCCGGCGTACCGGAGTCGTCGTCGAGTTGCTCCGCACCCACCCCGCGAGGCTAGCCGACGTGGCCGACGGCGAACTGCTCCAACTCGTCGGCGAGCCGGGGGTGCACCATCGCCCGCACCAGCGACCCCTCGCCGCCGTGCTCGATCGACAACAACTCCCCGTGCTCGTGGATCTGGCTGACCAGGTCACCACGCTCGTAGGGCACCAGGGCCTCCACCTTCACCGCCGGCCGGGGAAGCCGTGCCTCCACCGCCGTACGCAGCTCATCGATCCCGTCGCCGGTACGGGCCGAGACCACCACGGACTGCGGCTCGCGGCGGCGCAGCCGCGCGACCACCAGCGGGTCGGCAGCGTCCGCCTTGTTGATCGCCACCAGCTCCGGCACCTCGGCCGCACCGATCTCGGCGAAGACCTCACGGACCGCGGCGATCTGCCCCTCCGGGTCCGGCTGCGAGCCGTCGACGACGTGCAGCACGAGGTCGGACTCGGCGACCTCCTCCAGCGTGGACCGGAACGCCTCCACCAGCTGGTGCGGAAGGTGGCGGACGAAACCGACGGTGTCGGAGAGCGTGTAGGTGCGTCCCTCCGGGGTGGTGGTACGACGGGTGGTGGGGTCCAGCGTGGCAAACAGCGCGTCCTCGACCAGCACCCCCGCACCGGTGAGCCGGTTCAGCAGTGAGGACTTGCCCGCGTTGGTATACCCCGCGATGGCGACGGCAGGCACCTCGTTCCGGACCCGGCGGGACTTCTTCGTGATTCGGGCGGTCTTCATGTGCGCCAGGTCGCGGCGGAGCTTGGCCATCCGGGCGTTGATGCGCCGCCGGTCGGTCTCCAGCTTCGTCTCGCCGGGTCCCCGGCCGCCGATACCGCCGCCCTGCGAGCCGACCCGGCCACCGGCCTGACGCGAGAGATTGCCGCCCCAGCCACGCAGCCGCTGACGCAGGTACTCCAACTGGGCGAGCTCGACCTGGGCCTTGCCTTCCTTGGAGCGGGCGTGCTGGGCGAAGATGTCAAGGATCAGCGCGGTCCGATCGACCACCTTCACGCTGACGCGATCCTCAAGGTTGCGCAGCTGAGAGGGGCTGAGCTCGCCGTCACAGATCACGGTGTCCGCGCCGGTCTCGGCCACCACCAGCCGAAGGTGGTCGACCTTACCCGGGCCGATGTAGGTCGCGGCGTCAGGCTTCGACCGGCGCTGCGACAGCGCCTCGAGCACCTGCGACCCCGCGGTCTCGGCCAGTAGCTTCAGCTCCGCCAGTGAGTTGTCGGCGTCGGTGACGGTGCCCTCGGTCCATACCCCGACCAGTACCACGCGCTCCAGCCGGAGCCGCCGGTACTCAACCTCGGAGACGTCCTCGAGCTCGGTGGACAGTCCGGCGACACGCCGCAGCGCGTACCGCTCCTCCAGGTCGAGGTCCTCAGTGCCTGTGGTTTCCATGTGCGGTCCACTGTACGCCGGAAGCCGGCGCCCCTCGACCGGATTTGCGTCCTGCAGGGCGCGCCCAACCACGCGCGCGCGGCAGGACGTTACGCGACGCGCCCCCTCGCCGTACCACAGCGTCCTGCGGGGTGCGCGTGCTCGCGCGCGAGGTGCAGGACGTTACGGGGTGGGGGGGCGCGAGGAGACAGCGGCGATGCCGGACAGCAGTACGTCGAGGCCGAACTCGAAGCGGTCCTCCCCCGAGCCGCTGGTCAGCGCCACCGCCAGGCCGCTGATGTGTGGGAATGCCTCCGCGGGAAGCGAGGCGAAGTACTCCCGCAGCCGCGACAGGAACGCCTCGTCGGCCTCCGGGGTCGGCTCCCCGGGGGCGAGCCTCCGCCGCGCATCCTCCTCCACCGCGTGCGCGCTGACGTAGAGCGGCAGCAGGTCGACGGCGTAGGCCGCCACCTGGTCACTCAGCCCCCCGGCACGCAGGATCGCGAGCAGGCCCTCGGTGACCCGCATCGCCTCCGGGCCGGTGGGGATGTAGGCCACGGACGCGCTGGCGACCCCGGGATGACGCCGCATCGCGGAGAACGTGTCACGCATCAGCTGCTTGACCTGCTCCTGCCACCGCTCCGGGTCCGGTGCCGGTACGTCGACTTCGGCCGAGACCCGATCCACGACCAGCGCATCGAGCTCGCTCTTGCCCTCGATGTGGGCGTACAGCGACGCCGGCCCGGTGCCGAGCTCGCCGGCCAGGCGTCGCATCGTCACCGCGGAATAACCCTCCCGAGCCATCACCGCGAATGCCGCGTCGAGGATGCGCTCCAGGGTGAGGGGCCGCTTGCGGCTCGCCCGGGTGCGCGCACGCGTCCGGCCGAACGGAGGGGCCGGCATCTGGGGGTGGCTCATGTCGATCACTGTACTTGACACGAACATCGTTCGCGTGTAAAACAGTGTTCGTAATCATTCGAACAGCGTTCGTTCTGGAGGGGGACGCATGACTGATCCGACCCTCACGACCCCACCCGGTACGCCGGCTCCGGCTCCGGCGACTCCAGCGCAACCACCGTCGCGCGGCTACCGCTACCGCTGGATCGTGCTCGGGCTCGTCCTGGCCGCCGAATGCGTCGACATGGTCGACGCGACGATCGTGAACATCGCCGCACCCACGATCCGCCGAGAGCTGGGCGGTGGCACCACGACCATGCAGTGGTACCTCGCGGCGTACACCCTCGCCTTCGCCATCACGCTCGTGGTCAGCGCCCGGGTCGGCGACATGCTCGGCCGGAAGACGATGTTCTGCATCGGCATGGCGGGATTCACCGTGGCCTCGATCCTGTGCGGGGTGGCGGCGAACCCGGAGATGCTGATCGTCTGCCGGGCCGTCGAGGGCCTGTTCGGGGCGATGATGGTGCCGCAGGGACTGGCCCTCATCAAGGGCAGCTTCCCCGCCGACGAGCTCGCCAAGGCGTTCACCATGTTCGGCCCGGTCATGGGGATCGCCTCGATCGCCGGCCCGATCATCGCTGGAGTGTTGCTCGACGCTGACCTGTTCGGGACCGGGTGGCGGATGATCTTCCTGATCAACGTCCCCGTGGGCGTCCTGGCGTTGATCGGGGCCTTGCGGTTCATGCCGCAGCTGCGGCTGCCCGGGGAGCCGGTCCGGTTGGACCCGGTGGGTGCGGTACTGCTCACACTCGCGTCGGCGCTGCTGGTCTACCCGCTCATCGAGGGACGCAGCCTCGGGTGGCCGGTGTGGACGTATCTGCTGATGGCCGGCTCACTGGTGGGGTTCTGGCTGTTCTTCGCCGGCGAGCGCCGCTCCCGGCATCCGATCATCGAGCCGACGCTGTTCCGCCAGCGGGCGTTCCTCGGCGGGATGGCGGTGATCTTGTCGATGTTCGTGGGGTTCATGGGGCTGATGCTGGTGTTGAACCTGTTCACGCAGGTGGGCCTGCACTACTCGCCGCTGAAGGCAGGGCTGACGTTCGTGCCCTGGTCGGTGGGGATCGCGGTCGGCGCTGGGCTGGCCGGCGGATGGCTGGGCCCGAAGTACGGGCGCGCCGTCCTTCAAGCCGGCCTGCTGACGCTGGTCGCCGGGATGGGCATGCTGTGGCTGACGCTGCACTGGACCGGCATGGGCACGACGGCGTGGGACCTGGTGCCGGCCTTGCTTGTCGCCGGCCTGGGGAGCGGCTGCGTCTTCGCGCCGTTATTCGACATCATCCTCGCCGGTGTGACCGAGCGCGAGGTGGGCTCGGCATCGGGGGTGCTCACCGCGCTGCAGCAGTTCGGCGGCGCTGCGGGGGTGGCGCTGATCGCGACGGTGTTCTTCCAGCTCCTGCCGGTGCACGCTTTCGTCGGGTCGATGCAGTGGGTGATTGCGCTGAGCGCTGGGTTGTTCCTCCTCAGCTTCGGCTGCGCATTCGTCCTCCCGAGTTGTCAGAAGCCGAACACGCCATAGCGTGCTGAGCTTCTGACAACTCGGGAGGGGTCAGCCGGTCCAGATGCCTTCGGCGACCAGTACGGCGGGACCCTTCAGGTGCAAGCGGCCGTCGCTGTCGGTGCTGACGGTGAGCACGCCTCCGGGGACCTGGACCGAGTACGTCGACGGCAAGGGCGAGCCTGCCTCCTCGGCCGCGTCGCGGTGCACCGTGGCCATGACCGCGGCACACGCGCCGGTGCCGCAGGACCGTGTCTCCCCGGCGCCGCGTTCGTAGACGCGCATGGAAAGCGAGTGGTTGTGGCCGGGCATCACGAACTCCACGTTGACCCCGTCGGGGAACGCTTCTGACGGGACCTCTGGCGCCGTACGCAGTTCTCCGACGTCGTCGAGAGAGTCGACGAACACGACCGCGTGCGGGTTCCCCGCGTCGACCGTCACCGCGTCGTACGGCGTGCCGTCCACGACCACCGAGACCGGGTCCCCGACCTTGGCGATCCCGATGTCGACGCTGATCTCGCCGTCGTCGGCGAACGTCGTGCGCTTCACCCCCGCGCGTGTCCCCACGTTGAGCGGGCTCCCGGTGTCGATCAGGCCGGTCCGTGCGAGGTAGCGGGCGAACACCCGGATCCCGTTTCCGCACATCTCCGCCATCGAGCCATCGGAGTTGCGGTAGTCCATGAACCAGTCCGAACCGCTGTCGGGCTTCGCGCGCATGACCCGCAGCACGCCGTCGGCACCGATTCCGCGCCGCCGGTGGCAGAGCGCCGTGACCACCGCGGGGTCCAGGTCGCCGTGGACGGAGCCGTCAAAGTCCGGCAGGACGACGAAGTCGTTCTGCGTGCCGTGGCCTTTGACAAAAGGGAACCTCACCACACCGATCGTACGGCCTTCACCGCCTTGACCTGCAACTCCGGGTCGTCGTGGGCCAGCCACACGATCCGCGGGTCCTTGCGGAACCAGGCGAGCTGACGGCGTACGAACCGCCTCGTCGCCCGCTTGGTCTCCTCCCGCGCCTCGCTCTCGTTGCAGTCCCCCGCCACCAGCGCGAGCACCTGGCGGTAGCCAAGCGCCTTGCTGGCCGTGGGGCCCCGGTCCAGGCCGGCACGCCGCAGGTCGCGCACCTCCGCCACCAGCCCGTTGGCCCACATCCGGTCCACGCGTGCGTCGATGCGTGCATCGAGTACGTCGCGCGGTACGGCGATGCCGACTTGCACGACGCGGTCGAACGCGTAGACATGCCGCGGGAGCCGGGCCCGGAAGGGCCGCCCGGTCATCTCGATCACCTCCAGGGCCCGCACCACCCGGCGGCCATTCCCGGGGTCAATGACCTCCGCGGCCGCGGGGTCGACCGCACGCAGCCGCTCGTACAGGGCCGACACCCCCTCATCCGCCAGCTCCTGGTACAACCGTGCCCGTACGGCGGGGTCGGTGCCGGGGAACTCGAACTGGTCCAGCACCGCTCGCAGGTACAGCGCGGAGCCGCCGGCCACGACCGGCACTACCCCCCGCGCGCGGCAGTCCTCGATCGCTTGGCGCGCCCACCCCTGGAACTCCGCGACCGTGGCCGGCTCGGCCACATCGAGGACGTCGAGCAAGTGGTGTGGAACGCCACGGCGGGCAGCCACCGGGAGCTTCGCCGTACCGATGTCCATCCCCCGGTAGATCTGCATCGCGTCGCCGTTGACCACCTCCCCGCCCAGCTGGAGCGCAAGGTCGACCGCTAGCTCGCTTTTTCCAGCGGCCGTGGCGCCCACCACGGCCACCACTGGCGGCGGAGGAGGGCGCTGCGTCGACGTGCTCACGGCGGCCATCCTGCCAGCACCACTGGCCAGGCCGGCCCTGATGGAGAACAATAGGGACAATCAGGCCATCCCCGGATGGTGCCCGAGCCGTTGGAGGCAGACATGGGATTCATGGACAAGTTCCGGTCCAAGGCGACCGAGACCGTCGAGGAACACGGCGAGCAGGTCGACGCCGGCGTGGAGAAGGCCGGTGACGTCGTCGACGAGAAGACCGGTGGCCAGTACTCCGACAAGATCGACGCCGGGGAGGAGAAGGTCAAGGAGGGCTTGGACAAACTCGGCGACGACGAGACGAGCGGCGACGAGTCGTCGGCCTGAGCCTGCTCGGAACCTGAACCCTACTCAGCCGGAGCGGGCGACGACGAAGTCGACCACGAAATAGCCGACCCCGAGCGGCGCGGCGTCGTAGCGCGCGGCGGTGTGTACGGCGACTCCGGACTGCTGGACCGCCGAGAGTGCCCCGGCCAGTAACTGCCATGCCGGGGTGCCGCCGACCCAGAGTTGGTGGGCAAGAGCGCGGTCGATCCGCAACAGGCCCTCCGGTTGGACCTCGACCAGCGCCGCCAGGGCGGCCCGGTCGAACCCGGCTGCCCTGCGGTCAAGGTATCCCGGTGCTCCGACCGAGCGTTTCGCGCTGCCGTCTCCCATCACCAGCAGCGCCGCCGGCCCCTCGTCGGCGGGGGCGGCAGCGAGGGCTTCGCCGTACGCCGCCAGTGCCTCGGGTTCGGCGTCGTCGGTGACGGCGACGTAGCTGACGGGGCCGGCCCAGCCGACCCGCTCCACCAGGTACGCGGCGACGGTCAACGCGGCGGGAAGCACGGGCTTGGCGTCGCGACGCTCGTCGACGCCGAGCAGCCCGCCCCCGAAACGCAGGTCCGGGCCGAACGGCTGGGTCGTCCCGATCGCCTCGCTCCCCCACTCCCCCGGCTCATCCGCGGCTCCCACCGCCACGATCCGCGACGGTCCGGCGTCGACGATCCGCCGTACGGCGTCCAGCGCCGACGAGCGCACTCGCAGTACCTCCGCCGGGGCGCCCGGGGCGAGTTCGGGTACCAGCACCGGGGCCGGGGGGCAGACCGCCGCACCGACCAACATAGGAAGAACTCTAGCCGCGACCGTGACACGCCGGCTGCTACCGCTACAGTCGGGCCGTGCTCCGCTTCCAGGTCGTCCCCGCCTCCTACGTGCTGCTCCGCCGCGGTCCCGAGGTGCTGCTGCAACTGCGGCAGAACACCGGCTACCGCGACGGCTACTGGGCTGCCGGCGCTGCCGGACACGTCGAGGCCGGGGAGTCGGCGTACGCCGCCGCCGTGCGCGAAACACGCGAGGAGCTCGCGGTGGACGTGGCACGAGCGGCGCTGCGGCCGCTGTGCGCGATGCACCGAACCCACGGAAACGGACAGGCGATCGATGAACGGGTGGACTTCTTCTTCGCCTGCCATGACTGGGCCGGGGAGCCACAGATCGTGGAGCGTCGCAAGTGCGCGGAACTGCGGTGGTACCCGCTCGACGCGCTGCCTGATCCCGTCGTACCGCACGAGAGGGTCGTGCTGGACCGGCTCCGTCGCGATGACCTGCCGCCGGTGCTCACCTACGGTTTCAGCGACTCGTCCGACTAGGCATCCCGAGAAAGACCTGGCCCGGGTCGGACGAATCGGTGGAGTGGGTGTGGGCGGCCTCCCAGGCGTCGCCGGCCCGGGTGCGGCGTACGTCGACCGGCGGGGCGTCGCAGACGAGGTGGTGCGGGGCCGCGTGGGTCACCCGGGCGGTCACCATGTCACCGGGGCGGATCGGCTGGCCGTCGGGGTTGAGGTGCACCAGCCGGTTGTCACGCGCACGCCCGGAGAGCCGGTGGGTCTGGCCGTCCTTGCGGCCCTCCCCTTCGGCGATGAGCACCTCCACGTCGCGGCCCTCGAACCGGCGGTTCTCCTCCCAGGCGATGTCGTTGACCAGCGACACCAGCCGCTCGTAACGCTCCTGGGCGACGTCGTGCGGCACCTGGTCGGGCAGCTCGGCCGCGGGAGTACCGGGCCGCTTGGAGTACAAGAACGTGAACGCGCCGGTGAACCGGGCCCGCCGTACCAGGTCCATCGTGTCGGCGAAGTCCTCCTCCGTCTCACCCGGGAACCCGACGATGATGTCGGTCGTGATCGCCGCGTCCGGCATCGCCGCGCGCACCCGGTCGATGATGCCGAGGTAGCGGTTGCGCCGGTAGGAACGACGCATCGCCTTCAGCACCTTGTCCGACCCCGACTGCAACGGCATGTGCAGCTGCGGCATGACATTGGGCGTCTCGGCCATCGCGGCGATCACGTCGTCGGTGAAGTCACGCGGGTGCGGTGAGGTGAACCGAACCCGTTCCAGGCCCTCGATCTCCCCGCAGGAGCGCAGCAGCTTGCCGAACGCGTACCGGTCCCCGAACTCCACCCCGTAGGCGTTGACGTTCTGGCCGAGCAGCGTCACCTCCAACGCGCCGTCGGCGACCAGCGCGCGGACCTCGGCAAGGATGTCTCCGGGACGTCGGTCCTTCTCCTTGCCCCGCAGGCTCGGCACGATGCAGAACGTGCAGGTGTTGTTGCACCCCACGCTCACCGACACCCACCCGGCGTAGGCGGACTCCCGGCGGGTCGGCAGGGTCGACGGGAACACCTCCAGCGACTCCAGGATCTCCACCTGCGCCTCGGCCCGGACCCGGGCACGCTCCAGCAGCACCGGCAGCGAGCCGAGGTTGTGGGTGCCGAACACGACGTCGACGTACGGCGCTCGACGGGTGATCTCCGAGCGGTCCTTCTGCGCCAGGCAGCCCCCGACCGCGATCTGCATCCCGGGGCGTTCGGTCTTGACCGGCGCGAGGTGGCTGAGGTTGCCGTAGAGCCGGTTGTCGGCGTTCTCCCGCACCGCGCAGGTGTTGAACACGACCACGTCGGCCTGCGTTCCTTCGTCCGCGCGCACGTAGCCGGCGTCCTCCAACACCCCGGCGAGCCGTTCGGAGTCGTGCACGTTCATCTGGCAGCCGTACGTGCGGACCTGGTACGTGCGGGCCGTGGTCGGTGTGGCGGTGAGGGTCTCGGTCATGGCCATCTCAGGGTACGGCGGTGGGGCTGACCCCCTCAAACCTGCGGCACGGGGGCACGGTGGGCGTCGGCAAGGGTGTCACGGACCCGGACCATGGCCTGCGGGTCAACACCGCTGAGGTCCTCCGGGACCTGCGCGAGCACCGAGACGATGGCGTCGACCACTCCCAGTGCCGACTCGGTGGTCAGTTCGACCGCCACCCGCTCGCCCGCCCCGCGCCCGGGGTTGGCGAAGTCCAGGTTGAGGGTGTGCTCGGCCTGCGCCGACACCGGGTGGTCGTAGTAGGCGGTGCTCGTAGTCAGGGGGAACCACCGCCCGCCCGCCTTACCGCTGCCCTCGGCCGGTCGCTGCTCGGTCACGTACGTGCACATGTCTGCTCTCACTCTCCCGGTACGCCGAGGTGCCGCGCATAGAAGTCCTGGATCCGCTGCCAGCCGTCCACGGCGGCGTGCTGCCGGTAGGACGGCCGGTCGACGGCGAAGAACGCGTGCCCCGCGTCGTCGTAGGAGTGGAACTCGTGGTCGACCCCCAGTTCGGTGAGCCGGCTGTCCAAGGTAGCCACGCCGTCCGGTGCGGGATGGGAGTCCTCGTTGCCGAACAGCCCCAGCACCGGGCAGGAGATGCCGTCCAGCTGGTCGATCACCGAGGTCATGCTGGCGCCGATCTCCTCGGGGGGTGAATCGGTGACGAACGCCCCGTAGCAGTCCACGGCGGCGTCCAGCGGCAGATGGCAGGCTGCCAGGACCGACTGGCGGCCCCCGGAGCAGAACCCGATGCAGCCGACCTTGCCGTTGCTCTCCGGCAGGGACCGCAGGTACTCCACGGCTGCCCGCGCGTCACCGAGGAACCGCTGGTCGGGGACTCCGCCGGCTGCCCGGTTCGCGGCCGCGGCGTCGTCGGAGTCCGCGCCGGGCGCCTCCCGATAGTGCAGGTTGGGGCAGATCGCGGCATAGCCCCAGGACGCGAACCGGCGGGTGATCTCCTTCGTCGCGGCGTCGAACCCGGGCATGTGGTGGATCACCAGCACACCGCCGACCGGGGCTACGTCGACCGGTCCGGCGGTATACGCCTCGATCTCGTCTCCGTCCGCCCCGTTGATCATCCGGCCACCGGCCTGCATGGCGATGTCCATCTGCACCTCCTTCTCCGGGCAGGTTACGCCGCCGTACCTGCCCGGACGCAGGGAGGTACGGCGTCAGCCTCCGGCCATGGCGCCGACGATCAAGAACGGCTCGGACCCGCTGACGACCAGCTCGGGCAGCGGCGCATCCGGCTCCTCGTGGGACAGGTCCTGCTGGCAGGCGTAGAACCGCACGAATGCGCGACGGCGGTGGGTGGACCGGTCACGGATCGTGCCCAGCAGCATCGGGAACCGCGCCTCGAGGGCGTCGAGGACCGTTCGCTGGGTGACTTCCTCGGCGAGATCGACCCGGACCTCGCCGTCGACCTTCGCCATCGCCCGCAGATGGGCGGGGAGCACCACGCGGACGGATGTACTCACTGCACTCACCTCAGCGTCTGGACCTCGACCGACAGTACCGCCGGCAGGTCGCGCACGATCGGGGCCCAGGTGTCGCCGGAGTCATTCGAGGCGTAGACCTGCCCCCCGGTGGTGCCGAAGTACACGCCGCACGACTCGTGCTGGTCCACCGCCATCGCTCCGCGCAGCACGTTGACGTAGCAGTGCTGCTGCGGCAGCCCGGTGGTGAGCTCCTCCCACTCCTCGCCCCCGGTGCGACTGCGGTAGACGCTCAGCTTTCCCTCCGGGGGGAAGTGGTGAGAGTCGCTGGTGATCGGCACCACATAGATGGTCTCGGGCTCATGGGCGTGCACCGCGATCGGGAAACCGAAGTCGGTCGGCAGGTTCCCGCTGACCTCGGACCAGACGCCGCCACCATCGTTGCTTCGCATGACGTCCCAGTGCTTTTGCATATACAGCACGTCCGGGGACGACGGGTGCATGGCGATGCGGTGGACGCAGTGGCCGACCTCGGTGTCCTGGTCGGGGATCTCGCCGGAACGCAGGCCCTTGTTGATCGGCCGCCAGGTCTGCCCGCCGTCGTCGGTGCGGAAGGCGCCGGCAGCAGAGATCGCGATGTAGAGCCGCTCGGCGTCGGACGGGTGCTGCACGATCGTGTGCAGGCACATGCCGCCGGCGCCGGGCTGCCACTGCGGTCCTGTGTCGTGTTGCCGGAGCCCGGAGAGTTCCGTCCACTCCCTCCCGCCGTCGGTGGACTTGAACAGCGCTGCGTCCTCGACGCCCGCGTAGACCGTGTCGACATCATGGACGGAGGGTTCGAGGTCCCACACGCGGGTGAAGGACCAGGGACGCAGTGTCCCGTCGTACCACTGGTGCTTGCCGGGGACCCCGTCGTAGGAGAAGTCGTTGCCGACCGCCTCCCAGGTTGCGCCGCCGTCGTCGGAGCGTTGGATGACCTGCCCGAACCAGCCGTTGGACTGCGACGCGTAGACCCGGTCGGGGTCGAGCGGCGACCCCTTGACGTGGTAGATCTCCCATCCCGGGAAGTACGGGCCCTCGACCGTCCACTCCGTGCGTCGCTCGTCTGAAGCCAGGCAGAACGCCCCCTTGCGGGTTCCAACCCAGACACGTGTGCTGACCATGTGTTGATCCTCCTCGCCCGTGCGTCACAGGGCCGGGTGGTCCCTGCACGAAGTATCGACGGTCGAACGACGCAAAACTCATCGCAAACCGGTGCCACCCACCATCCAGTGATTTCCGACGTGGGCACTGCGGTCTCATCCTGCGGAGGTGCGGACGATCAGGAGACGTCCTCGTCGGCCCACAACGCCTTCATCTCCGACATCGCCCGCTGCATGATGCGCAGCATGGTGTTGTAGGCCAGTTCCGCATCCGACCGCTGGATCGCGCCCGCAACGTCGACGTGCCACTGCAGCGCCTCCCGGTGCGGGTACGACGGCATCATGCCGTAGTGGGTCCGGCCGGAGAGAACCTCGGCGACCAGGCCGTGCAGTTGTAAGAACATCTCATTCCCGGAGCTCGCCAGCACGATCCGGTGAAAGTCGATATCTAACCGCAGGAACAGCTCGCTGTCCCCTTCCCGTCCGGCCGCCCACAACCGGCCGGCCAAGCCGATGAGGTCGCTGGCATCGGAGGGTGAAGAACGCTCGGCTGCGAGCCGAGCGGCTTCCGGCTCGACCGCTGCCCGTAACTCGGTGAGGGAGCGGAGTTGGGCAACCCGGTCCGCTGAGGCGAGTCTCCAGTGGATCACCTGCGGGTCGTAGACGTTCCACTCCGACGCGGGCAGCACCTGCACTCCCACGCGTCGGCGTGAGGTCACCATCCCCATCGACGCCAGAACACGGACGACCTCGCGGACCACCGACCGGGAGACGCCGAAGCGCCGCCCCAACTCCTCGATGCGGACGACGGTCCCCGCCGCCAGGTTCCCGTTGCTGACGGCAAGCCCGAGGCGGTCCAGGACCTGGGCATGCAGGCCCGTCAACGCCCTGGCAGCGCTGCCCGGATTCAGGTCCGCGGCTCCCTGATCGACATCCTCGGAGTGACCGTCGTGAACCTCACAATCGTCGTGATCGGCTTGGCCTGGCACGCGGTCCTCCTCCTACGCCTGCGAGTCCGAGAGGCGTCCCCCACTCCGAACCCCGTCCATGAAGATCATACTCATGAACTTTTACCCTTGTAAAAGTATGACTTGAATCACTACACTCACCAATCGCATCAGATTACTTGTCCGTGGCTGCTCGGTCGCACCGGTGCAGCCGGAGCAGATCGGAGTCCCATGAAGCGGCATCGAAGAACACGAATCGCGGGGGCCGCGACGATCACAGCGGTTCTGGCGATGGGCGCCTTGACCGCCTGCGGCGGTTCCGGTTCCGGATCCAGCGACACGCTGCACGTAACGCTGGCCAACCACGTCTGGACCGACGTCATCAAGAAGGACCTGCCCGCGTTCGAGAAGGAGACCGGGCTCAATGTCGAGGTCACGCAGCTCAGTGAGGACCAGCTCATCGACCAGTACAAGGTCAAGCTCAACGCCGGCAGCGAAGACATCGACGTGATGATGTACCGGCCGCTGCAAGCCGGGAAGCTGTTCGCCCAGAACGGGTACTTCGCCGACCTCACCGACCGCGTCAACGACGCGGCGGACTGGAACTGGAGCGACTTCCAGAAGGGTCCACGGTCGCTGACCACGTACCAGGACGAGGTGATCGGAGTCCCGATGATCACCGAGTGTGAGGTGCTCTACTACCGCAAGGACCTACTGGCGAAAGCCGGCCTGGATGTGCCGAAGACACTGAAGGAGCTCAAGGCCGCGGCGGCGAAGATCCACCAACAAAACCCCAACGTCGCGGGGTTCGTCGCCCGGACCGACCGGTCCGCAGCGGTCACCCAGTTCTCGGGGTACTTGTACAGCTTCGGCGGTCAGTGGGTCGACGACAGTGGCAAGTCCGCGATCAACTCCGACGCGGCGAAGAAGGCCTACGAGTACTACGGCGGACTCATCCACGACTACGGCCCGGCGCAGGTCAGCACCGACATGAGCTGGCCCGAGGCGATGGCGATCTTCACCCAGGGCAAGGCAGCGTTCTACACCGACGCCTCCAGCCTGTACGCGAACGCCACCGACCCCAAGAAGTCCAAGGTGGCTGACCAGGTCGCGTTCGCGCCGTTCCCGGCCGGTCCAGCAGGCTCCAAGCCTTACAACGTGGCGGCCTGGGCGTTAGGCATCAACGCCGCATCACCACACAAGGACAATGCGTGGAAGTTCATCAAGTGGGCGACCAGCAAGGACGAGATGCTGAAGATCCAGAAGGAAGGCGTCCCCGGATCACGCACGTCGGTATGGAAGGACCCTGAGGGAACCTCCACCTTCCCGAAGGGCATCGCCACCGCCACCGCCGAAGCCGGAGAGACCGGTGTCGGGCACGACCGCCCGGTGGTGATCAACGTGGCCGAGGCCCGAGAGGCGGTGGGTGCGCCCATCGTCACTGCCATCCAGGGCGGGGACGTCACATCGGCCGCTGACAAGGCCTCCCAGGCGTTCCAGAAGATCTTGGACTCTGAGAACGACTAGTCCAGCACGGAGTGCGGGAGGATCAGAACTCGCCCCACGGGGTCTGGTCCTCCCGCAATGCCCGAACCCAGAGACGAGGTGAAGAGTGAGTACGGCGGTCATCCGCAACCATCCGACGTACCGCGCGTTCTCGGACTGGTCCAACCGACACCGGAAATGGGTGCTCGCTGCACCTGCCATGGTGTTCACCGCGATTCTGATCGGCTTTCCACTGCTGTGGACGCTCTACCTCTCCCTGACCGATGCACACGGCTCAGTCCGTAACCCGAAGTCGTTCGTTGGCCTGTCGAACTATGTCGACGTGCTCACCGACACCGACCGGTTCTGGCCGGCGGTGGCGCGAACGTTCGTATTCACCGGCGGAGCATTGGCGTTGGAGCTGGTGCTGGGGATGTCCATCGCGCTCCTGCTCTGGCGGCCGTTCCGGGCCCAACGCTGGGTCCGGGTGACGGTACTGCTTCCGTTCGTGGCAACCCCAGTGGCCGTGGCGATGATGTGGCGGCTGATCTTCGAGCCGAACATCGGTGCCGCGAACCGGCTGCTGGGCCTCTTCGGGATCCCCGCACAACCGTGGCTCTCCTCCCCCGACAGCACCTTGCCCACCTTGATCATGGTCGACGTGTGGGAGTTCACCCCGATGATCGCGATCATCCTGCTCGCGGGACTCACCGCGCTTCCGGACGAACAGGACGAGGCCGCACGGATCGACGGTGCAGGGAACTGGAAGCGGTTCTGGTACGTCACGCTGCCCATGCTGCGTCCGATGGTCGTGGTCGCGATCATCCTCCGCGCCATCGACGCGCTGAAGACGTTCGACCTGCTGTACACGACCAAGGGTCAAGGAGGCGGGTCGTTCCACGAGGCCGAGACGCTCAACATCTATGTCTATGGGTTGAGTTTCAAGTACAACAGCTACGGGATCGCCTCTGCGGTGCTGATCCTGTTCTTCTTGATGATCGTCGCAATCATGACCCTTCTCACCATCCGGCGGAAGGAGCGGCAGTCATGACCACGACCGCCACCACCACCCGTCCCAACCCCACCGCAAGAAGACCCCGCCCACGCACCCGACAGCCGATGAGCTCACGAAGCTACCGGGTCTTCCGACCGGTCGCGATCACTGTCGTGGTCATCGTGTTCCTCGTGCCACTGCTGTGGATGGTTCTCGCATCGCTGAAGACCAACGTCGACATTCACGACGTACACCGGTCTTTCAACTTCTCCCCCACGTTGGAGAACTACACCGCGGTACTCGGCAAGGACAACTACGGCCAGTTCCTGTTCAACAGTTTCTTCATCGCCGCATGTGCGACCGTGATCTCGCTCCTGATCGGCGTTCCGGCCGCCTACTCGATGAGCCGGTTCATGATGCGACGCTCGGCGCTGCTGGTACTGATGGCGCGGGTGATCCCCGGGATCTCGCTGCTTGTGCCGTGGTACTACGTGTTCGCCAAGCTAGGGCTGGTCGGCGGGTACGGCGTACTGGTGTTGTCACACATGTTCATCCTCATCCCGATCAGTCTGTACATCATGATGTCGTACTTCGACTCGCTGCCCACGGACTTCGAGGAGGCGGCGCAGGTGGACGGATTGACGCCGATCGGGGCGTTCTTCCGGATCGTCGTACCGATCTCGCTGACCGGCATTGCCACCGCCGGGATCTTGTCCTTCATCTTCTCCTGGAACAACTTCATGTTCGCACTGGTGCTCTCCGGTGCACACACCAAGACCCTCCCGGTGGCGGTGTTCGACTTCGTCTCCTACGCCAGTATCGACTGGGGCGCGATCATGGCGGCGGCCGTCATCATGACTCTGCCGATCATCGTGGTGGCCCTCTTCGCGCAGCGCTACATCGTGTCCGGCCTCACCTCCGGGGCCACCAAGGGATAGTGGCACCGGTGCAGATCGTAGGAGTGGAGACGTTCGCGGTCCCTCCGCGCTGGTTGTTCGTGCGGGTGGAGACCGACACCGGGGTCGTCGGCTGGGGTGAGCCGGTCGTGGAAGGCCGGGTCGACACTGTCCGTGCGGCCGTCGACGAACTGTCTGCGCTCTTGCTGGGTGCCGATCCGATGCGGATCGAGGATCACTGGCAGCGGATGACCAAGAGCGGCTTCTACCGCGGCGGGCCGGTCTTGTCCAGCGCGGTGGCCGGCCTGGACCAGGCGCTATGGGACATCGCCGGACGGTCTCTCGGGGTGCCCGTGCACCAGTTGTTGGGCGGGCCGGTGCGGGACCGGATCCGGGTCTACGGCTGGGTCGGTGGTGATGACCCGTCGGAGGTGGCGGAGGCGGTCGCCGCACGAGTCGACTCCGGGTTCACCGCAGTGAAGATGAATGCGAGTGGAGCAATGCCCCCGCTGGCCGCTGCGGAGGCACTCGACGCGGTCGAGGCACGGGTGCACAGCGCACGGGAGGTGCTGGGACCGGGTCGTGATGTCGCGATCGACCTGCACGGCCGGTTCGCCCTGGCCGACGCCCGGCGACTTGCCGCACGGTTGGAACCGCTGCAGCCGATGTTCCTCGAGGAGCCCGTGATTCCCGAGAATAGCCACCTGCTTGGTCGGCTCGTCGCCGGTACCGTGCTTCCCATCGCCACGGGAGAACGGCTCTACTCGCGGCAGGAGTTCCTCCCTGCACTGCAGGCCGGAGTCGCAGTGGTGCAGCCGGATCTCTCTCACGCCGGCGGGATCAGCGAGGTGCTCAGGATCGCGTCGTTGGCAGAGGTGTACGGCGCGCACCTTGCTCCGCACTGCCCTTTGGGGCCCATTGCGCTCGCCGCCTCGCTCCAGGTCGGCTTCGCCGCCCCCAACCATCTGATCCAGGAGCAGAGCATCGGTATCCACTACAACGAAGGTGCCGACGTGCTCGACTATGTGGTCGACACCGCACCGCTGCGGTTCATCGACGGCTACGTGGAACGGCTGACCGGTCCGGGGCTCGGGATCGAGGTGGACGATGCCGCCGTCCGCAGCGCTGACGCCACGCGGGAGCGGTGGCAGACCCCGACCTGGCGGCACGCCGACGGCTCCTACGCGGAGTGGTAAGGCCGACGCCGCTTCCGGAGCAGCCTCAGACGTCGATGACGAGCTTGCCGCGGACGT
>CAYLOC010000028.1:0-21741 GCA_964385195.1 uncultured Nocardioidaceae bacterium
GAACGGGGACCCTATCCTTGCCGAAGGTCACCGACCAAGCGGCCGTATGATGCCCCCTCCCGGCTCGTGGCGACTCGCTTGGCGTGATCCCCCTCCTCCCCTAGGTTGGGGCCATGGAGATACCGACGTACCCGCTGAACGACTCCACCACACTGCCGGTGGTCGGCTTTGGCACAGCACAGCTGAAGGGCGACGAGGGCCGCTCCGCGATCACCGCGGCCCTCCACAACGGCTACCGACTCCTGGACACCGCGGTGAACTACGGCAACGAGGAGGTCGTCGGCGAGGCCGTCCACCGCTCGGGGCTGCCGCGTGAGGAGGTCCTGGTGACCAGCAAGATCCCCGGCCGCCACCACGGCTACGACGACGCGGTCCGGTCCACAGAGACGTCACTGCGACGCCTCGGACTGGAGTACCTCGACCTGCACCTGATCCACTGGCCCAACCCCGGCCAGGGCAGGTACGTCGAGGCGTGGCGCGCGTTGGTCGACCTCCGCGAACGCGGCCTGGTCAAGGCGATCGGTGTCTCCAACTTCACCGCCGAACACCTGGACCACGTCATCGAGGACACCGGGGTCACCCCCGCGGTCAACCAGATCGAGATGCACCCGTACTTCCCCCAGCAGGACATGCGGCGCGCGAACGCCGACCGGGGAATCCGGACCGAGGCCTGGAGCCCCCTGGGCAAGAGGCAGGCGCCGTTCACCGAACCGGCGGTGGCCGAGCCGGCCAAGCGCTACGGGGTCTCCCCCGCACAGGTGATCCTCCGGTGGCACCTCCAGCTCGAGTCGCTGCCGATCCCGAAGTCCGCGACGCCGGACCGGCAGCGGGAGAACCTGGACGTGTTCGGCTTCGAGCTCACCGACGACGAGGTGGCGGCGATCTCCGCGCTCGGCCGCCCGGACGGACGGCTGTTCGACGGTGACCCGATGACGCACGAGGAGATGTAGCCGCGCCTCCCCCTACGCCCCCTCGTCCCTGCGGGGGATCAGACAGCCTGGCCTCCTGTGCGGCCAGCCGACGTGCCCGGCTGGACATCCAGGCATCCAGCGCGACCGCGAGACCCAGGATCCCGCCGCCGATGAAGTACCCGGCGATCAGGTCGCTGAGCCAGTGCCAACGCAGGAACAGCGAGACGAAGATCATCAGCAGCGACAGTCCACCCAGCGCCCACATCATCCGGCGGGTGCCCTTCTCCCCCACCAGCTCATAACGGCTCAGCAGGTACACGCACAGCCCGAACACGACGATGATGTTGGCGGTGTGGCCGCTCGGGTACTCCTGTCCCCCGATGAAGAACTCGGGGCGTACATGCAGCGGCATCCCCCGCCCCAGCCACACTTTCAGGATCAGCACGGCAAGGTTGTTGACGAACACCGCCGCAGCACTGGCAACGAGCGGCCGGATCACCCGGTGGCGCCAGAGGACTGCCACCAGCACCAGCCCCAGCACCGGGAGGCAGAACATCCGCTGGCCGATATGGTTCAGCGCCCGCAGCACCGGGAAGATGGCATAGAAATGGCGGTCCTCCGCGATCCAGGAGTCGAACCCGATGATCGGCTTCCACTGCACCGCCAGCCAGGTGTAGGCAGCGAACGCGACCACCGACCCGAAGCCCCACGCGAGCCCACGGCGCAGGTTGCGGCGGTCCCGCTCTTCCCCGGGGTAGACCCAGCCGGGAGCCGGCGCACGGGACACGACCTGGTCCCGGGATGCCTCCGGTTCGACGTCTACACTCATATCCCCTGCTGCCCTCTCCGGAACCCGCGCAGTGTCGGAGAATCTCGCCTTACAGCCTAGGTGCGCTACCTGAGGGTTTCCCAAATGTCGGGTACGGCGGACACCGTACCGCGTGAGTACCCTGGGCTTTGTGAGTGTTGTTCCCAGGCCGGGGCCCACCACACGGGAGCGCGCGCGGGAGTTCTCCACGTCTGGCGCCCGCAGCCATCCGGACCAGGTGGTGACCGAGGAGCCGCTGGAGATCCGGCTCGGCTGGCCCGGACAACCACCGGTTCGGGTGGCGGTCGCGATGCGGACGCCGGGCGCGGACTTCGAGCTCGCCGCCGGGTTCCTGCTCTCCGAGGGCGTCTTGGGCCCGGGGCAGCGCCCGCACACCGTGTCCTACTGCCGAGACCCGCAGCTTCCGCAGGAGCAGTTGTTCAACGTGGTCACGGTGAGCGTCGATGAGCCACCTGCGACGCGTCCCGCTGATCGGTTCACGTCGGTGTCCTCAGCGTGTGGTGTGTGCGGCCGGCAGAGCATCGATGACGTCCTCGCCCCGGTCGGTGGACCGGTGTCCAGCCCGATGACGGTGTCGGCGGCCACGGTTCGCAGCCTCCCCACCAGGCTTCGCCAGGCACAACCGGTCTTCGGCGCCACCGGGGCACTCCACGCCGCCGGCGTGTTCGACGTCGCCGGACGCCCGCTCGCCGTACGCGAGGACGTCGGCCGGCACAACGCGGTGGACAAGGTCCTCGGTGCTCGGATCCTGGAGGTGGTCGACTACGGGGCGGACTCGGTGCTGTGCGTCAGCGGGCGGGTCGGTTTCGACATCGTCACCAAGGCGGTGGCGGGCCAGCTGCCGGTCATCGTGGCGGTGGGCGGCCCGTCGAGCCTGGCGCTCGATCTCGCCGAACGGGCCGGGATCACCGTCTGCGGCTTCACCAGGGACACCCGTTTCGTCGCCTACACCCACCCGGACCGGATCATCCCCGAGGGGCCTGACCCGCGCCCGGCGCCGGGTGACGACGAGGTCACGACAAACCTCACAGCCCGATAACATCTGGGCCCGGCCGACCCGGAGGCGCGCATCTGCCGACGGTTCGTTGCACAATGGATGGGTGAGACACACGCAGACCGGGGCACCCTGCCCCCACCAGCCCGCGTGTCCGTCGGCGGACGCGCCCGACCGCGAGGCTGCGCACACCGTGGCGACCCACCCTGAGCAGGGGTGGAGTCTGCTTTGCAACGGCGTCGTCCTGTTCGAGGACACCGGTGAGGTTCTCCCCAGCGGTGAGGTGATCGGCCCGCACCGGCCGACCGACACCAACCCGGAGATCTACGGCCACCCCGTTCGCTAGTCCTGCGACCCCTCCCCGCCGCGCCGCCGACCGGGTCTCATTCAGCGAACGCGCTCGGGTCGGGACAGGAGCACACGAGGTGCCGGTCGCCGTACGCCTGGTCGATGCGGGCCACGGGGGGCCAGTACTTGTCGGGATCGGGCCCGGTCGGGAACGCCCCGGTCGCCCGCGGGTAGGCCCGGTCCCAGTCGCCGACGACGGTGGCCCGGGTGGTGTGCGGAGCATGGGCCAGCGGGCTGTCCTCGTGGGAGATCCGGCCGGACTCCACGTCATCGATCTCGGCCCGGATGGACTCCATCGCCTGGCAGAACCGCTCCAGCTCCTCCAGGCTCTCCGACTCGGTGGGCTCCACCATGAACGTCCCCGGCACCGGAAAACTCATGGTGGGAGCGTGGAAGCCGTAGTCGATCAGGCGCTTGGCGACGTCGTCGACGGTGACGCCGCTGCGCTTGGTCAGGTCCCGCAGGTCCAGGATGCATTCGTGTGCGACGACGCCGTTGGCGCCGGTGTACAGCACCGGGTAGTGCTCCCCCAGCCGTCGCGCCAGGTAGTTCGCGGACAGGATGGCGGCTTGCGTCGCAGCGGTGAGGCCGTCGGCTCCCATCATGGCGATGTAGGCCCACGAGATCGGGAGGATCCCGGCGGACCCGTACGGCGCCGCGGCGACCGGCCCCAGCCCGGACCGCTGCTCGGTATCGGGGTGCAGCGGGTGGCTGGGCAGGTACGGGGCGAGGTGTTCGCGCACCGCGACCGGGCCGACACCGGGTCCGCCCCCGCCGTGCGGGATGCAGAACGTCTTGTGCAGGTTCAGGTGCGACACGTCACCGCCGAACTCCCCCGGCTTGGCCAGTCCGAGCAACGCGTTGAGATTGGCGCCGTCGAGGTACACCTGGCCGCCGTGGTCATGCACGATCTGGCACAGCTGGCCGATGCCGGTCTCGAACGCCCCGTGGGTGGAGGGGTAGGTCACCATCACCGCAGCGAGGTCGTCGGCGTGTTCGGCGCACTTGCTGCGCAGGTCCTCCAGGTCGACGCTGCCGTCCTCGGCCGCCCCGATCACCACCACCCGCATTCCTGCCAGCACCGCCGAGGCGGCGTTGGTGCCGTGGGCGCTGGACGGGATCAGGCAGACGTCTCGTTGGTCCGCACCGGAGGCGCGGTGGAAGGCGCGGATCGCCAGCAGCCCTGCGATCTCGCCCTGGGACCCCGCGTTCGGCTGGACCGAGACCCGTGCGTAGCCGGTCATCTCCGCCAGCCACGTCTCCAGCTCGGCGATGAGGACGCGGTACCCCTCGGCGTCACCGGCCGGCGCGAACGGGTGCAGGTCGGCGAACCCGGGCCAGCTGATGGGCTCCATCTCGGTGGCCGCGTTGAGCTTCATCGTGCATGACCCCAACGGGATCATGCCACGGTCGAGGGCGTAGTCACGCAGGGCCAGTCGCTTCAGATAACGCAGCAGCTGGGTCTCGGAGCGGTGGGCGTGGAACACCGGGTGTGTCAGGAACGGCGTCGTCCGGCGCAGCGCCTCGGGGACGACGCTGTCCGCGTCCTGCACGACGGCATCGAGGTCGACCCCGCTCACCTCGAAGGACTCCACGACGGCGCTGAGGTGGTCGATCGTGGTCACCTCGGACACCGCGACCGCGACCCGGTCGGCACCGTCGGCGTACACGTGGATGCCGCGCTGGTGAGCACGGTCGCGTACTGCCTCGGCCCGGCCCGGAACGTGCACCGACACCGTGTCGAAGAACTCCGCATGCTCCACGTCGAGCCCGCTCTCACGGAGCGCCTGCGCGAGCGCGGCGGCGCGCCGATGCACGCGGGCGGCGATCGAGCTGAGGCCGTCGGGGCCGTGATAGACGGCGTACATGGAGGCCACGACAGCGAGCAGCACCTGGGCGGTGCAGATGTTCGACGTGGCCTTGTCGCGGCGGATGTGCTGTTCCCGGGTCTGCAGGGCGAGCCGGTACGCCGGCTGGCCCTCGGCGTCGACGGACACTCCGACCAGCCGTCCGGGCAGGTTCCGCTCCAGACCGGAACGGACCGCCATGAAGCCCGCATGGGGGCCGCCGTAGAACAACGGGACCCCGAATCGTTGGCTGGAGCCGACGGCCACGTCCGCACCGAGCTCACCGGGTGACTCCAGCAGCGTCAGCGCCAGCAGATCGGTCGCGACGACCACGAGCGCGTTGTGCTCGTGTGCTGCCTCGATGACCGGTCGGGGGTCACGAATCTTGCCGGAGGCACCGGGGTACTGCACCAGCACGCCGCAGTAGTCACCGGAGGGTGTCTCCCGGTCGAGGTCGGTGATGACCAGTTCGACCCCGACGGCCTGGGCCCGGGTGCGGAGGACGTCGATGGTCTGCGGCAGACAGTCGCTGTCCACAACGAACCGCGGCGACCGGTTCTTGCGGTTGGCGCGGCGTACCAGCGTCATCGCCTCCGCCGCAGCGGTCGCCTCATCCAGCAGGGACGCGTTGGAGGTGGGCAGACCGGCGAGGTCGGCGACCATGGTCTGGTAGTTCAGCAGCGCCTCGAGACGGCCCTGGGAGATCTCCGGCTGGTACGGCGTGTAGGCGGTGTACCAGGACGGGTCCTCCAACACGTTGCGCCGGATCACCGCCGGGGTGATGGTCCCGTGGTACCCCAGCCCGATCATCGGCACCAGCGGGCGGTTGCGTTCGGCGAGCCGGCGCAGCCGGTCGGCGGCGGCGACCTCGGTCAGCGGGAGGGGGAGGTCCAGCGGCTCGTCGGTGCGGATCGCCGGTGGCACGGCCGCCGCGACGAGGTCCTGGATGCCGGCGTACCCCAGTGCCTTGAGCATCTCTGCCTCGTCGGCGGGGTGCAGACCGATGTGACGGGCGGCGAAGCCCTGGGGTGCTTCGGGGTGGTCGGTCGAGATCTGGTCAGGCATCTGAAGGCTCCTCCGGTGGCGGGCACATCCGAGCCTCCCCTCTGTCGTGACGCGCACTCCAGAGTCGCCTGCGTACACACGGTCCGGTGGCCTGAGAGGTTCCGGGGAGGAGTTGCCCCTTCGGCGCCGGCCGGGGCCGGTCTCTCCCGCGTGCCCGTGACGGCACGTTTACCCTACCAGCACCGCTCCCCCGCACCCGTCGTTGCGCCACGCGCACCGGACGAGCGGGCGAGCCTCAGCTGCTCAGCCGAGCCGCCCGACGGGCCGCGAGCTCATCGTGGGGGTGCTCGGCGACCGGTTCGGCGCGCTCACTCGGCAGGGAGGACAGCGAACCCTCGATCTCCCGCCACACCCCGCCGATGGCGATCCCGAACACGCCTTGTCCGCCGCGCAGCAGGTCGATGACCTCGTCGTTGGAACGACACTCGTACACGCTGGCGCCGTCGCTCATCAGCGTCACCTCGGTGAGGTCATCGGTGCCGCGTTCGCGCAGGTGCCGCACGGCCTGCCGGATCTGCTGGAGCGACACCCCCGCCTCCAGCAGGCGCTTGATGACCTTCAGCAACAAGATGTCGCGGAAGGAGTACAGGCGCTGGGTGCCCGAACCGGTGGCCGTCCGCACCGTGGGCTCGACCAGCCCCGTCCGCGCCCAGTAGTCCAGCTGGCGATAGGTGATGCCGGCCGCGTTGCAGGCGGTCGGGCCCCGGTAACCGACGTCGCTGGGCAACGGTGCCACGTCGTCGTCGAACAGCAACCCCTGCTCGCTGGCCCGGCTGACTGCGTGCTCCTCCTCCGCCGGGATACTGCTCCCCGCCGGATGTTCTGACTGTCCTGGCACGCCAACCTCCGTCACTCATCGCCCGCCGCCCGCCGCGTGCAACGGCGGTGAAAGTTACACCCTCGGACTTACAGCGTCGAACTTTCCGGTTCGACCGTACGGCGACACCTCACCCTGCGTCAACGGACACGCCGACGCGACAAAGCGACGAACTCTCAATCTCAAGTTGAGGGTAAGGGTGATCACCCCCGGGAGCCGCCGAAGTCCTCCGGGCTGATCTGGTCGAGGAACTCCCGGAACTTCTCGACCTCTTCCTCCTGGTCATCGGGCACGGCCAAGCCGGCCTCGTCCAGGACTTCCTCGGCGCATACGATCCGGCTGCCGGTGCGCAGCGCCAGCGCGATCGAGTCCGAGGGCCGGGCACTGACCTCCGCTCCCTGGCTGAGGATCAGCAACGCATAGAACACGTTGTCGCGGACCTCGGTGATGCGGACCTCGGACAACTCGTTGCCGGTGGCGGTGAGCACGTCCTTCAACAAGTCGTGGGTCATCGGCCGCGGCGGTTCCACCCCCTGCTGTGCGAACGCGATCGCGGTGGCCTCGACCGCGCCGATCCAGATCGGCAGGTACCGCTCTCCCCCGGCTTCGCGCAGGAGCACGATCGGTTGGTTCGACGGCATCTCGACGCGTACCCCTACAACATCTACCTCACGCACGCCCACCAGCCTACCCCGAGATGCGGTCCGGGTCGGCGTACCCGTGAGGGCTTCTCCGGGACCGCCGCGCGCGCTACCGCACCGGAGGGAGCGCGTCGCGGACGAGCGCGGCATGCAAGCGGGTCGCCAGCCCGGCCAGTTCCTCCAGTTGTTGCGCGGCGCGGTCCCGGGCCCGTTCGTCGCGCCTCCTGGACGCCGGGAGCACCGCCTGTTCCACGAGGTCGGCCGCCCGGTCGGCGGCGGTCTTGACGGCCCGCAGGTGCCGGGGCTCCAGCCCGAACGCCGTCATCTCCGCGACCATCCGGGCGATGGCCAAGGCGGTGGCGTCGTACTGGTCGGTTCCGGCGCGGGCGTTGACCAACCCGAAGTCCTCGGCCTGGTGCAGCTGCTCCTCGTCCAGACCGGAGTTGGCCAGAAGCTCGGCGCGGGACAACCGCAGATCGGCCCGGGCTGCCGGCGCCTGGTCCGGCGCCGACGCTTCCGCGCCGAGATCCCGCGGTGCACGGGGCGCCTCCCCCGCGGCGGTCGGAGGCTCCAGCCCTCGGGCGATCGCGTCGAGGTGCTCCTTGATCACCCGGAGCGGGAGGTAGTGGTCCCGCTGCGCGGACAGGATGTAGCGCAACTGGTCGACGTCGGCCGCCCGGAACTGGCGGTAGCCCGACGGTGCGCGGTCAGGAGTGATCAGGCCCTCGGCCTCCAGGTACCGGATCTTGGAGATGCTGATGTCGGAGAACTCCTCGCGGAGCTGACGCAGCACCTGCCCGATGCTCATCGTGCCCGCGCCTCGGCCCGCCCCGGCCGGCACGGCCGGGCTCACTGCGGGCGGCCCCCTGCCCCCTGGTCGAAGTAGGCGAGCCGGAACTTGCCGATCTGGACCTCGTCGCCGCTGGAAAGCAGGATCTCGTCGATCCGGTCCCGGTTGACGTAGGTTCCGTTGAGGCTGCCGACGTCGGCGACGAGGTATCCGTCGGAGGTCCGGCGGAACACGGCGTGCCGTCGGCTGACCGTCACGTCGTCGAGGAAGATCTCGCTGTCGGGATGCCGGCCGGCGGTCACCTCATCAGCGTCGAGGAGGAACCGGCTCCCGGCTGTCGGCCCGCGTTGGACCACCATCAGCGCGCTTCCCTCCGGCAGCGCGTCGATGGCCGCTTCGTCGTCCGGGGTCAGCCGTCGGTCACCGTCGCCGTCACCGCGGTCGGGACCGCGGAAGTTCAACGTGGAGGTGGAGTCCGCGCCGCCCTCGACGCTGACGAGCCGGTGGCCGCACTGTGCACAGAAGCGGGCACCCTCGGGGTTCTCATGCCCACAGTCGGTGCAGAACGGCATTGCGGCTCCTCCTCAGACAGCAGTGCTGCTCGTGGTTAGTCCGAGGCTACCTTGGCGTCGTACTGTGCGGCGGACAACAGCGAGTCCAGCTGCGCGGGCTCGGACAGGGTGATCTCGACCACCCATCCATCGCCGTACGGATCGGTGTTGCACAGCTCGGGGTGGTCGGCCAGTTCGGAGTTGACCGCGGCGACGGTTCCCGAGACCGGGGCGAAGAGGTCGCTGACGCTCTTGGTGGACTCCAGCTCGCCCATCGGCTCTCCACCGCTCACCTGCTCGCCCTCGTCCGGCAACTGCACGTAGACGATGTCCCCGAGGGCCTGCTGGGCATAGTCGGTGATACCGATGCGCACCCGGTCCTCGGCGTCGGCCACGGCCCGCACCCACTCGTGCTCTTCGGTGTACTTGGCGTCCTCGGGGTGCACTCGGCCTCCTTGCAAAGTCCCTACGATCTCCGGTAATCCGGCGCTCAGCGATCTGTGGGCTGAGCGTACTGTGCGGGATCCAGCGTATGCAATGCCTTGATGATCACCTGATCGGCCTCCTTCACCGTGACCGTGCCGCCCTGCTTGTCCACTGCGTCCGCGAGCCCGCCGGGGAACTGGACGGCCTGGCTGAGGGTGTGCGCGGATCCGATGGCGTCGATCACGTACGGCGGCCGGACGGCCGTCCCGTCGACGTACAACGTGCCGTTCTTCTCGGTGAAGTACGTCGAGGCGACGACCCGCACCGTCTGGTTGATCGCGATCGCCTCGGCGCCCGCATCGCGGAGTTCCTCGATGCCGTTCAGCAGCGCGACCGCGGTAACCTTCGCCGCCGGGTCGTTGATGGTGATGGTGACGCCCGGGCCCTTGGCCGCGACGGTGCCGGCGAGAATCCCCAGCGTGTGCAGCTTGGTCTGCGCCTCCTCCTTCGCAGCAGACCGTGCCCGGGAGCTGGACCGGAGCTTGGTGCGGGTCTGGCGCAGGTCCTGGATCTGCTGCTCGGCCCGATCCGCCGCCCCGGAGAGTGAGTCCAGCAGCTCCACCAGGTCCGCGCGACGCTGGCCGGCGAAGTCGTTGCGGGCGTGGGTGAGCCGGATCTGGACCGCAGCGGCGAACCCCAGCAGGGCCAGGAGGACACCCACGATGGCCTGGCCACGCGAAGGCCGGCGCAACGCCCGGCCCAGACGACCCGCACCGCTCTGCTGCCGGGCCGGGCGGTCGGCAGACGTGCCCTCACTCATCGGTACTCACGCTCATGCCCGGAAGACGTGCCGGCGGATGGCCGCCACGTTGGAGTAGATCCGGATCCCCAGGACGACGATCACCCCGGTGGAGAGCTGACCGCCCACCCCGAGCTGGTCGCCGAGATAGACGATCAGCGCCGCGATCAGCACGTTGGAGACGAAGGACACGACGAACACCTTGTCGTCGAAGATACCGTCCAGATAGGCGCGCAGCCCGCCGAACACGGCGTCGAGGGCGGCCACGACGGCGATCGGAAGGTAAGGCTGGAGGCCCGAGGGGACCGAGGGTTCGAAGAACAGCCCGACCACGACCCCGACGGCGAGCCCGATGATCGCGATCATCGGGAGACCACCGGCGTGGCGTACCGCAGGCTCGTCCTGTCGTAGCCGGGGACCACCAGTTCCTCTCCTACGTGTGTGTCGAACCGGATCCCGAAGTTCAGCTCCAGCCCCTGCCACAGGCGGCCGCCGGGACTTTGCAGGAACCGTGCAGGCAGGGTATCGGGGTCCCCGATCGCCGTCACCACGTAGGGGGGCGAGAGCGAGCGGTAGTTCACCGTGATGGCCTGACCGGCGTACCGGATGGCGCTGACGCTGGTGAGGCGATGTCCGTTGATCGCGATCGCCTCAGCACCGGCAAACCACAAGCCGTTGACCAGCGCCTGGAGGTCGGTGTCGAGGATGACCCCGCCGGTGGAGGCTGCGGTCGCACCCTCGGCGTTGTCGGTCGTCACCACCAGCCCCGGCCCGGTGACGGCCTGGGTGCCGGTGACGACGCCGAGCCGGGTCACGTCCCGCTGGAGGGATGCCATCTTCTGCTCGTCCGTGGCGACCTCGTCCCGCAGGTCCGAGACACCGCTTTGCAGCGCTGTGAGGGTGTTGTGGAGTGCGCTTAAGTGGTCCTGTCGCTCGTGGATCTGGCTGACCAGCCGCTCGCGTTCCGCGGCCGCCACCGGACGCTCCGCCTGCGCCTTCAGCCCAGAGACCGCGAGCATGGACCCGAACACGATCAGTACGACGATCACCGCGAGCCGACGGAGTGGGCGGCGACGCTGGGGCCGGTGTTCCCGGCGGGCCGCTGCGGTGTGGTAGTCGTTCTCAAGGGACTCGGAGAGCACCTGCTCGATCAGCCCGCCGTACCGGGCCGAGGACTCCGGAAGCGGCCCGTCGCGGTGCTCGTGGGTGACCATCATGGAGGTGCCGCTCGGGGCGTGGTGCGCAGCAGCTGCACGACCTGGTAGGCGTACAGCAGCCCGGCCCACCAGTACAGCCCGGTGCCCCAGATCGCGAATGCCCATCCGAACACGTTCGCCAGCGTCTGCCAGGCACCCGAGGTCTCTCCCAGGAGGAGCAGCGGGAAGGCGTAGAGCAGGTTGAAGGTGGCGGCCTTGCCGAGGAAGTGCACCGGCAGCGCGCTGTAGCCACGGGTCCGCAGGAACGGGACCAGACAGAACAAGAAAACGTCCCGCAGCGGCAGCAGCGCCGCCAGCCACCAGGGGATGATGCCGCGCAGCGCCAGGCCCACCACGACGGCGAGGATGTACAGCCGGTCCGCGACGGGGTCCAGGATCTGCCCGAGCTTGCTGCTCTGGTTCAGCGTCCGGGCCAGCTTCCCGTCCAGCCAGTCGGTGACGCCCGAGAGGACGACGACCAGCACCGCCCACGCGTCCCAGTGCGGTCCGAGCACAAGCCACAAGAACAGTGGTACGCCGAACAGCCGGGCCACGCTGACGGCGTTGGGAAGCGTCCAGACACGGTTGGTGAGCACCATCGACGAACCGTTGATGGTGTCTTCCGTCCGGCCTCGATCGGGCGCCTCTCCCCGAACCACGCACAAAACCTTAGCCGTCGCCGGGGAGTGAGGTCACCAACGGCAACGGGTCGCCCCGACCAGCGCTCGGTTCCCGGTAACGGTGCGGCCCCGGATCAGTCCGGCTTCTGCTGACCCCCGGCCCACGACCACGCGTAGGCGCCGTCATCGGCAGCCAGGCCGCCCTCCCCCAGCTCCAGGGGGCGGAACGTGTCCACCATGACCGCGAGCTCGTCGAAGTAGTGCACGCCGATCGACTTCTCGTAGGCGCCGGTCTGCGGTCCGTGTGCGTGGCCGCCGGGGTGGACACTGATCGACCCCTTGCCGATGCCCGAGCCCTTCCGTGCCTCGTAGTCGCCGTCGACGTAGAACATGATCTCGTCGCTGTCGACGTTGGAGTGGTAGTAGGGCACGGGGATGGACAACGGGTGGTAGTCCACCTTGCGGGGGACGAAGTTGCACACGACGAAGTTGGTCCCCTCGAACACCTGGTGCACCGGCGGTGGCTGGTGCACGCGGCCGGTGATCGGCTCGAAGTCGGAGACGTTGAACGCGTACGGGTAGAGGCAGCCGTCCCAGCCGACGACGTCGAAGGGATGGAACGGGTAGGTGTAGACGGTGCCGACGACTCCGCTGGGACCGTTCCCGCGGTGCTTGATGTAGACCTCGGTGGCGGCGTCCGCGTCGGCGCCCACATCCGCGGCCAGCAGTGGTCCGTCGGGGGTGCGCAGGTCACGCTCGCAGTACGGCGAGTGCTCCAGGAACTGTCCGTACCGGGAGAGGTACCGCTTCGGCGGGGAGATGTGGGAGTTTCCCTCGATGCAGTACACCCGGAGCGGCTCCTCGTCCGGCAACGGGATCCAGCGGTGCGTGGTCGCACGCGGCAGGATCAGGTAGTCACCGGCGGCCAGGTCGAAGGAGCCGAACACCGTCTCCACCCGCGCGCGGCCGCGCTCGACGAAGCAGCACTCGTCACCGATCCCGTTGCGGTACAGCGGGGACGGGGCTCCGGCCACGACGTAGGAGATGCGCACGTCGCCGTTGCCGAGGACCAAGCGGCGACCGCGGACGACGTCGACGTCGCCGACGTCGTCGACCTTGAACAGGTCGTGCAGCTTCAGGTGCCGCGGCTTCAGCGGGTGGTTGGGCTGGGTGGCCAGGTCCGGCAGCTCCCAGATGCGTGCGTCGCTGATCCGGGACGGCAGGTTGGTGTGGTACAGCAGCGAGGAGTCGGAGGAAAAGCCCTCCTCCCCCATCAACTCCTCGTAGGCGAGCGGGGAGTCCGCCGACCCCGACTCGTCGAGGCGGTGCTGGGTGTGACGCTTGTGCGGGATCGACCCCTGGGCCAGGTAGTGAGCCATACGGACTCCTCGATGTGCGGTTCTCGATGTCCCCGTGTCTCCAGCATAGCGTCCGGAAATCGGACATCGACGTACGTGTTCTTCACTCTTCCAGAGGGGACGCGGCGGTGTCAATGGTCACCGCAGCCGTTAGAGTCACCCCATGAGTCCGTCCGAGCCGATGACGCTGGAACCTTTCGCCGGCCTGGTCGACGACGCGGCGATCTTCCCGCCGGGAAACGCCGAACTCGCAGCGGCCGTGCCCGCACACCAGGAGCACGTCCGGGCCTGGTACGCGCCGATGGTCGGCCCGTTCGTGTGTGCCGACACCCGGCTGACCGACCTCGGCGAGCATCTGGACGCCTTCTCCGCCGCAGACCCGCTTCCGGTGATCGTGACCGTCCGCGGCGGCGCGGGCGCGGTCGAGCCCGCCCTGACCTGGGTGGGCCGCGAACCGCGGCTCCGGCTGAGCGGCGTGGAGGTGGCGCTGCGCGACGAGGCAGACCTGGCCCATAACGCTGCCCGCATGACCACCATGCTCGCGATGGCGCTGCCGGAGGACGCGATCGCGTCGGTGGAGCCACCTCGCCTGTACGGCGCTGCGGCGCCGGCGGGGTGGACGGCCGCGCTGGACGTGCTCGCCGAGGCGGGGCTGGCGGTGAAGTTCCGCACCGGGGGGACCGACGCCGACGCCTTTCCCTCCGCCGCGGAGCTGGCCACGGTCATCAACGCCGCGCTCGACCGCGAGCTGCCGTTCAAGTGCACAGCCGGGTTGCACCATGCCGTCCACCATGTTGATGCGGAGACCGGGTTCACCCACCACGGCTTCGTGAACGTCCTGCTCGCCACGCGGGTGCTTCTCGACGGGGGCACCACCGATGACGCCGTGGAGCAGCTGGAACGCGACGACCCCGAACGGCTCGCCACGGCCGTCCACGACCTGGGTGCGGAGTCCGTCTCCCGGACCCGGCAGTGGTTCCGGTCCTTCGGCAGCTGCAGCATCATCGAGCCCGTGCAGGATCTCCGCGCGCTCGGACTGGTTTCGAAGACACCGAAGGGAGCACCACAATGACGACCTGGGTGGAGGGAGCCGAGGGATCGGCGTACGGCGTCACCAACCTGCCGTACGGCATCTTCAGCCACGCCGGGGAGGATCCGCGGGTGGGGGTCCGCATCGGCGACTACGTGCTGGATATCGCTCCGCTGGCGGCGTCGCAGATGATGGACGGCGCGCACGTGTTCGTGGCGCCCACTCTCAACGACTTCATGGCGCTGGGCAAGCAGTCGTGGGACAGCGTGCGCAGCTGGCTGACGCAGATCCTCTCCGACGAGGCACAGCGGGAGACCACCGAGCCGTTCCTGGTACCGCTGTCGGAGGCGACACTGCATCTGCCGTTCCGGGTCGCGGACTACGTGGACTTCTACTGTTCGATCGAGCACGCCACGAACGTCGGCAGCATCTTCCGTCCCGACTCCGCGGCCTTGAAGCCGAACTGGCGCCATCTACCCGTCGGCTACCACGGGCGGGCCGGCACCGTGGTGGTGTCCGGGACCCCGGTCCTCCGGCCCCAGGGACAGCGCAAGCCCGCCGAGGACGGCGGGACTCCCCCGTTCGGCCCGTCGGTACGGCTGGACATCGAGGCCGAGATGGGCTTCGTCGTCGGTACGCCGTCACCGATCGGCACGCGCGTGGGGACCGATGCGTTCGAGGCCCACGTGTTCGGCCTGACCCTGGTCAACGACTGGTCGGCCCGGGACATCCAGTCCTGGGAGTACGTGCCGTTGGGCCCGTTCCTGGGGAAGTCGTTCGCGACGTCGGTGTCAGCCTGGATCACGCCGTTGGCCGCGCTGGCGGATGCGCGGGTGGACCTCCCCGGCCAGGACCCCGCCCCGTTGCCGTACCTGGAGGTGGCCGAGCCGGCCGGGTACGACATCGCGATGGAGGTGGAGCTCAACGGCGAGGTGGTGAGCCGCCCGCCGTACCGGGCCATGTACTGGTCCCCCGCACAGATGCTGGCGCACATGACCGTGGGCGGCGCCTCGTTGAACACCGGTGACCTGTTCGCATCGGGGACGGTCAGCGGAAGCGACCCGGGCTCCCTCGGCTCGTTCCTGGAGCTGTCGTGGGGTGGCACGAAGCCGTTCGAGTGCGGGGGTAGGTCGCGCACATTCCTGGAGGACGGCGACGAGGTGGTGCTGCGGGCCACCGCTCCCGGCGCGGAAGGGACGAGAATCGCGCTCGGTGAGGTCAGGGGGCGGATCGACCCCGCTCGCTGAGCGGTTCCACGGGGACGCCGTCATCGTCGGCCGACGTGGAGAGGATCGTGCTCAGGTCCGCGGCGGCCTGTTCCACCAAGCGACCGGTCGCGGACTCGTCCAGGGTCTCGACCGTGACCACACCGACAGACCCCTCCAGGTCGGTGACGTGGAGCGGCGCGGCCACCCCGCTCGCCCCGGCCTGTAGTTCCCCCTGGGTCGTCACCGCGTTGTAGCGGCCCTGCCGTGCCGCCATCACGGCACGTCCCGCAGCGCCCTTCGACAACGGGTGGCGGCGGCCCATCCGGTACGCCACGTGCAAGTCGGTCCACGTCGGCTCCACGACCGCCACCGCGACCGCCTCCTCCCCTTCCACGATGGTCAGGTGTGCGGTTGCGCCGGCGGCGTCGGCAAGGGTGCGCAGGATCGGCCCCGCGACCTGGCGCAGGACCGGGTGTACCGCCGACGAGAGCCCCACCAGGCGCCATCCCAGCAGGATGCGGCCGTCCGCGGCGCGGCGTACCCAGTCGTGGTTGGCGAACGTGCCCACCAGCCGGTACACGACCGGGCGCCCCACCCCCAAGCCCCGGGCGAGCTCGGTCACGGTCATACCGCGAGCCCCGCTCTGAGCGACCACCTGGAGCAGCTCGATCCCCCGCTCCAGGGTCTGCGATGTCTCCCCACCGACCACCATCGCGACCTACCTGTCCGCCTGCGGGTAGGCCCGTCCCCTGGTGATCACCCGCCGGAGCTGGTGAAGGGGCACCTTGGGCTCCCGTTCGGCGGTGAGCAGGCCGTTGCGTTCCTGTTCGGTGTCGGTCAGTTGGGTATAGCAGAAGCCGGCCAGCGCCGTACTGTCCAGGACCGCGTTGGTGAGCTGGGTGAAGCGCTCCAGCAGGTCCTCGGCGGAGTCGGCGGTGGCATAACCGAACCCGCCTCCGCTGTCGCTGGTGTCGAGCTGGATGCCGCCGTACTCGGTGAGCATGATCGGCTGGCCGCGGTCGTGGCCGGGCTCCAGCAGGATCTTGCGCCCGGACGCGCGCCCGGAGCGCAGCACCTGCTCGAGGTGGGCGGGATCGCCGTACCGATGCCTGAGCAGTCGTGGCCGCTGACGGTAGTCGTGCACGGTCCAGATGTCGCTGTCGGTGTGCTCCCACCCGTCGTTGGACACCACCGGGCGACTCGGGTCGAGCGCCTTCGTGAGGTGGTACAGCGCGGTGAGAAAGCTGCGTTGCTCCGGCCGGGTGGCGGCGTTCTCCACTCCCCAGCTCTCGTTCACCGGCACCCACGTCACGATGCTCGGGTGGCTGCGGTCCCGGCGTACCACGTCCAGCCACTCGCGGGTGAGCCGCCCGACCGCCGAGGCGTCGAAGGCGTAGGCATTGGCCATCTCCCCCCACACCATGACGCCGAGGCGGTCACACCAGTACAGGAACCGGGGGTCCTCCACCTTCTGGTGGACCCGCACGGTGTTGAACCCGAGCTCCTTGATCAGCTCCACCTCCCGCCGGAGCGCGTCCGGGGACGGTGCGGCCAGGTGGGACTCCGGCCAGTAGCCCTGTGCCAGCACCGCCCGCACGTACGTCGACGTGCCGTTCAGCAGGAACTGCCCCTCGGCGGCGTGGACCGACCGCAGCCCCAGGTAGCTGCGCACCCGGTCTCCGACACCCTCCGTCGTACGTAGCTCCACCTCGACGTCGACCAGCTGGGGGGAGGCCGGGCTCCACAGGACCCGCTGCCGCCCCCGCTGGTGCCGCAGTACCGGGACGTCGATGGTGGTCCTCGTCTGCCGGTCGGTGACGGTCAGGGTGCGTTCGGCGAGCCGCTCTCCGTCGTGCTGGAGCAGCACGTGCACCTCGACGGGCCGGCCCGGTGTCCGGTTCAGCGTGACGTCGGTCTCCACCCGGGCGTGCGCGAGATCCGGTGTCCAGTGCAGCTCGCAGATGTGCAGATCCGGCACCGTCTCGGACCACACCGGCTGCCAGATACCGCTGGTGCGGTGGTACCAGATGTTGTGCGGCCGCAGCTCCCAGTCCTGCTTGCCGCGGGGTTGCCCCGCGTCGTGTGGCTGGTCCTCGGCGCGTACGACGAGCGTCGCCGCCTCCTCACGATCGACCAGCGCATCGGTGACGTCACAGGAGAACGGCGTCTGACCGCCCTCGTGCTCGCCGACGAGACAGCCGTTCACCCAGACGGTGGCGTGGTAGTCCACCGCCCCGAAGTGCAGCAGTACGCGCTGACCGGGGTCAGGCGCAGTGAGCGGCACTCGCTGCCGGTACCACAGCACGGGATGGAACTCGGTGTCCCCGACTCCGCTGCGGCTGGACTCCGGCGGGTAGGGAACGCGGATCGTCCGCGTGTACGGCGCCGGGTCCCGGTACCAGCCCGCCCCGCGGCCGACGTCCTCGTCGTCGTAGGCGAACTGCCACTCTCCATTGAGGTCCTGCCAGGACTCGCGCACCAACTGGGGTCTCGGGTGGGCGGCGTACTCGGTGCTCACGTGGCTCACCCTACGGCCTCACGGCCCGGCGTCGTGACGTGCACGACCGGCGTCCGGTATCACCGACACGGGGCGGGACACCTTAGGTAACCGGACAGTCGCGGCAACGTTCCCCGGTCGTCGGCCTACTCGACTGCGGTGGGGCTTGCGCATCGGCGCTCGGCCGCACCTGACCTGAAGGAGGACCTATGTCCTACGCACGCGCACTTGTCACGACGGCCCTGTCCGGTGTTGTCGCCGTCTCCGGTCTGCTCGGTGGAGCCGCCGTGGCACGCCCGTCAACTGCCGCAACCCCCACGCTCGCGGGGTGTACGTCGATCACGGTGTCACTCGGGCGCAGGGAAGGCGCGGCCGGCTCGACGTACCAGATGCTCCGGCTCCGGAACGCCTCCCACCGCCCCTGCGCGGTCCGCGGGTTCCCGCGGGTTGCGTATGTGAACCGGGACCGGATCATGATCGGCTGGCCGGCGCGCCACGACCGCAGCCCTGTCTCCACGGTCCGGCTGGCCCCTGGGGAAACAGCGCATGCGGTGCTGCGGCTGCCGGACCCCGGCGTGTACAAGCCGATCGACTGCCTGAAACACAACGTCAACCGGCTCCGTGTGCGGATCGGCGCCGACCGTCGTGCCTCGTTCGTACGGTGGAACCTCACCGAGTGCACCACCAGGTACGGCCGGGCGTCGATCGGGCCGGTGCACTAGCCGGTACCCGGAGCCGGAGACCACTGGCGCAGTATCCGCGGCCCGGTCGCTGAGAAGGCGAGCAGCACGATCCCGGCGACGACCCCCGATACCCCGGGCGCATGCGAGTCACCGGTCGCCACGGTGACGATCCCGCCGACAACCGCGACGAGGACCAGTGTCAACGCCAGCCAGTAGAAGAGCGCCATCTCGAATGCGCGGGCGAACGGTACGAAATGCACGCCGACCACGAAGACGACCCAGACCACAACGGCGCCGGGTCGGTCGAACACATTCGTGAGGAGCGTTGCCCCGACGGGGATGGAGACCACCATGGCAGTGACGGAGAGGCCGTACGTGCGGAGGGCGCTACGGTCCGGCGGTGGTTGCGGGACCGCAGAACCGGGCCGGAGGAGCCACCACCCGATCGCCGTGAACGCGATGACGGCGGCGACCCGCCACACCACGGGGAGGGGCATGGCTGCGGCATTGAGGAGCACGAAGAGCAGTCCTGCGACCGCGCCGATGATGGAGCCGATGGGCCGGGTGCGGGTGGGATCGGCCATTCCTGCCTTTCGGTTGCCTGGGGTTGGTCGTGGCTCGTGCTGAGATGTGCAGCCAACCACTTCTGATCGTGGGCGTGCCCACGTGCCCGCACACCGTATCAGCGGCCATGGTCAGTCCCAGCGACTCGACGTACCTCGTCCCCACGCCACCACAAGCAAATACGGAATTGCCCAAACAAACCCGAGAGGAGGCTGCTTCCTGTTAGCGTCAGACAGACGCCGGTTCCCACCAACGGAATCAGCGGAATGTGTGGGGGGAAACTACACATTCCCCGCATGGCATATCGGAGGGGATCGTTGGTGGGTTCCGGCGTCTTCTGCTTGCCATCTGGCCGCTACGTTGCCGATGGCAGGTACTGTGTCCCCTTCCCAGCCTGAGGCTCTCGGTCTACGAATGTCAGTCGTGCCAACGGCGATCAGCCACCACGCTGTTGACAATCTATGACAATGCTACTCACAAGAGTCAACGCTTGTCTGCGTTTTGTCAATACCAAGTCAGGTGGTTCAACATTTCCCACAAGTAAGTCCGGGAGTAACCGCTACGGGGAGGAATTCTAGGTATTTCGCCCACTTATTCTGACCGGGGGTGTCACGACCACTACCTCGGCAAACCTCTGTCTTGACCCACGGACACGGGTACGATGACTCGTGTCAACGTCCGCCGGTGGCGAAGGTCCCTTCGGACTCAGGCACCCAGAGCCAGTGGAGCAGCCGCCGATCCGACTCGCAGCGTCGTGTCGGTATCACGAACCGCGAAACGGGGAAGGAACAGTATGAACGACGTCGAGACACTCGGTGAACGGCTGCGACAGAGGCGGCTCGCGTTGGGCCTCTCGCAGCGTGAACTCGCCGGCGACGGCATCTCCGCCAGTTACGTGTCGCTGATCGAGGCCGGGAAGCGGCGCCCCACGCTGGACGTGTTGGAGATTCTGGCCGGACGCCTGCGGACCACGTCGGCGACGCTCAGAGGCGACGAGGATGTCGAGGTCACCACCGGCGGATCGGTGGCGTTGGATCTCGCCTGGTCCAAGATCGCCCTTCGCGCCGGGAGCCCGGGGTCGGCCGAGAAGTACGCCCGCGCCGTCATCGCCGATGCTGACTGCTCGGGGGCCAACCGGCTCGAGGCGTTGTCGATCCTCGCCGCGGCGGCGGAGCAGCAGGGTCGATTGACCGAGGCCATCGACGTCCTCGAGCCGCTGGTCAAGGAACTGAGTCCGGAGGAGACCCGCGAGTTATGGGGCTCGTGTCAGTTGATGCTGTGCCGGTGCTACAAGGACGTAGGGGACCTCAGTCGCGCCATCGCCTGCGGCGAGGACGCGTTGAGCCGGTGTAGCGCAAGCCTGAGCGACACCGAGATTCTCCTCGCGATCTCATTGGCGCACGCCTACGCTGAGCGCGGTGACCTGAACACGGCAGGCAGGCTTCTCGAACGAACCTTGCACCGCGCGGAGGTAGCGGGATCGCACCGCAACCAGGGAGCAGCGCTATGGAACGCCAGCATCGTCGCTGAGGCAGAAGGGCGCTACGACGACGCGGTGGCACTCTCGGAACGTGCCCTGGGGCTGTTCAGCGAGAGCGACGCCGTACGCAACCTCGGGCGGCTTCGTGTCACCTATGCCACCCAGCTCCTGGCGAGCGCCCCCACCGAAGTCCGAACTGCGCGCGAGCAGCTCTGCCGGGCCCAGGACGAGTTCGAACTCGAAGGCACCGTCATCGAGCAGGCGCGGTGTCGTACCCAGTTGGCCAGATGTGCGCTGGCCGAGGGCGACCTGCTCCACGCCGAGACGCTCATCTGGCAGGCACGCGACATCGTCAGCGACGGTCCGGAGGCCGAGTACGCCAACGTCGAACTCGTTCGCGGCCATGTCATGGCACGGTCCGGTTCCCCCGAGGAAGGGCTCCGGATCATGCACGACGCCGCACGGCTCGTGACACGCTCGGACACCCCACGACACGCGGCAGAAGCGTGGCGTGAGGTCGCCGCCGTAGCATCAAGCGTCGCCAGCCCCGCCACCGCGCTGGAGGCGTTGGAGCAGGCGATGGAGGTCCTCGGAGTCAACGCCCCTCAGGTGCGGGCCGTCAGCACCGAGCCAACCAACGACACCCGGTCGGCCGGGGATCCCGAGCCGACCGTGACTCGCTCAGCAGCAGCCCAGGGAGCCGATCGCTGACGCGTTCCCGGAGTCCGGGGCCGCCGAGCCCGGTGCGGCCGCCGCCGCGCCACCGGTCGCCGCCACCAGCGCCAGCGCTGCGACAGCCATGCTGAGTTTCCTGAATCGAGCGAACATCGCGCGACCTTTCCCTTGACAGGTTGTTGACTAGAGTCAATTTACATCGGATTCGTCTGTCAAGACCCCCGTTTGTGCGGGGACGGTCAGCAGTAGGGACACGATGAGGTCGATCGGGTACCGGGAGCGTGCAGTTCCAGGCACTCGTCGCCAAGCGCCGCGGCCCGGCCAGGAGCGTGGTTGGTGACGGACCGGGGAGCGTCCCGGGTAGTGCGTCTCGGCCCGAGATGACACGGACGGCGCACGGTCGGGCTGACAG
>CAYLOC010000029.1:0-21627 GCA_964385195.1 uncultured Nocardioidaceae bacterium
TTGCCCGGCTCCAGGTCCTTGTAGACCTCGAAGAAGTGCTGGATCTCCAGCCGGTCGAACTCGGGCATGTGGTGGATGTCGCGCAGGTGCTCCTGTCGCGGATCGTCGACGGGAACACAGAGCACCTTGTCATCACGGCCCTTCTCGTCGGTCATCCGGAACATGCCGATGGCCCGGGCACGCACCAGACACCCCGGGAAGGTTGGTTCGGCAAGCAGCACGAGGGCATCCAGTGGATCGCCGTCCTGGCCGAGCGTGTCCTCGATATACCCGTAGTCCGCCGGATACTGCGTGGCGGTGAACAGCGTGCGGTCCAAGCGGATACGACCGGACTCGTGGTCCACCTCGTACTTGTTGCGCTGACCTTTCGGGATCTCGATCGTGACGTCGAACTCCACGCTGCCCTTCCTCTACTGTCGTGCGCGGTCACCGATGCGGGTAGCCACACGCGCCCCGCCGTACCTGTGGACTAGTCTCCCCCACGTGAGTCGGTTGGCGCATGTCGAAACGAGGCCGCATGCCGATCAGTGAGCCGGATCACCATCGCGACCAGCGCGGCGCGGTGGTCTTCCGGGTGGCCGTCGGGTTGGTCGTGCTGGTGCTCTTGGTGACCGCCGGGGTGTACCTGGAGGTCATTCCGGGGCTCGGTGGGCACAGCACGCCGGTCGCGGGCGCCCAGTCGGCGAGTCCGGGCACCGATGACGGCCCGTCCAGTTCCGCCACGACCGCGTCCAGCGCCCCGCCGGTGCCCTCGATCGACCTCACCCCACCGGCCCAGCCGCCACCGGTACTGTCCCGGATCACCGCGACCGATGACTTGTCGGTGGCGAAGATCAAACGACGGGTCCGGCCGTTCCTCCGCGACGACGCACTGGGCCCCCACGTGGGGTTCGCGGTTGCTCAACTGGGTGCCACCGGGATGTTGTGGCAGCACGGTACGCCGCCGCGCGTCGTACCCGCGTCCACGACGAAGTTGCTCACCACCACGGCGGCCCTGGCCACGATGGGGCCGCAGCACCGGTTCACCACCCGGGTCCTCTCCGGTGTCGGACGGCACGGAAAGACACCGCGCATCGTTCTCGTCGGAGGCGGGGACCCCCTGCTGGTGGCCACGAAGCCGGAGGAGCCGACGTACCCCGATCCGGCGACGCTGGCGGACCTGGCCAACCAAACGGCGAAGGCACTGCACCATCAAGGCGTAAGACGCGTGCGGCTCGGGTATGACGCCAGCCTGTTCACTGGTCCGGCGGTGAACCCGACGTGGGAGCCGCAGTACATCCCCACCAACGTCGTGAGCCCGATCAGCGCATTGTGGATCAACGAGGGCCGAGCCGAGCTCGGATACGCCTCCCGGGTTGATGACCCGCCCCGATACGCCGCAGAGGCGTTCGCTGACCTGCTGAAGAAGCAAGGGATCACCGTGACCGGCACCCCTGCCCCGGCGCAGGCCCCGGACGGTGCCACGGAGCTGGGCGTCGTGACCTCACCCACGCTTCGTCAGATCATCGAGCACATCTTGCTGGTCAGCGACAACGAAGGCGCCGAGGTGCTGCTGCGGCACGTGGCGCTTGCAGAAGGCCGGCCGGGATCCACCACAGCCGGGCTCGCCGTAGAACGCCGGGTGCTGTCCAGCCTCGGCATCAACATGTCCCACGTCCGGCTCCACGACGGGAGCGGTCTCTCCCGCCACAACCGGATCCCGGTCAGCGTGCTCATGCAGGTACTGCAGCTTGCCGCCGGCCCCTCCGACCCCGACCTGCGCGCCGTGGTGTCCACCCTCCCGGTCGCCGGCTTCGACGGCAGCCTCGGGTACCGGTACGACGTGGCACCCGCGGGTGCTGGCCTGGTGCGCGCCAAGACCGGGACACTGACCGGGGTCCACGCCCTGGCCGGCATCGTGCTCACCCGCGGCGGCCAGGCGCTGGTGTTCGTCGCCGTGGCGGACAAGGTTCCTGTGCCGCAGACCCTGCAGGCCCGCGCGGACCTGGTCGAGATCACCACCGCGCTGTCGGAGTGCGGCTGTCACGCCTAACCGGCGCACAGATCCCGCCCGGCCCGTCGCGGCGAGCGCGTACGGTGTAGCCATGACCACAGCGGAGGACATGGTCGACTGGGACCTCGCGGTGAGCACGGCCCGGCGGTGGATCAAGCCGGGACCCGACATTTCCCCCGACGCGGCGCGAGACGCGGTGGCCGACCTCCGGGCCTACGCCGATGTCGCCGAGGGCCATGTGCGCTCCTACACCGGCCTGTACGCGGAGTCGGCCTCCGCGCCGGTCGTCGTGGTCGATCGCGCCGGATGGGTGCAGGCCAACGCCGACGCGATGCAGCAGGTGCTGCGGCCGCTCGTGGACAAACTGCAGGCACGTCGGGGTACGCCGGGACCGGTGTCCGCCGCGGTCGGATCGCGGATCACCGGCGTGGAGGCGGGCGGGCTGTTCGCGTTCCTCGCCCAGAAGGTTCTCGGCCAGTTCGACGCGTTCTACACCGGCAACGGAACCGGCGCCGCCGGCGGCCGGTTGCTGCTCGTCGCGCCCAACGTCGTCCACGTCGAACGGGAGCTCGACGTGGACCACCAGGACTTCCGGCTCTGGGTGTGCCTGCACGAGGAGACCCACCGCGTTCAGTTCACTGCCGTCCCCTGGCTTCGGGAGCACCTGCTCGCCGAGCTGTCCGGTCTACTGGGACAAACCGACTTGGACCCGCATCGCGTGGCCGAGATGGTGCGCCAGGGGGTGGTGCAGGTCGGCCGGATCCTCCGCGGGGACTCCGAGGTCTCCCTGCTCGACATCGTGCAGACACCGGACCAGAAGATCATCCTGGAGCGGCTGACCGCGGTGATGTCGCTGCTGGAGGGGCACGCGGACGTGGTGATGGACGGGGTCGGACCCGAGGTCGTCCCCACTGTCGGCGAGATCCGGCGGAAGTTCAACGCCAGGCGCGGGACCGCGAGCCCGGTGGATGCGTTCATCCGGCGGCTACTCGGGTTCGACGCGAAGTTACGGCAGTACCGCGACGGTGCCGCGTTCGTCCGGGGCGTACTGGACCGCGTCGGCATGGAGGGGTTCAACGTGGTGTGGGAGCAACCCGCCAACCTGCCCACGATGGCCGAGATCGCCGCACCCGAGCAGTGGGTAGCCCGGCTGCACCGCTGACATGCCACGCCTGGACCCCGCCGTGGCCGCCGTACGCCATGCCGTCCGGCACCACCTGGCCGACCTGGAGCCCGGGGCGCAGGTTCTGGTGGCGTGTTCTGGTGGGCCTGACTCCCTCAGCCTGGCGGCGGGGACGCGGTTCGAAGGGGAACGCGCCGGCTGGCAGGTGGGCGCGGTCGTGGTCGACCACGGCATGCAGCCGGGCTCTGACCGGGTCACCGCCGAGGTGGCCGGTCGGCTACAGGCCCTGGGCTGTGACCCGGTGGAGGCCGTCACGGTCTCTGTCGCCGACCAGGGCGGCCCGGAGGCGGCGGCGCGGGCCGCGCGCTACCGGGCGCTTGAGGACGCAGCCGCTGCCCGCGACGCGGTCGTGGTGCTCGGGCACACCCTGGACGACCAGGCAGAGTCGGTGTTGCTGGGGCTCGTCCGCGGCAGCGGGACCCGCTCGCTCTCCGGTATGGCCCCGGTCGTGGGCCGGTTCCGGCGTCCGCTGCTGGATCTGACGCGAGAGCAGACCGAGCAGGCCTGCCGGGCGCTCGGGCTCACGACCTGGAAAGACCCGATGAACGCCGATGAGCGCTACACACGGGTCCGGGTACGCCGTCGCGTGCTGCCGGTGCTGGAGCAGCAGCTCGGCCCCGGGGTGGCACGGGCGCTGGCGCGCACGGCCGGGCTCGCCCGAGCCGACGCCGACGCCCTCGACGCGCTCGCGGCGACCCTCGCAGGCACCGCACGGCGGTCGGAATCGGAGTGGGACGTCGCGACCCTGCGCGATGCACTGCCCGCCGTACGTCGACGGGTGCTGCGCCGGGCCGCCGTGGCCGCCGGCGCGCCGGAGGGTGAGTTGTTCGCCGTCCACGTCAAGGAGATGGAACGCCTGCTGACGCACTGGCACGGGCAGGCCGGGGTTGACCTCCCCGGTCACCTGCGCGCTACCCGTGACAGCGACCGGCTGGTGCTGTGGCACGCTGGTGCTGCTCGAACCCCCCGCGGCTAGTGCCCGCGACCAGTGCGCTTGGAGGCTCTGTGGACGACACCGACGTCGACTCCGACCTCGCCGAGGTCCTCATCAGCCCGGGCCAGATCGAGCAACGCCAACAGGAGCTCGCAGCCGAGATCGAGGCCGACTACGCCGGGCGTGACCTGCTGCTCGTGGGTGTGCTCAAGGGTGCGGTGATGGTCATGGCCGACCTGGCGCGAGCACTGGACCGCCATGTGGAGATGGACTGGATGGCCGTGTCGTCCTACGGCTCGGGCACCACCTCATCCGGTGTGGTGCGGATCCTGAAGGACCTCGACACCGACATCCAGAACCGCGACGTGCTGGTGGTGGAGGACATCATCGACACGGGGCTGACCCTGTCCTGGCTGGTCGCGAACCTGCGCTCGCGGCACCCGGCTTCGGTGGAGATCTGCGCCATGCTGCGAAAGCCGGAGGCGCAGCGGATGGCGGTCCCGGTCCGCTACGTCGGCTTCGACATCCCCAACGAGTTCGTGGTCGGCTACGGTCTCGACTATGCTGAGCGGTACCGGAACCTCCGTTCGGTGGCTACGTTGGCGCCGCATGTGTATACCTAGGCGCCGGCCGTCCGCCGGGTTCGGTCGGCCTGGATCGACCACGCCTGGTTTGGAACTGGACGCGCCGCCTGAGAGACTGGAGTCTCCGGCGTGTCGACTTGCGAGGGTGGGCATGCTTGACCGTCGGTGGCACTGCCTCAGCATCTGGTAGGAGGGACGAAGCCTAGCTTCGGAACGAACACGTGAAGCGTTGGTTACGTGGGCCCTGGCTGTGGGTCGTGGTGTTTGCCATCTTGGTCCTGGTCATCCTCGACGTGGTGTCCTCTCAGGGCGGACCCAAAGAGGTCAACACCTCCAAGATGGTCCAGGTCCTGAACTCCAAGAACGTCAAGAGCGTACAGATCACCGACAAGGACCAGGTGATCACCGCCACGCTGGACAATGGGGACAAGGTCACCTCCAAGTGGCTGGACGGACAAGGCCTGCAGTTGCTCGACCAGGTCCAAGGACAGGTCAAGAAGGGCAACATCAAGGACTACAACGTCAAGGTTCCCCAGCCCAGCATCTGGTGGAGTCTGCTGTCCAGCATCTTCCCGATCCTGCTGATCGTGCTGTTCTTCTTGTTCATGATGAACAGCCTGCAAGGCGGCGGTGGCAGGGTCATGCAGTTCGCCAAGTCCAAGGCCAAGGTCGTCAGCAAGGACACTCCCAAGACGACGTTCGCCGATGTGGCCGGCTGTGACGAGGCGATCGAGGAACTGGGGGAGATCAAGGAGTTCTTGCAGCAGCCGGCCAAGTTCCAGGCCGTCGGCGCCAAGATCCCCAAGGGCGTGCTGCTCTACGGGCCGCCGGGCACCGGCAAGACGCTGCTGGCCCGCGCCGTCGCCGGTGAGGCCAATGTGCCGTTCTACTCCATCTCCGGGTCGGACTTCGTGGAGATGTTCGTCGGCGTCGGCGCCTCCCGGGTACGGGATCTGTTCGAGCAGGCCAAGGAGAACGCCCCCGCCATCGTCTTCATCGACGAGATCGATGCCGTCGGGCGCCATCGCGGCGCCGGCCTCGGCGGCGGCCATGACGAGCGCGAACAGACGCTGAACCAGCTACTGGTGGAGATGGACGGGTTCGACGTCCGTGGTGGCGTGATCCTGATCGCCGCGACCAACCGGCCCGACGTGCTCGACCCGGCGTTGCTGCGTCCCGGCCGCTTCGACCGGATGATCGGCGTCGAGGCGCCGAACATGGAGGGACGTAACCAGATCCTGCACGTGCACGCGCGCGGCAAGCCGATGGCCCAGGGGGTGGACCTACGCGCGGTCGCCCGCCGTACCCCCGGCTTCACCGGCGCCGACCTGGCCAACGTGCTGAACGAGGCAGCCCTGCTGACCGCGCGGCAGGACAAGAAGCTCATCGACGACCAGTCCCTGGACGAGGCCATCGACCGGGTCAGCATGGGTCCCCAGCGCCACTCGCACCTGATGAGCGAGCAGGAGAAGCTGATGACGGCCTACCACGAGGGTGGGCACGCCCTCGTGGCCGCGGCGCTGCCGGGGACGGACCCGGTCAGCAAGATCACGATCCTGCCGCGGGGTCGCGCGCTCGGTTTCACCCAGGTCCTCCCCGAAACCGACAAGTCCTCGGTCTCCCGCAACGAGCTCCTCAACCAACTGGCCTACGCCCTCGGTGGTCTCGCAGCCGAGCAGCTGATCTTCCACGACCCGACCACCGGTTCCTCCAACGACATCGAGAAGGCCACGGGTATCGCCCGCAACATGGTGACCAGTTTCGGGATGAGCGAGCGGATCGGCGCGGTGAAGCTCGGTGAGGACAACGGAGAACCCTTCCTCGGCCGGGACATCGGACACACCCGGAACTACTCCGAGGAGATCGCGGCGATCATCGACGAAGAGGTCAGCACGTTGATGACGAACGCGCACCAAGAAGCCTTCGACATCCTGGTCGAGAACCGGTCAGTGCTCGACGAGCTGGTGACGCAGTTGCTGGAGAAGGAGACCATCGACCGCAAGGGGCTGGCCGACATCTTCTCCACGGTCACCATGCGCCCACGCCGACCCGCCTGGACCGGCTCCGACACCCGCGTCCCTTCCAGCGTGCCTCCGGTTCCCGTGCCCTCGAGCGTGAACGGCAAGCCGGAGGAGACCCACGAGATCACCGTCGGTCCCGGCGGCGAGACCCCGCCGAAGGGGCCTGCCCCCCTGCCCCCGACGGGACCGCAGGGACCAGGGTCCTCGGGACCGGGCGGTTCGCCCGACCAGCAGGGTTAGCCGGCCCATGGCGGCCCCGGAGGACGGCGGCATCAGCGACTGGGCGCCGGTGGCGGCGCCCTTCGACCATGACCGGGCCGAGCGGGCCGTGCGTGAGCTGCTCCTGGCGATCGGGGAGGATCCCGACCGCGAGGGCCTGCAGGAGACACCCCGCCGGGTCGCACGAGCCTACGCCGAGACGTTCGCCGGCCTGCGGATGGACCCCAAGGACGTCTTGGACACCACGTTCGACATCGGCCATGACGAGCTGGTCCTGGTCAAGGACATCGACGTGTGGTCCACCTGCGAGCACCACCTGGTCCCGTTCCACGGCGTCGCCCACGTCGGGTATATCCCCAGCGCGGACGGTCGCATCGCCGGGATCTCGAAACTCGCCCGGCTGGTGGACGTGTTCGCCCGGCGACCCCAGGTCCAAGAACGCCTGACGACCCAGGTCGCGGACTCGCTGATGGCCATCTTGCAACCACGCGGCGTGATCGCCGTCTTCGAATGCGAGCACCTGTGTATGACGATGCGCGGCGCGCGCAAGCCCGGGTCCCGGACCGTGACGAGCGCCGTACGGGGCATGCTCCGCCGGCCGGCGACGCGCGCCGAAGCGATGAGCCTGATCTGGGGGTAGGGATGTACCACGCCCCCGCGAGGTACGTCGATGACCTGCCCGCCCCGCCACGCTGCCTGGTGATGGGGGTAGTGAACGTCACGCCGGACTCCTTCTCCGACGGCGGCATGTGGCTGGAGCCGGACGAGGCGGTCAAGCACGGACTGGAGTTGCTCGCCGACGGGGCCGACCTGCTCGACGTGGGTGGAGAGTCCACCCGTCCGGGCGCGCGGCGCCCCAGCGCCCAGGAGGAGCTCTCCCGCGTCCTCCCCGTCGTATCCCAGTTGAGCGCAGCCGGAGCGCCGGTCTCGATCGACACCATGCGCGCATCGGTGGCCGAGCAGGCACTGGACGCTGGCGCCATCGCCGTCAATGACGTCTCCGGGGGGCTGGCCGATGACACCATGCTGCCCCGCGTGGCGCAGGCGGACGTGCCCTACATCTGCATGCACTGGCGTGCCCACTCCGCGTCCATGCAGCGCGCGGCGACCTACGACGACGTTGTGACCGATGTGCTGGCCGAGCTCGGGTCCCGCGTCGAGGCCGCCCTCGCCGCGGGAATCAGTCCCGGCCACCTCGTGGTCGACCCCGGACTCGGGTTCGCCAAGACCGGCGCACACAACTGGCAGATCCTGCGTCGACTCACCGAGTTCCACCAACTGGGCCAGCCGCTCCTGGTCGCCGCTTCCCGGAAGACGTTCCTGGGGACACTGTTGCGCGACCGCGAAGGCACACCCCGCCCGGCCCGGCAACGAGACGACGCCACCGCGGCGCTGTCCACCCTGGCCGCGCTGGATGGCGCCTGGTGTGTCCGCGTCCATGACGTGCCCCGCTCCTTGGACGCGGTCCGGGTGGCCGCCCGGTATGCGCAGGAAACCTCCGCGTGACCGGCCACCCCGCCGATGTCGACGCGGTGCTCACGCTGCACCGGGACTTCTACGCCGCATTCGAGGCCGGAGACCTGGACGCGATGAGCCGGTTGTGGGCCGAGGACGACGGCGTGGTGTGCGTGCACCCCGGCGCGGCACCGTTGCGTGGTCACCAGGAGGTCATGCGCTCGTGGGTGGCGGTGCTGGCCGGGGCCGACTACATCCAGTTCTTCCTCACCGACGTCGAGGTCGCAGTGCTGGGGGACGTGGCGTCGGTCACGTGCCGGGAGAACGTGCTCACCGCCGGTGCGGACACTCCCGAGACCGCGTTCGCGGGCGGGAGCGCGGTCGCGACCAACGTCTTTCGCCGGCTCCCGTCCGGTTGGCGGTTGTGGGTCCACCATTCCTCACCGGTACTGTCGTCGGAGGAGAGCACCAAGGAGGACAGCTGATGCACAGGGCCGGGAGCGACCGTCTGGCGCTCACCGGCCTCCGGGCCACCGGCTATCACGGCGTGCTGCCCGAGGAACGCCGTGACGGCCAGGAGTTCATCGCCGACGTCGTACTGGGACTGGACACCAGCAGCGCGGCCGCCGGTGATGATCTCGCTGCCACCGTCGACTACGGCGCGCTTGCCGAGCGGCTGCACGCCGGGATTACCGGCCCGCCGGTGGACCTCATCGAGTCACTGGCCCAACGGTTGGCCGACATCTGCCTCGACGACCCTCACGTAACCTGGTGCGAGGTGACCGTGCATAAACCGCAAGCCCCAGTCCGCGTGGCGTTCAGTGACGTCCGCCTGACCATTCACCGGAGCCGAGATGACCGAGACGCCTAACCCGAACATCGTCGATACCGACACCCTCACCGGCGAGATGCGGCCGATCCGTCCCGCGGTGCTGAGCCTGGGCAGCAACCTCGGTGACCGCTTGGCGACACTGCAGGGGGCGGTCGCGAGCATCGCCGACACCCCCGAAGTCCATCTGGTGAGCGTGTCCTCGGTCTACGAAACCAGTCCGGTGGACGCCCCGGCCGGGTCTCCCGACTTCCTCAACGCGGTCCTGCTCGCCGACACCACGCTCTCGGTCGCGACGCTGCTGGACCGGGTGCTGGCGATCGAGGACGCCTACGGTCGGGAACGGACGGAACGGCACGCACCCCGAACGCTTGACGTGGACCTGATCGTCGTCGGAGACCGGGTTTCTGATACCGAGGAGCTACGGTTGCCGCACCCGGCGGCGCACCAACGTGCGTTCGTCCTCATCCCCTGGCACGAGCTGGACACCGAGGCAGCCATCCCGGGCAAGGGCAAGGTCTCGGACCTGCTCGCCGACGTGGACACGTCCGGTGTACGGCGGCGCCCCGATCTGGAGCTGGACGTCGTCTAGCGGATCTGTGCACGTGCCGGAGGACCGCCGAGAAGAGCAGGGGACCATCCGCCCCACCCGGGTGCGCTGGCTGCTTGTGGCCTTCGTGATCGGCGGCGGGCTGGGGTATGAGCTGGTCCCGGTCAGCCGGTGGGCGGGGGTCGTTCCGCCAGTCGTCCCGTGGACATCGGTGGTGGTGTTGGTGGCGATCGCCGTCCTGGTCCTGGTCCTGGCCAACTCGACGTACCGGACCGTGCAACGCGATCGCCGCTACATCAACCCCCACCGCGCCGTGCGCTACCTGCTGCTGGCCAAGGCCAGTGCGTGGGTGGGTGCGGTGGTCGCAGGGGGGTACCTCGGGTTCGCTTCCCAGTTCGTTGATGCGCTCGACATCCCGCTCCCACATGATCGTTTCGTCCGGTCGCTGTGCGCAGCCGTCGCCGCGCTCGTGATCGTGGTCGCCGGGCTGCTCCTTGAGCGCGCCTGCCGCGTTCCCGACGACAATGACGAATAGACTCAGCAGTCATGGAACGCGGACGACGGCTGCAGCGCAGCGTGCGAGTGACCACGGCGGTGTTGCTGCTGGCGGTGGCAACCGTGCTGGTCGCGGTCTCGGTCGCGACCAGCACCTGGGTGAGTGCCGCCGCGGTCTACGCGCTGGTCACGGCCCTCGTCGCTGCGCGCATCCTCTGGACCGAGGTCCGGCAGACCCGCCGTGCTTGGGCGTGTGACCGTGCCGACCAGGCGCGGGAGTTCACCGAGGTGATGACTCGTACGCGCAGTGAGCACGCGGAGTTCCTCGACCTCCTCGAGGCGCGGGTACGTGTCCGCGATCGCGCCATCCACGAGCTCAACGGCACCCTGGCGCTGGCCGAAGCACGCGCCGACAGCGCGGAGGCCCGGGTGCTGCGGGAAGCGCGCCGGGCCAACGACGCCCAGGAGCGGCTCGCCGCCCTGCTGAGCGAGGTACTCGGCGGACCAGAAGAGCATGCCCCGTCCGCGGAGGACGAGACCGGCGCGGACCTGCCGACCGTGGTCGACCTGCTGGCGTGGGAGGAGCGCACCGACGCGGCGCTCGCCGCGAAGCACGAGACGGCCGGGACGCTGCCCCGGGAAGCCTGACCCGCGCCCGGCCGGCCGCCGGCTCAGTCCGGTACGTGGACAGGGCCGCTGGAGACCACCTCGACCTCGGCGAGCTCGACACCCTGGTCGTCGGCACTGACCGAACGGCGCAGTGCCTCGTGCAGGGTGGCGGGGGTCAGTACGCCGAGGAACCGGTCGCCGTCGAGCACCGCCACCCAGCCGGCGTCCCACTGGAGCATGATCGACAGGGCGTCCTTCAGCGACGCGTCCCGGTCGACCCAGGCGTCCATCCGCTCGGCGCGGTCGCTTACCTGCGCGTCCCCTTGGGCCTCTTCGAGGCCGATCCACCCCCGCAGGTTCTCCTCCTCGTCCACCACGACCGCCCACCGCGCGGCGTCATGGCTCAGCGTCGTGCGCGCCGTCGCGAGCGCATCCGATGCGTGGACGACCGGTGGTGCCTCCAGGTCCATCTGTTCGATCGGTGTCACCGCGAGGCGGCGCAGGCCTCGGTCGGAGCCGACGAAGTCGGCGACGAACTCGTCCGCCGGCGCACCCAGGACCCGGGCAGGGGTGTCGAACTGGGCGAGCCGGCCGCCCGGCTCGAACACCGCCACCCGGTTCCCCAGTCGGACGGCCTCCTCGATGTCGTGGGTCACGAACACCACCGTCTTGGCCAGGTCCTGCTGGATATCGAGGAACTGGTCCTGCAGCCGCATCCGCACCACCGGGTCGACCGCGCCGAACGGCTCGTCCATCAGCAACACGTCGGGGTCCGCAGCCAGTGCCCGGGCCACGCCAGCCCGCTGCCGCTGCCCGCCGGAGAGCTGGTGAGGGTACCGGTCGGCGTACGTCGCCGGGTCCAGGCCCACCACCTGCATCAGCTCATCCACCCGGGCAGCGGTGCGTTTCCGGCTCCACCCGAGCAACGAGGGGACGGTCGCGACATTCGTGCGAATGGTCTGGTGGGGGAACAGCCCGATCTGCTGGATCACGTACCCGATCCGCCGCCGCAGGCGTACCGGGTTGACGTGGCTGATCTCCTCGCCGTCGAGCTCGATGCGGCCGGTCGTCGGCTCGATGAGCCGGTTGATCATCTTCAACGTGGTCGACTTGCCGCAGCCCGACGGTCCGACGAGCGTGACGATCTCGCCGCGGAGTACATCCAGATCCAGCTCCTGGACGGCGACCGCGCCACCGGGGTAGGTCTTCCCGACGCCGCCGAGCCGGATCATGACGTTTTCGGTAGCGTCCACAGTGTGACCCTACTAGCCACCCCCGTCATGCCGCTGCTGGTGACGCCGTCGCAGGCGAGCTGCTACAGCCTCACCGTCAACGACTGGCTGTGCGGGGCATACTGGCACGACCGGGCCCAGCAGTTGCAGGACGCCACGATCGAGCACATCGAGATCACCGTGATCTCGGTCCTGCTCGGGTTGTTGATCGCGATCCCGCTGGCACTGGTCGCGCGGCGCTTCTCCCGCCTGGAGTCCTCGATCCTCGGCGTCTCGACCATGGTGTACACGATCCCGTCGCTGGCGCTGTTCCCGCTGCTGGTCCCGTTCACCGGGATCACCACGACCACCGTGGTGATCGGGCTGGCGCTGTACTCACTGACCATCCTGGTCCGCAACACCCTGGCCGGCCTGCGGGCAGTGCCTGAGGATGTGCTCGAGTCCGCGGCCGGGATGGGCTACGGACCGACCCGCATGCTGCTGAAGGTCGAGCTGCCGCTCGCCGTACCGGTGATCATGGCCGGGCTGCGGGTGGCCACCGTGTCCACCGTGGCACTCACGACGATCGGCGCGATCGTGCACTATGGCGGCCTCGGCAACCTGCTCTACGACGGGGTACAGAACGACTTCAAGGCCGAGATCCTGGCCGCAAGCGTGCTGTGTGTGGCGCTCGCGGTCGTCCTCGACATCATCATCCTGGTCACCCAACGGCTGCTGACGCCGTGGACCAAGGGGCGGACCGCATGATCGGCGACGCCTACGACTTCCTGACCGACCCGGACAACTGGACCGGTTCGGCAGGAATGCTGGTGCAGATGGGCCAGCAGCTGCTGCTCACCGTCACCGCATTGGTGATCATCATGGTGCTGGCGCTGCCGGTCGCCATGGTGCTCGGCCACGTGGGCAAAGGCGGGTTCCTGGCCATCAACGTGTCCAACACCGGCCGGGCCATTCCCACGTTCGCTGTCCTGGTCCTGCTCTCCGTCGGGCCCGTCGGCACCGACGTCCTCGGACCCTACGGGCGGGCCGGGCTGGCCACGCTGATCGCGCTGATCCTGTTCGGACTGCCGCCGGTGATCACCAACACCTACGTCGGAGTCCGCGAGGTGGACCCGGAATCGGTGCAGGCGGCGCGCGGCATGGGGATGACCGGGGCTCAGTTGTTCTTCCGGGTGGAGCTCCCGCTGTCCCTCCCACTGATCGTGACCGGCCTGCGTCTGGCGTTGGTGCAGGTATGGGCCACCGCCACCATCGCTGCCCTCGTCGCCGGTCCCGGGCTCGGCAACGTGATCACCGCCGGCTTCTACCGCAGCGACTACGGGAAGGGCTTGGCCGGAGCGGTGGTCGTCGCGGTAGTGGCGCTGGTGCTGGAGGGCCTGGCCGCGCTCGTCCAGCGGGCCGCGAACCCGCTGGCACGAGCACACCGGCACCATCCGGCCGCGGCGGAGGATGATTCCCGCTCGGCGCTTGTCTGAGCCCCGCCGGCATGGTTGTGTAGAACTACGCGGGTGCCCGCTCCGTGGTGCCCGTCGGACACGCGCGGAGCTCCCTCCGCGGGACACAGAAGGCGGTCACCTACGGATGCATGCTCGACGGATCACGACCACCGTACTCGCCCTCCTCGCCCTCTTCGCCATGACGGCGTGCGCCAACGACACCGGATCGGCCGGCTCGGAAGGCGGTTCGCCCGCAGCCTCACCACCGGCCTCGGCCGTTCAGCAGACCGGCGGGTCCGGCTCCACCGGCGGCAAAGGCTCGGTGGTGATCTCGGGGCAGGATTTCACCGAGATGCAGATCATGGCCCAGATGTACAAGCAACTGCTGGAAAATGACGGCTACTCGGTGGAGTTGAAGCTGGTGAAGACCCGCGATGTCTACATGCCGCAGCTGACCTCCGGCGATGTGGACGTGGTCCCCGAGTACCTGTCGGGGATCACCGACTACCTCAACAAGCAGCAGAACGGCGCCAACGCCAAGACGGTGTCCAGCCACAGCCCACAAGAAACCATGCAGGCGCTGAAGCCGATGGCGAAGAAGGCGAATGTCACCATGCTGAAGCCTGCGAAGGCGACCGACCAGAACGCCTTTGCCGTCACCAAGAAGTTCGCGAAGAAGCATCACCTGACGACGCTGTCGGACCTTGCCAAACTGAACAAGCCGATCGTGCTGGCCGCCGCCCCCGACTGCAAGGGGCGACCGGACTGCAGTGGCGGGTTGACCAAGGTCTACGGGCTCAACATCAGCAAGATCCTCCCACTGGGCTTCGACTCCCCCCAGACCAAGGACTCGGTGAAGAGCGGTGAGTCGCAACTCGGTCTCGTCGCGACCACCGACGGGTCGCTGGATGAGGAGGGCTTGGTCATCCTCTCAGACGACAAGGGTATCCAGCCCGCCCAGAACCTCGTTCCGGCCGTGAACACTGACTTCCTCCAGCACCACCAGGACATCGCCGCGACACTGAACAAGCTCTCCGCGACCCTGACCACGAAGGACCTGGGCGAGATGAACACCAAGGTCGGCGTCGAACGGGCCAAGGCCGCCGACGTCGCGCACGACTACCTGACCAGCAAGGACCTGCTCTAGATCTCGCCAGTCGGGCGGGGCAGTGTCCACCCGCTGCCGGACGGGAAGTCTCCGTCCTACTTGTCCAGGTCCCCGGCGACGAAGAACATCGACGCCAGGATCGGCACCAGGTCACGCACCCGGCACCCCGGGACGATCGCGGGCAACACCGAGATGTTGTTGAACGACGCGGTACGAAGCTTCAGCCGCCACGGTGTCTTCTCCCCGCGGGACTCCAGGTGATAGCCGTTGATGCCGAGGGGGTTCTCGGTCCAGCAGTAGGTGAAGCCCTCCGGAACCAGCAGGTTCTTGGGCAGTTTGACGTTGATCGGCCCCTGCGGGAGCGCGGCCAGCCGGTCAGCGGAGGCCTCCGCCAGGTCCAGCGACACCGTCACCTGCTCGGCCAGGACTGCGAACCGGGCAAAGCAGTCCCCGTCGGAACGCGTCGGGACACGCAGCACCCCCTCGGCGGCCAGGTCGCCGTACCCGAGGTAGGAAGCGTCGCGGCGCAGGTCGAAGTCATAGCCGGACGCACGCGCAATGGGGCCGGAGACGCCGTACGGCTCGACCAGCTCCCGCGGCAGGACCCCCACTCCGCGGGTGCGCGCTGCGAACGCCTCGTCGGACACGGCCTGCTCCACCGCGGGCACGACGGAGCGTACTTCGGCCACCGCAGTGCGGACCCGATCCAGCCAACCGGCGGGCAGATCTGCCTTCACGCCGCCGACCTGGTTGAACATGAAGTGGATGCGGCCACCGGTCAGTTCCTCCATCACGCCCTGGATTCGTTCCCGCGCCTCCATACACCGCCGCAGGGGTGCGGCGGTACCGAGTTCGGGCCCGAACCCGCCCAGGAACATCAGGTGGCTCAGGACGCGGTTCAGCTCCGCGAGCAGGGTGCGGGCCCACACCGCGCGGGGAGGCACCTCGATGCCGAGCATCTGTTCCACCGCCATCGCGAGCCCGAGTTCGGAGCAGAACGCCGACAGCCAGTCGTGCCGGTTGCTGAGGACCAGGATCTGTCGGTAGTCGCGCGCCTCGAACAGTTTCTCCACACCGCGGTGCATGAAGCCGATGATCGGCTCGCACCGGGTGACCCGGTCGCCGTCGGTGCGGACCCGCAACCGGAGAGTGCCGTGCGTCGCCGGATGCTGGGGCGCCATGTCCAGCACCACGTCCTCCGCGGCGCCGACTGCCGTCGTGCCGAGCCCCACCACCTGTTCGGTGCCGCCGTCCCCTGCGTTCGTCGCCGCGGCCATGGTCCTCATCGTTGCACGCGCCCGTGGGTGGTCAGCAGCCACCAGAAACCACCGAACCCGGACGGTGCCGTCAACGCGGTGGCGTGGGAGGCCCGGGCGAGCTCACGCAGGTACCCGGCGGGGTCGGTGTCCGCCTCCGGCAGCGCGGGTCGCTCGCCGGAGACACCGAGGTCGTGCATCGCCTCGCGCTGGGAGAGGCAGCGGCCCCCGCTGTGCGCCGCCAGGGCATCGACGGCCACCGCGGCGGTCACGTCATGGCGTCCGTCCAGTACCGGCGGCGTGACCGTCCCGGACCGGTACGACGACAGGGTCCCCTCGTTGGGGCGCCGGCCCCGGACGTGTCCATAGTCGATGAACACCGAGCACCCGTCCCGGATCCGGGCGGCCACGTCTGCCCAGAGCTGTTCCCGGGCGGTGCCGACCTCGGCCCGTTGCCCCGGCACGGTGAGCGGCCACCAGGTGTCCACCCACGCACACGTCGCGGGGTCGGCGGGGGCCCCGAGCCGCTGCGCACCGGTTCCGAGGTCGACCTGCACGGTCCGGACCACCCCGGAGTCGTCAAGTTCCACCACGTCACACGGGATGTTGTCCAGGAGCTCGTTGGCGACCACGAGACCATCGAGGCGCTCGGGCAGCCGGTCCCGCCACCTCACTGCTGCCGGCAGCCCGGGCGGCCTGTCGTGTACGTCGACCCCGGCCAGACGCAGGTCCGGCCGAATGCGATGCAGCTCAGCGAGAAGCTCTCCGCCGCCGGAGCCGAGGTCGGTGACTGTGGACACCTGGCACCGGTCCGCGAGGCGCGCCATGGCCGCAGCGAACACGGCTGCGGAGTGCGCGGCGGTGCGGAAGTGCTGACGAGGCAGTGCGTGCCGGTAGAAGCCGAACTCGCCGTACAGCGCGCGGTGCCAGGCCTCCCGGAGCGAGAGCCAGCAACCCGCGGGATCCTCGGACATGACAGCGAGTATCGGCGGTGTGCTCTCGCCGCCGTGGCCCGGGTGGTTCGGTCGTGGTTCCCACGGGCCGCTACGTTGGAGCACTATGCACGGTGAGCAGGAGGACGGTGATGGCTGAACGATTCGATGTCCCCCCCACCGTCGGCATCGTCGGTGCCGGTCGCGTCGGTTCCGTGCTCGGTGCGGCGTTGCAGCGGGCGGGCTGGCCGGTCGCGGCGCTGTCAGCCGCCTCGACTGCCTCCCTGCAGCGGGCACGGAACCTGCTTCCCGACGTCGCCGTCGAGGAGCCCTCGGCAGTAGCCCGGATGTGCCAACTCCTGTTGCTCGCCGTACCCGATGACGCCCTCGCAGACCGTGCCAGCGTGCTGACCGAGGCCGGGGCAGTCACTGCCGGACAGTACGTCGTGCACACCAGCGGCGCACACGGCGTCCGGGCGCTGTCCGCTGTCCGCGACGTCGGTGGACGTGTCGTCGCCATGCACCCGGTCATGACCTTCACCGGAACGGCCGTGGACCTCGCCCGGCTGCCCGGCTGCACGTACGGTGTGACGTGCGCTGATGGCGATCTCGCGATGGCCACGCGGGTCGTTCGGGCGCTGGACGGCCGATTGGAGCGGATCGCGGAGGCGGATCGCCCGTTGTACCACGCGGCGCTCGCCCACGGCTCGAACCATCTGGTCACACTCGTCGCCGAGGCCATGGACCTCCTGGGGCGTGCCGGCGTCGGTGAGCCCGCAGCGGCGCTGCGTCCGCTGTTGACGGCTGCCTTGGACAACACCCTCGCTGCGGGGGATGTGGCGCTGACCGGACCGGTCGCCCGCGGGGACGCCGGCACGGTGCGATCTCACCTGGAGCGGCTGGGCCAGGTTGCTCCCGCGCAGCGGGCGTCGTACGCGGCGATGGCGCGGGCGACGGTGCGGCGTGCCGTGGCGGCGAACCGTCTGTCCAGCGCCTCCGGCGCCGCCATCACCGCGGTTCTCGACGACCTGGAGGGGAAGGCAACGGCATGAACGTGGTCAGTACTGCGCCGGCACTTGCCGAGGAGCTGGGTGGTCGGTCCAGACCCGGCCGGCCGGCGACCGTCGCGCTCGTCCCGACGATGGGAGCGTTGCACGCCGGCCATGCGTCGCTGCTCACCGAGGCACGGGCGGCGGCGACGGTGGTGGTCGCCTCGATCTTCGTCAACCCCCTCCAGTTCGGACCGGGAGAGGACTTCGACCGGTACCCGCGTTCGCTGGACGACGACCTGGACGTGTGCACCAAGGCGGGGGTTGATGTGGTGTTCACCCCGTCGATGGAGATCATGTATCCCGACGGGGATCCGGCCATCACCATCGACCCGGGCCCGCTCGGCGGTGAGCTCGAGGGTGCCGCCCGCCCGGGGCACTTCCGCGGGGTCCTGACCGTCGTGGCCAAGTTGTTCGGCCTCGTCGCCCCTGATGTTGCGGTGTTCGGCCAGAAGGACTACCAGCAGTTGGTGCTGGTCCAGCAGATGGTGCGTGACCTGTGCCTGCCGATCCAGGTGGTCGGTGGGCAGACGGTACGGGAGCCGGACGGGCTGGCGTTAAGCTCGCGCAACGCCTACCTCACTGCGGAGGAGCGGCAGGCCGCTCGTGCCCTCAGCGACGCGCTCGGTGCCGCCGCTGATGCCGAGGGAAACGGTGGGCCGGCCGTGCTGGCCGCGGCGGAGCAGGTCCTCGATGCCGAGCCCAGGGTCGAGGTGGACTACCTCGCCTTGCGTACGCCGGATCTGGCCGGAGCGGCCGACTCCGGCCCCGCACGGCTGCTCGTCGCCGCCTCCGTGGGGGGGACCCGGCTGCTGGATAACATCGCTCTCCGCCAGGTCTGAGCGGACCGAAGCCATGCCGTAGCCTGGGGCGCATGCCCGAGCCGACTCCGCCGTCGTCCGAAGACGCGCTGCCCGACGATCTACCCGAGCAAATCCGGGTACGTCGCGACAAGCGCGAACGGCTGATCGAGAAGGGCATCGCTCCCTACCCGGTCCGCGTCGAGTGCACGCATAGTCTCGCTGACATCAACAGTGCGTACGACGCCGCCGCCCTGGGCCCGGACCACGAAACGGGAGACAAGGTCGCGGTCGTAGGCCGGGTCATCTTCTTGCGGAACACCGGCAAGTTGTGCTTCGTCCGCCTCCGATCCGGGGATGGGGGCGAGTTGCAGGCCATGCTGTCCCAGGCCGTCGTCGGTGCGGAGTCGCTGGCCGACTTCAAGTCGCTGGTCGACATCGGCGACCTGATCGCCGTACAAGGAGAAGTGGTCACCAGCCGTCGTGGAGAGCTGTCGGTCCAGACCAGCAGCTGGCAGATCGCTGCCAAGGCGCTTCGTCCGCTGCCGAACGAACACCGTCCGTTGACCGACGAGACCCGGATGCGCCTGCGGTACGTCGACATGATCGTGCGGCCACACATCCGGCAGATCGCGCACACCAAGGCGGCGGTACTCCGCTCGCTGCGGGCAACGCTGGACGAGTCCGGGTTTCTTGAGGTGGAGACACCGGTGCTCCAGCGCACCAACGGTGGAGCGTCCGCGCGGCCGTTCCGGACCCACCTGAACGCGTTCGGGCAGGACATGCTGCTGCGGATCGCCGAGGAGCTCCACCTCAAGCGCGCCATGGTGGGCGGTCTGGACCGGGTGTATGAGATCGGCCGCATTTTCCGGAACGAGGGAATCGACTCCACCCACGCGCCTGAGTTCTCGATGCTGGAGGCATATCAGGCATATAGCGACTACCACACGATGCAGGACTTGCTGCGACTTCTGGTGATGAATGCTGCCGAGGTGACCGGCGTCACTTCGGTCACCGCGCACGACGGGGCAGAAATTCAGTTGACCGGCGAATGGCGAACGGCCAAGCTGCTGGATCTCGTATCCGCTGCAATAGGCGACGAAGTCAGCACCCAAACCCCCCCTGCGGACCTGCGTCGGCACGCGGAACGGCGAGGGGTGCACCTGGAGCCGGAATGGGGGAACGCGGAGATCTTGGTCGAGTTGTTCGAAAAGCTCGTGCAGGGCACACTTGTGCAGCCGACTTTCGTCTGTGACTTTCCGCGGAGCCTGAAGCCACTAGCGAAACCGTGTGCTGATGACTCCACGTTGTCGGAGACGTTCGACCTCATCGTTGGCGGGGTTGAGCTCGCGATGGCGAACTCCGAGTTGAACGACCCGGTGATCCAGCGAGACTTGCTTGTGGAGCAAGCGGTGTTGGCTGCGCAAGGCGACCCTGAAGCCATGGAGTTGGACGAGGACTTCCTGCGAGCGATGGAGTTCGGCATGCCGCCCGCCGGAGGTCTGGGAATGGGCGTGGATCGGTTAGTGATGTTGCTCACGGGGGTGGGGATCCGGGAGTCAATCCTGTTCCCGCTGCTTCGGCCGGAATAGGCTGGTCACGGCCGAAACGGCAGTTGTTCAGAATCTGCGCAGTTGTCAAGAATCTGTTGGGGGATACCCCGAGGATTAACGCTGGTATTCTTCTTTGCGCTATTCTAGGGATACCTGATGGCGCACCACAGCAGATCAAAGCAGAAAGGCAGACACATCCATGGCTCAGCGTGTACATGTTGTGCTGGAGGACGATCTCGACGGCTCAAAGGCCGAAGAGACGGTGAAGTTCGGCCTGGACGGGTCGAACTACGAAATTGACCTGTCGAAGAAGAATGCCGCACGCCTGCGTGACTCCCTCGGTAAATACGTGGAGGTCGCGCGCCGTTCCCAGGCCCGGAAATCGGGTCGGCGCCGTTCGGCTGGTCCCGACGCGGCGACGATTCGGCAGTGGGCGCGGGAGAACGGCATGGAGGTCTCCGAGCGAGGCCGCGTGCCGGCTGAGGTGAGGGAGGCCTACGAGGCCGCGCACTGACCCTCCTTTCGCTCGCGGATAGTTCCCGCCCCGGCCTGCCCGGTCGTTGTTCGCTCCGGGCAGAACCGGGGCGGAAACATCTGTGTGCACCCATCGGTTGCATGGGGTACGTCGGCAGCGCGGCCCCGATTCGCGGGCGGCGGTTACGATGGGTATTGACGCACGACCAAGGGAGCGATGAGTCCACATGTTCGAGAGGTTCACCGACCGCGCGAGACGGGTGGTCGTCCTGGCCCAGGAAGAGGCCAGGATGCTCAGTCACAACTACATCGGTACCGAGCACATCCTGCTGGGGCTGATCCACGAGGGTGAAGGGGTCGCCGCCAAGGCCCTGGAGAGCCTCGGCATCTCCCTTGAGGCCGTGCGCGCGCAGGTGGAGGAGATCATCGGCCAGGGCCAACAGGCCCCGAGCGGCCACATCCCGTTTACGCCGCGCGCCAAGAAGGTGCTGGAGTACAGCCTGCGGGAAGCCCTCCAACTGGGGCACAACTACATCGGTACCGAGCACATCCTGCTCGGCCTGATCCGTGAGGGCGAGGGTGTCGCGGCCCAGGTGCTGGTCAAGCTCGGTGCTGACCTGAACCGGGTACGCCAGCAGGTCATCCAGCTGCTGAGCGGCTACCAGGGCAAGGAGACGACGAGCGCCAGTGCCACACCGGAAGGCAGCCCCTCCTCGTCGCTGGTGCTGGACCAGTTCGGACGCAACCTCACCCAGGCGGGCCGCGAGGGGAAGCTCGATCCGGTGATCGGGCGGGGCACCGAGATCGAACGGGTCATGCAGGTGCTGTCCCGCCGCACCAAGAACAACCCTGTCCTCATCGGTGAGCCCGGCGTCGGCAAGACCACCACCGACGAAGGTCTCGCGCAATACATCG
>CAYLOC010000030.1:0-13839 GCA_964385195.1 uncultured Nocardioidaceae bacterium
CGTGCGGGAACAGGCGGTGGGCGACGCCGCGGACGGGCTTCTGGAACGCCCCTGACGCGGCTCCTGCGTCTTTCGATGGAGGGGCCACACCGTCGCACAGGTGGAGTGGTCACACCGCGTCGTCAGCGGGCCGGGCCGCAGGCGCGCGCAGCCCGTCGGTGAGGAGGTCGAGCATCCGTCCGGCCCGATCCCGTTGCTCCGGTTCCCCGGCAGAGAGAAAGACGCCGACGAGACTGAGCAGCACGTCTTCGGGATCGACATCGTCGCGCAGGCTTCCGGCCTCGGCCCCGGCGTGCAGCAGCATCTCGATCGAGGCGGTCAGGACGTCGTGTGTCTGTGACGTGCTGATCGCACCGGAGGCGGCGATCGCGTGCAGGGTGTCGGCCATCCCGCGCTTGGCCGCGACATAGTCGGCGAAGCGGTCCATCCAGATGCGCAGTGCAGTGGCTGGAGCGTAGGCGCCCAACAGCTCCTCGGCGCTCTCGCGCACGCGGGCCAATTCGTCGCGGTACACCGCCTCGACGAGCGTCTCTTTCGTCGGGAAGTGGCGATAGAGCGTGCCGATTCCCACGCCGGCCGCCTTCGCGATCCGCTCCAGCGAAACCTTCTCGCCCTCGGTCGAGAAAGTGTGCAGCGCGGCCGCAAGCAGTCGCTGCCGGTTGCGCCGGGCGTCGGCGCGCATCGGGGTCGTGTCGGCGGAAGAACGCATGACTAAACGGAGCCTCCTCCGGTTTGTGCTACGATCATGGCTGTAAACGGAGCACCCTCCGGAAAGTCTACCCGCCACCCCGGTGGCACAGGAGCACCACCATGACTGACACCGCTCGCATCCACGACACCGGCCGCAACGCGATTGCGGCCCGTCCAGATCCGGCCGCGGCAGGCACTTTCGAGTTGGCACACCGACCCGTTGCACGTATCGGGTTCGGCGCGATGCAACTTCCCGGCGCCGGCGTGCGAGGTCGCGCGCACGAACCCGAGGAGGCGCTCGCCGTCCTCCGTCGTGTCGTGGAACTGGGGATCAACCACATCGACACCGCGCAGTTCTACGGGGACGGGGTGGCCAATGGGCTCATCCGCGCCGCCCTGCATCCCTACCCGGACGACCTGGTGCTGGTGAGCAAGGTCGGCGCCCGGTGGGTCGGCGACGGCGGGATCGTCCCCGCACAGCGGCGCGCGCAGTTGCGCGCCGGTGTGGAGGCCAACCTGGCCAGCCTCGGCGTCGACCGCGTGGACGTGGTCAACCTCCGCGTGATGGACACGACCGCCGACGGAACCCCGCTGGACGACGAGGACCGCGCCGACTTCGAGGACCAGCTCGCGGAGATGGTCGCGCTGCGCGACGAGGGCAAGATCGGCGGCATCGGGCTCAGCAACGTCACCGTCGACCAACTGCGCAGGGCGCTGCCGGCTGGGATCGCCTGCGTGCAAAACGCCTACAGCGTCCTGGACCGTTCCGCAGAGCCGATCCTGCAGGTGTGCGCGGAGCATGGTGTGGCCTGGGTGCCGTTCTTCCCGCTCGGCTCGGCGTTCGCCGGGCTGCCCAAGGTTACTGAGCACCGAGCCGTCATCGAGGCCGCGACCACGCTCGACGCCACGCCAGCCCAGGTCGGCCTTGCCTGGTTGCTCGCTCATGATCGCCACACCCTGCTGATCCCCGGAACGTCCAATCCGGACCACGTGAGCGACAACGTCGCCGCAGCCAGCCTTTCCCTCGACGCCGACACGATGCGGGTGCTTGACGGCCTCGCCGACGTGCCCGCCTGACGTCGTCGACCCCGGACACGGTGTTGCCGGCTTACCTGCTCCGGCACACATTCGGTGAAGCAACCGGGCGGGCGGCTCGGGGGCGTACAAGGCAAACGCACCGTTGGCGAGTCAGATTTGCCTTGTAGGCGGTGCAGTTGCCTCGCCTACCCCGAGAGCGGTGGTGGTGCTGGTGAGGTTCTGGGTGTTGGTGTGGCGCACGTTCTCCATCACCGAAGGTGTTCCAGGGCCAAATAAGGTAGCCGACCGGGAATAGCCGGCCCCGGCCGGTTGTCGGTGCTAAAGCGATGACCTTTGTACTGGCCGGTCGTCAGTATGAGGGGCCGCGAAAGTGTCGGTGGCCCCTGACACGCTGACAACGAACGGTACGACGACAACGATCGGGGGATCGATGGCCAGGACACTTACCACGCTGACGCGCGAGACCTACCCCTGCATGGAGCAGCCGGACCTGTTCTTCGCCGAGTCCGCGTCGAATGTCGCGGTCGCGAAGAGCCTGTGCCGGACCTGCCCGGCTCTCACGCCGTGCCTGACTGGTGCGCTGGAGCGGCGGGAACCGTGGGGAGTGTGGGGAGGCGAGGTGTTCGAGAACGGTGTCGTGATCGCCACCAAGCGTGGCCGCGGGCGGCCGCGGAAGAACACCGAGGCAGCCTGACTCCCGGGGTGCCTCGCCGATGGTCGGCCCCTGCCGCGAACAGGGCATACGGCGGGGCATCCCCCCACCAGGCAACCTTCCAGGCAGACTGTGCGTGTACCTGGTAACACGGGGCAGGCCGTCGTGCGGCCTGCGAGGAGCACCTGACCGAGGGGGCAGCGATGGCGCGACGCCGCAGGTCCGTAGTGGCCACGGTGGCTGTCTGGACGTTTCTGGTCGGCGGCGGCGTGTACGCCGGCCTGGAGTTCACCAACCACGACGTGTGGCAGCAGTTCACCGCCGCGGACGCCGCGACCGAGGCGACCCAGGCTCCGGAGACCACGGCGGCGCCGCAGCAGACACCGTCCGCGCCGGCCGCGGAGCCCACCAGCCCCGCTTCCGCGGCACCGAAGCCCGCCACGGCCGCCACCACTGCCGAGAAGCCCAACGCCGCTGAGTCGCACCGGTCAGCCGAGCCCGTCGTACACCGCCGTCCGAAGCCACCGGTGAAACCACAGCCGCCCACCAAGGCTGCTCCGGTCGTCACTGCGGCGCTGCTGATGAGCGGTGACGAGGGCAGCAAGGTCCGGGAACTCCAGGCGCGCCTGCGCCAGATCTGGTGGTACGACGGCAAGATCACCGGCACCTACGGCGACCGGACCCGCGATGCCGTCGCCGGCTTCCAGGCCAAGCGTGGGTTCGCCGAAACCGGGAAGGTCGACCAGCAGACCTGGGACCGGCTGGTCGAGATGACCCGGACCCCTACCCAGGACGAGATGCACAACCGCCTTGAGCCCGGGCCCACGCTCCTCGGCCCGGGTGACGACGGCAAGCAGGTCCGGGAACTGCAGGCGCGGCTGAAGCAGATCGGGTGGTTCACCGGAACCGTCACCGGCACCTACGGCGACGACACCGAGGACTCCGTCGCCGGGTTCCAGACCAAGCGTGGGTTCCCCTCCACCGGCGAGGTCGACCAGCGCACCCGGGACCGCCTCGACGACATGACCCATGCCCCCTCGCAGGCGGAGATGTTCCCTGAGCGGGAGCAGGACTCCGACGACTCAGACGAGGCAGACGACCCCGACAGCGACAGCGGCCAGGCCGCCGGCATCGACCCCCGCTGCCAGACCGGGCGGGCGCTGTGCATCGACAAGACGACCAGCCAGATGCGCTGGATGGTCGACGGGACGATCCGCAGCACCGTCGACGTCCGGTTCGGCGCGTGGTACTCACCCACCCGCGAGGGCCTGTTCCACGTGTACTGGAAGGACATCGACCACGTGTCCAGCCTGTACGGCTCCGCGATGCCGTACTCGCTGTTCTTCAGTGGCGGCCAGGCGGTGCACTACTCCTCCGACTTCGCTGCCCGTGGGTACGCCGGTGCCTCACACGGCTGCGTCAACGTGCGCGACTATGACGCCCTGAAGCAGATATTCTCCGAGGTCAACGTCGGCGACAAGGTGGTCGTCTACCGCAGTTGACGCGCGTCGCGGGTGGCAACGGCGCGCCACAGGTCCTAGCATCAGGCTGAGGTAAGCATGGCCAGGTGACGCGATCCGGCGCACGAGGGGCCCGCCGCTCGTCCGACAGATGTCTGCGTCAATCGAAGAAAGGCGCACCACGTGGGACGTAATCCGAGGAAGTGGACACTGGCCGCGGCAGTGATCGCGCTCGTGGCCGGGCTGACGGCCGGCTGCGGGTCCAACAGCCCGGACACGATCTCGAGCAAGTTCAGCATCACCCCGAAACAGGCGCTCCAGCAGGCCGCCGGCGGCAAGGGGAGCAACAAGCTGACCGTGGGCTCGAAGAACTTCTTCGTGGAGCAGGACGTGCTGGGCCAGATCACGGTCCTGGCGCTCCGGGCGGCCGGCGCCAAGGTAGTCGACAAGACCGGCCTCGGCTCCACCCAGGAGGTCCGCTCCAGCCTCCTCAACGGCACGATCGACATCTACTGGGGCTACACCGGGACGGCGGCGACCATCTTCCTCGGGCTCGCGGACGTGCCCACCAACCCCGACAAGCTGTACCAGCTGGTCAAACGCAAGGACAAGCAGGAGAACGGCGTCGCGTGGCTGGCGCCGGCGCCGGCGAACAACACCTACGCGATCGCGATCCGCCCCGAGGTCTCGGAGAAGGGGAACAAGGCCTACGACGCGGACCTGGCCAACGTGACCACGATCTCCGACCTGGCCCAGCTGGTCAGGCAGCACCCGGACAAGGCGACGATCTGCCTGGGCCCGGAGTTCCAGCGCCGGACCGACGGGCTGCCCGGGCTGGAGGAGCGCTACGGGTTCCGGTTCCCCGAGTCCGCGGTCAAGGTGCTTCCCGCCCGCGCGGTGTACGCCTCGGTCGACACCGGCCAGCGCTGCAACTTCGGGGTGGTCTTCAACGACAGCGGCCAGATCCCCTCCCTCGAACTGCGCCTGCTCAAGGACGACCAGAACTTCTTCCCGGCGTACAACCCGACACCGACGATGCGGGCGGAGACCCTGAAGCGGTACCCGAGCCTGAAACCGCTGTTCGACGAGATCGCGCAACGCCTCGACACCGAGACGATGCGCAAGCTCGACGGGAAGGTCGCGGTGCAGCACATGAAGCCCCGCCAGGTGGCCAAGCAGTGGCTGCAGGAGCAAGGTCTCCTCGACTGACTCCGCAGTGAGCCGGGACGTAGGGTGGTCGGTATGTCCGCGGATGAGCTCGAGGTCGACCTACTGATCATCGGGGCCGGGCCGACCGGCCTCTTCGGCGCGTACTATGCCGGGTTCCGTGGCCTGAGTGTGGCCGTGGCGGACTCCCTCCCCGAGATCGGCGGCCAGATCACCGCCATGTATCCGGAGAAGGAGATCTACGACGTCGGCGGGTTCGCGGTGATCAAGGGCCGTGAGCTCGTCGACCGGCTGATCGATCAGGCGGCGAGCGCGGACCCGACGTACCTGATGGACAAGTCCGCGGTGGCCATGGTGCCGGAGGTCAACGACGGCCAGGTGACGTCGGTGACGGTGGAGTTCGACGACGGTACGACGGTCAAGGCGGGAGCGGTCATCATCACCGCCGGGATCGGCCGGTTCCAGCCACGTCCGCTGCCTGCCGGTGAGGGGTGGGAGGAGCGCGGCCTGGTGTTCTTCGTGAAGTCGTTCGAGGACTTCCGGGACAAAGACGTGGTCATCGTCGGCGGCGGCGACAGCGCGTTCGACTGGGCGCTGCACCTGCCGACAGTGGCACGGTCGGTGACGCTGGTACACCGCCGGGAGAAGTTCCGCGCCGCGGAGAACACGGTGCAGCGCGTCCGGCAGCTGCCGGTGGACATCCGGGTCCCCGCCAACGTCACCAGGCTCAGCGGTGATGGCTGGGTGGAGGAGGTCGAGATCACCGACGTCAAGACCGAGGAGGTCACCCGCGTCAAGACGCAGGCGGTGATCGCTGCGCTGGGGTTCCTCGCCGACCTCGGCCCGCTGCAGCAGTGGGGCCTGGAGGTGAAGAAGCGGTGCGTGCTGGTCGACACCACGATGAAGACCAACCTGGACCGGATCTACGCCGCCGGCGACGTCGTGGACTACCCCGGCAAGCTCAAGCTGATCGCCACCGGCTTCGGGGAGGTCGCCACGGCGGTCAACAACGCTGCCGTGGCGATCGACCCCTCACACTCACTGTTCCCGGGCCACTCCAGTAACCAGACCTGACCCGACCACCTCAAGCCGCCCGGGGTCAGGTGGACCCACCGGCCGGCTCGCGGGTCTCCGGCGCGTCGGCGGCAGGCTCCGCGCCGTTCGTCGACGGTTCGCCCTCGGCGTCCTGTCTGGCGCGGCGTGCCGCGTTGCTGAACGGTGCGAACAGCGGTGGCTCCAGTGACTGGGTCCGCACCGGACCCACCCGGCGTTCTCGCATCGGATCTCGTCGCAGGTCGGCGTACAACGCGACACACAAGCCGATCAGCACGACCACGAACGGTGTCGCGGACAAGATGGCGAACGTCTTCAGTGCGCTCAACCCGCCGACGTAGAGCAACACACCGGCAACGACTCCGGTCATGATGGCCCAGAGCACGATCAACGGCTCCCACGGCCGCTTGCGCCCGCGCGACGACAGGGTCGCGAGCACCAGAGCGCCGGCGTCAGCACCGCTGACGAAGAAGATCGCGGTCAAGAAGATCACGGCACCGCCGGTGACCGTGGCGATCGGGTAGTGCTGCAGCATCGCGAAGAAGCCCGCCGCCGCGCTGCCCTCGCCGGCGATGTTCACGCCTCCGAGCTGGAGCTTGATCCCGGCGCCACCGAAGATCACGAACCAGATGATGCTGATCGCCGTGGGGACCATCATCACTCCGAGCACGAACTCGCGGATCGTCCGGCCCCGGGAGATACGCGCGATGAAGGTGCCGACGAACGGGGTCCAGGAGATCCACCACGCCCAGTAGAAGATCGTCCAGCTGGCCAGCCAGTCCCCGCCGCCGAACGCTGCGGAGTGGAAGCTCATCGGGATCAGGTCGATCAGGTAGTTCCCGATGCCCGCCGGCGCCAGGTTCAAGATGAAGATGGTGGGTCCCAGTACGAACACGAACACCACCAGCAGGAACGCCACGATCATGTTCAGGTTGGACAGGAACTGGATCCCGCGGGACACACCGCTGGCGGCGGAGATCGTGGCCCCCACCGTCAGGACGCAGATCACCAGGATCGCGACGTTGTGGCTGCCTTCCTCCGGGAAGCTCCCGGTGCGCAGCAGCGCGATCCCCGCCGCGACCTGCAACGCGCCGAGCCCCAGCGACACCGCGGAGCCGAACTTGGTGCAGATGATCGCGAGGACGTCGATCGGCTTGCCCCAGCCGCGGTCCTCGATCCGCTCCTTGCCGAACAGCGCCTGGAACGGCGCGCTCATCAGGTTGCCCCGGCCCATCCGGAAGGTGGAGTAGGCCAGCGCGAGCCCGACCACGCCGTACATGGCCCACGGGTGCAGCCCCCAATGGAAGAACGTGTAGGCCATCGCGTGCCGCGCCGCCTCGGAACTGCCTGGCTGTGCGTCGACGAACGGCGGCGGGTCGGCCATGTGGGTCACCGGCTCGTACACGCCGTAGAACATCAAGCCGATGCCCATGCCGGCACTGAACATCATCGCGACCCAGGAGATCGTCGAGAACTCCGGCGGCTCGCCGTTACGGGACAGCGGGATCCGGCCGTAGCGGCCGAACGCGAGCACCAGGGCGAACGCGACGAACCCGCTTGCGGCGAGGATGTAGAGCCACCCGAAGGAGTCGGTGACCCACGTCAGGGCGGCCTGTGAGTAGTCGCCGACGGTCCCGGTGAACACGCCGCCGAGGATGCAGATGGCCGCGATGATGCCGAACGCCCAGCCGAAGACCGTCTTGTCCATCGTCGCCCAGCCGCCGGCGAAATCACGGGCTTCCGGGGGTGGGGGATCGTCATCGGCGGCGTCGACGCCGGTCTGCGACTCGGTCTGCTCCAGATCGGTGCTCATCAGTCACTAACTTCTTCCCTGCCCTCCGGCGGCGGAGGGCGTATCGCGTTCGGTGCAGGGGTCCGCGCAGAACGAGTCTGCTTTCAGTACGGTAGTCGTTATGAGTGATGATGCAACTGAGTGGAAACGAGGTCTTCCGCCGCACTTCTCCGGTGAGGGCGACCAGGGCCGGACGTTCATGAGCCAGGAGGGCAGCGTTCCCAAGCAAGACATCCGGCTTGTCGCCGCTGGGGAATGCGAGGAGGTCAACACCGCGCTGGGGGTCGTCGCGGCGTTCGGCGGCTTCGATAACGAGGCCAGCGCGCTCCTGTCCAGCCTCCAGAACGACCTGTTCGACCTGCAGGCGGATCTGGGCTCCGCGGTCGCGGGCGAGCACCCCGAGGTACAGGTCTCCGAGGAGTACGTCCAGCGACTGGAGCGTGCGTATGCCGCCTACAGTGACCAGCTGGAGCCGACCGACGGTGCCGTGTTGCCCGGCGGCACGGTGTCTGCGGCACTGCTGTTCCAGGCACGGACGGTTGCGCGGCGTGCCGAGCGGACCGCATGGGCGGCCGCCGAGGCGCACACGGACTCGGTGAACCCGATGGTCGCCCGGTACCTCAACCGGCTCTCGGCCCTGCTGTTCGTGCTGGCGCGGGTCTCGAACATCGAGCACGGTGACTCGATCTGGTGGCCCGGCCACTCGGTCGCGCCGGCGGCGGCCTCCTGAGCCTGCTCAGCGCCCCCGCTGATCCCGACCGCTTCTGGAACAGACGAATTGCGGGAGAACCGCTGTCCACCAGGGTGGAGCCACGGCTCTCCCGCAATCGCGTGCAGGCTTGCTCGTCCCTTTGTCAGGGAAGGGCCAGTTGTCAGGGAAGGGCCAGGTGCTGTCCCGGGAAGATCAGCGACGGGTCGTGGACCACGTCACGGTTGGCGTTGTAGATCGCCTGCCACGACGTGCCGTGCGCGGCCGCGATCTTCGACAGCGTGTCACCGGGCTTGACGACGTAGTTGCCCGAAGCGTGGCTCGACGGGGCCGGCTTCGACTTCGGCGCCGGAGCGCTGGAGCCCTGGCCGGGCGCGTTGAGGTGCTGACCGACGTAGATCACGTTGGGGTTGGACAGCACGTCGCGGTTGGCCGCGAACAGCTTCTGCCAGGTGGTGCCGAGCCGTGTCGCGATCTTCGACAGCGTGTCGCCGGGGCGGACGGTGTAAGAACCATCGAAGTGGACCGACGGGCGCTGCGCACTACGGCTGGGCCGCTGGGTGGTGTCCCGGTCCTGGCTCGGGGGAGTGGAGTGGGGGACCGGGTCGGGGGCGCCGCTGAGGCCCAGCTTGGCCGAGCATGCCGGCCAGGCTCCCCAGCCCTGTGCCCGCTGGGTGCGGATCGCGATGGTGATCTGCTCGGCCTTGGTGGCCAGGTCGGCGCGGGGCGCGAACTGCAGACCGCCGAACGCGGCCCACGTGCCCTGGCTGAACTGGAGGCCGCCGTAGTAGCCGTTGCCGGTGTTGATGTGCCAGTTGCCGCCGGCCTCGCATTGTGCGAGGCGGTCCCAGTCGCTGTGGCTGGCGGCATTCGCGGGGGCGGCGAGGGCAAGAGTGGCGAGCCCGAGACCGGCGGCGGTAACGGCGGTCGCGGCGGGCTTGACCACGCGGGTGTGGCTCGCTGGCATCCCCCGATGCCTCGGCTGGTAACGCTCGCGCATGCGGCAAACTTCCTCTCTGGGCCGTGACCGGCCCTTCCTGGTCGTGTGAACTCCGACGGTGAGTTGCCGGGACCCCCCGGCGAACACAATCCGGATCACCATAAGGGGAACCCGGGGTTGGTCACAAGTTGGTAACAGGCGTATCTGGGGAAATCTCAGGCTCTCCTTATGTTGCCGAGTCGTGCGCCTCACCAAGATTGGTACGTCGGGCGGCCGCCCAGCAGGGTAGCCGCGACCGGCATCGAGCGCAGTTTCCGGGCCGTTTCCGCCGTGGAGCGAGAGGTGGCCAGCGGGTCCGCGTCGAGGACGACGATATCGGCCGGACTCCCGGGAGCGAGCGTGCCCTGCCCCGCCGTACTCGCGGTCAGGGCGATCGGGAGCGGGAGCCGCTGCTCGGGATGCCAGGACGGCTGATCCGGCGGTGCCCGGTGCACGGCCGCCGCGATCGCGAGCCACGGGTCCAGCGGGGAGACGGGGGCGTCGGAGCCGAGCGCGAGGGCGATGCCGGCGTCGGACAGCGACCGGAACGCGAAACAGTCACCGGTGCGGTCCGGCCAGCAGCGCTCCGCGAGCGCGGCGTCGTCGAGGACGTGCGCCGGCTGGATGCTGGCGGTGATGCCGAGCCGCGCCATCTCAGCGATGTCGGGGCCGGTGGCCAGTTGGGCGTGTTCGATCCGGCCGTGCGCCCCGCTGCGGGCGAACGCGTCGAGCGCGATCTCCAGCGCGGCGTCTCCGATCGCGTGGACGGCGACGGCGAACCCGGTCTCCGTCGCGCGGGCGAGGAGCGCGGTCAGTTCCGCCGCCGGGATGTTCTGGGTGCCGTACGGCGCCTGTACGGCCGGGCCGCCCTCGGCGTACGGGAGCCGGCAGTGCGCGGTCTGCGTGTTCAGCGAGCCGTCGGAGATGATCTTCACCGGCCCGGTGGTGACCAGCCCGCGGCCGTCCTCCAGCGGGACGCCGGTATGCAGTCCGGCGGAGATCGCGGCCTCCAGGTCCACCGGGTACACCGCCTTGTGCACACGCACCAGGTCCACCCCGTCGTGGATCCGCTGCACCCAGCGGTCCACGTACTCCCACTCCATGTCGATGACCCCGACGACACCGCGGGCGGCGGCCTCGGCGACCGCACGCGGGTAGTGCGTGGCCGCCAGCCGGCTCATCACCGGGGAGGCCCCCAGCCGGGTGTAGGAGTCGAACCACTCCCGCTCGCTGACGACACCACGCCGCCGCGGCAGCCGGAGCAGGTCCAGCGCCGCCGTGTTCAGCCAGCCGTGGTGACCGTCACCGCTGATCAGCACCGTGGGCACCCGGCCAGTGACCGCATCAAGCGCGGCGACGGTAGGAGGTTCGGGCCACCGTGCCGCCCGGTGTCCGAACGCCGTGACCAGGCTCTGGTGGTCGGCGTCCAAGGTGTCCAGGTGGGCGCGGACCCGGGCCAGCGCGTCGCCGGCGCTGGTGCTGCCGCTGAGGTCCAGCCGTCCCAGGTTCAGCGCCCACTGCGCCATGTGGACGTGTGCGTCCCACAGGCCCGGCATCGCCCACCGGCCGCCGGCGTCGTACACCGCGTCCGCTCCGGTGGTCGGCAGCGACTCGGCGACCTCGGTCACCGTGCCCTGCTCGATGCGTACGTCGACCGGCCGGTCCGGCACCGCCGATCGCGGACCGGTCACCGGGACCAGTCGCACCTGGCGCACCAGCACCTGGCCGGTCATCGGACGACGTACCTCCAGCGACGGATGGGATCCACTCGCTGGGAGGTTATCGCCCTCCGGCCGGTCCTGGGTGAGTCAGGCTTGGGCGGGATCGGTCCAGTCCGGGACCGGGCGGTGATTGTGGTACCAGGTGAACACCGGCCGTTCGCGGCGGTGACGGAGCTCGGCGGAGATCTGGTCCTGCCGCAGCCGCAGAGCCGCGGACTCCTCGGACCAGGTGGCGGGGTCGGAGTCGTCTCTGCCCAGGCGGAGGCGGTCCTCGACCTCGGACAACTGCCGGATCAGCTCACGCACCGACATGTCCTCCATGCTCTGCGCCTCAGACATCGTCGCTCCTTCCCGGCCCGCGTCGCGGCCCGCCCCACGAGTACCCCTACCTATGATGACGCGCCCGGAGCCGTCCGCGTTGCCTCCACGCCGTGGCTCGTTCACCGGCGCCGCCGGGCACGGACCCGGAGCACCGCGGAGTCGTCCGGCGGCGGCGGCCGGAACGCGCGTCGCGGGACGGCCAGCCCGGCCGAGATCTCGATCCGGTGCGCCTGCTTCCGCACCCAGGCCGGGGGCCGGCGTACGAAGCGCTGCACCATCCCCTGCTGCAGCACCAGGTCCGCCGCGGTGAGACGGAGGTGCGGTGAGAGCAGGGCGCGGAGCAGCTCCACGGTGCAGGCGTACGGCGGGTTCGCCACCACCCGGAACTGGCGGCGCGGCCAGCGCAGTCGCGTGAGATCGGTGCACACGACCGTCACCGGATCGTCAGCGAAGCGGTGCCGGAGCACACCGGCGCGTCCGCGATGCAGCTCGACCGCCAGCACCCGGGCACCGGAGGCCACCAGCGGTGCGGTGAGTGCCCCGTCCCCCGCGCCGACGTCCACGACCAGCTCACCGGCGTCGACCTCGGCCCGCGCCACGACCCGGGCCGCCCACGGTTCAGTGAGACAGTGCCATCCCCAACGCCGTGCGGCGGGCCGCCGGGATCCGGCGTACCCGGCCCCGGACACGGACCATCACCATGAAGTTCACCATGCCGGGATCGTAGGTGGGCGGCCCCGCATCGGCAACGCATTTACCGTGCGAGGCGGCCCCTCTCAGTGCAGCAGTGGGTCGGCGGCGTGCAGGACCTCCTGGTACCGGCTCCGAACGCTGCGCCCCGCCGCGACGGCGGCGTCGGCCGGCTGGATCTCACTGGCCCGCACCTCCCACGGGGGCGGCGACGGCGCACCACTCAGCGCCCATGCGGCCTGCCGGGCCGCTCCGAGCGCGACGTACTCGCCGGGCTCGGGCACCGCGACCGGCAACGCGAAGAGGGCGGTCGCGATCTGCTGTACGGCCGTCGAGCGGGCCGCGCCACCGATGAGCACGATGCGCCGTGGCTCGACTCCGGCGTCGCTGAGCGGGTCGACCGCGTCAGCCAGGCCGCACAGCATGCCCTCCACCGCCGCCCGAGCGAGGTGGGCCGGCGTCGTGTTGGCACGGGTGAGCCCGTGGAGGACGCCGCGCGCGTGCGGCAACGGCGGGGTGCGCTCTCCGTCGAGGAACGGCAGCAGCACCAGGCCGCCGCTGTCCTCCACTGACGTGGCGAGTGCGTCCAGACCGCTGAGGTCGCCTCCGGTCATCGTCATCGCCGCGGACAGCACCCGTGCGGCGTTCAGGGTGCAGACCAGCGGCAGGAAGCGCCCCGTTGCATCGGCGAAGCCGGCGACGATCCCGGTCGGGTCGTGGCTGGGCCGGTCCGCGACGCCGAAGACGGCGCCGCTGGTGCCCAGGGACACCACGACGTCCCCGGGGCGGAGGTCGAGCCCGAGGGCCGCCGCCATGTTGTCCCCGGTGCCGGGGGCGAGCACCATTCCCTCCCCGGTCTCGCCCACTGGTTCGGCCGGCGCGGCGACGCGCGGCGTGTGCAGGCCACGGCCGAACGCGAGCCGGAGCAGGTCATCGCGGTAGCGCTCCTCGGCCGCGGACCAGTATCCGGTGCCCGACGCGTCGCCGCGGTCCGTCGTCGGCGCGGTGCCGGGGTCCGCGCGCAGTTGGTGCGTGATCCAGTCATGGGGAAGCAGCACCGCGTCCGCACGCGCCGCGATCTCCGGCTCGTGCTCGGCCACCCAGCGCAGCTTGGTGACGGTGAAACTGGCGACCGGAACCGACCCACATGCGTCCGCCCACGCCCCGGGCCCGCCCAGCTCGGTCTGGAGCGCCGTGGACGCGGCCGCGGACCGGTTGTCGTTCCACAGCAGCGCGTCCCGTACGACGACACCGGCCCCGTCGACGAGCACCATGCCATGCTGCTGACCTGCCACCGAGACAGCCGCGACGCCGTCGAGCAGGCCTGCCGCAGCCGTGTGCCAGGCCGCCCACCACACCGACGGGTCCACCTCGGTCGCGTCCGGGTGCGGAGCCCGGCCGGTACGCACGACCTCACCGGTCCGGGCGTCGCAGACCAGCACCTTGGTCGACTGCGTCGAGCAGTCCACCCCGGCCACGAGTGTCATCGCGTCACTCCTCCGTGCGTCACTGCTCCGTGCGTCACTGCTCCGTGCCTCACTGCTCAGTCGTCAGCGGAGGGGCACCG
>CAYLOC010000030.1:13939-21408 GCA_964385195.1 uncultured Nocardioidaceae bacterium
CTCCGTGCGTCACTGCTCCGTGCCTCACTGCTCAGTCGTCAGCGGAGGGGCACCGGCCAGCAGCGCCTCCGCCAGTGAGACGTCGCAGACCAACGTATCGACCACGCCGCCGGCGATGGCCGCCCGGACCGCCTCGGCGCGGCGTCGGTCGAACGCCAGGCACACCACCTCGTCGATGCCGCGCAGCTGGTCCAGGGTCACGCCGAGCACCCGGTCGTCGATCGAGGTGTGCACGGCCGCACCGGCGCCGTCGAACAGGCGGCCGCCGATCTCACCGACCGCGCCTCCCGCCACGCCGGCGGCCCGCTCCTCCTCCGACGCTGCGGCGTACACCGTGGAGAGATCCGCCGCCCACGCGCCGGCCGCGACGACGGCGACGGTCACCTGGCCGAACCGGGCCATCGTCGGCGCGATGCCCGACTGGCTGGTGAGTCCGTGGACCGTCGCGCTGTCGGGGACCAGCATGGGAGCGTAGATCGGGAATGCCTTGCCGCCGCCGACCGCCGCCGCTCGACGTACGCTCTCCACGCTTCCGGAGTCCAGGTCCGGCCCGGCGAGGGTCCCGGTGAGCTGCACGACGGTGCACGGGGCGAGTGTGTCCAGACGCCGGGTCGTGGCCGCCACGCTGCGGCTGCAGGTCAGGCCGAGCACGTCCTGCGGCTCGACGATCTCGCTGACCAGCCGGGCGGCGGTCCCGGCCAGGGCCTCGCGCATCTCGTTCTCCTCGCCGGCCACCCGTTCCATCACGACGGCGCGTTGCAGCCCGAAGGTGTCGGTGAGCGCCGTGGACAGGTCGGCGTCGATATGCGCGGGAAGGGAGACCGTGACCCGGACGAGCCCGAGGTCGCGCGCCTCATCCAGAATGCGCGCGACCTTGAACCGGGACAGCCCGGTTTCTGCGGCGATCTGCACCTTGGAGCGTCCGTCGAGGAAGTGCCGACGCGCGATGAACGCCGCCTGTACCAGCCAGGACGGGCCGTGTGCCTGGAGTTGGGCGTCCCGGCCGGGGCGAGCCGGTGTCTGGCGTGTCGATGTTCGTCCCACTTACTCCCCTTTCCCACGCAGGATGTGCAACCGAACATCCCCGCGCTCCCCGGTCTGACCCTTGACAGCGGCGACCGCGCACAGTGTAATGATGCACATTAGAGAGACGCCATGCTCATATGAGCGAGTCTAGCGGGAGAGAGGCGGTCATGCCCACTCGCCGGGAGTTTCTGAAGATGTGTGGCGCGCTCACCATGGGCGCGGCTGCCGCCCCCGCACTCTCCGCGTGCGGGTCGTCGGGGACGACGCTGAACGTCGCGACCGTCACGAACTCGCAGATGGTCGACATGAAGCAGTTGTCGAAACACTTCACGAAGAAGACCGGCATCAAGGTCCGGTTCCTGTTCCTGCCGGAGAACGCCCTGCGGCAGCGGGTCACCCAGGACGTGGCCATGAAGGCCGGCAACTTCGACGTCGTCACGATCGGCAGCTACGACACCCCGTTCTGGGGCAAGTACCAGTGGATCACTCCGCTGGAGCCGTTCTTCGCCGACATGGACGCGGCGGACCGCAAGGCCTACGACGTCCCGGACCTGCTCAAGCCGATCCGCAGCCTGCTGTCCTACAAGGACAAGCTGTACTCGGTGCCGTTCTACGGCGAGAGCTCGATGCTGTACTACCGCAAGGATCTGTTCGACAAGGCCGGGCTCTCCATGCCCCAGCGGCCGACCTGGAAGCAGGTCACCGAGTTCGCCAAGAAGCTGAACAGCCCCGGCCAGAAGACCGCCGGCATCGTGCTACGGGGCGAGCCCGGGTGGGGGGCCAACATGGCCCCGTTCGACACGTTCATCAACACCTACGGCGGCCGCTGGTACAACATGGACTGGGAGCCGCAGCTGACCTCCGACGCGGTGAAGGCCGCGATCAACAGTTACTCCACCCTGGGGCGGAAGTACGGTCAGCCGGGGATCACCTCCCACAACTTCCCCGAGTGCGAGAACATCTTCGCCACCGGCAACGGAGCGATGTGGTACGACGCCACCTCCGCCGCCGGGTACCTCACCGACCCCAAGTCCTCCAAGGTCGCCGACCAGGTCGGGTTCGCCTACGGGCCCACCGCCGTCACTCCACGCGGCGCGCACTGGCTGTGGTCGTGGGCGCTGGGGATCGAGTCCTCCAGCCGGAAGAAGGACGCCGCGTTCGAGTTCATCAAGTGGGCGACCAGCAAGGAGTACATCGACCTGGTCGGCAACGAGCTCGGTTGGGGGCGCGTCCCGCCGGGCACCCGCCGTTCCACGTACACCGACACTCCCTACCAGAAGAAGCCCTGGGCGGAGCTGGAGCTGAAGTCGATCGACGGCGCGGACCCCAACCAGCCCTCGCAGAAGCCCGTGCCCTACACCGGCGTGCAGTACATCAGCATCCCCGAGTTCCAGCAGCTCGGCGACGAGGTCGGGCGGATGCTCGCCGCCGTACTCGTCGGGAACATCGGCGCCGACGAGATGGCCAGCCAGGCGCAGGCGGCAGCACTCGACGTCGCCCGGAGAGGGGACTACCTCAAGAACTAGCCCGACCATCCTGACCGCGTCGCACCGGTCGTGGAGAACGAACCCGAGAGAGGACAACCGAGGTGAGCGTCACAAGCGACACCCTTCCGGGAACCGCCAGCCCGGGCCGGGAGCGGGAAACGAAACGGTCGGCCACCGCGTCTGCGAAGCAGCGCCGGATGCTGCTGTACCCCACGCTGATCATCGTGGCGGTGATCACCCAGGTTCCGCTGGTCGTCACCATCATCCTCAGCCTGTTGAACTGGAACGTGATCCGGCCCGATCTCGGTCGGTCCTTCGCCGGGTTCAGCAACTACACCGACCAGATCTTCTCCCAGCAGTTCCTGGAGGTTCTGGTCCAGACCCTCATCCTGACCGCGATCTCACTCGCGTTGTGCACTCTGGTGGGCCTGGGGCTGGCGCTGTTGCTCAACCGGGACTTCCGGGCGAAGGGGCTGATCCAGACGCTGCTGGTCACGCCGTTCTTCATCATGCCGGTGGTCATCGGCCTGATCTTCAAAAACGAGCTGTTCAGCCCGAACTTCGGCCTTGTCACGTGGATCGCCAACGTGTTCGGGGTCAACGGGTTCGACCCGATGGCCCACCAGCCCCTGCTGATGGTCGCGATCATGGTCGCCTGGCAGTGGGAGCCGCTGTTCATGCTGGTACTCCTCGCGGGGCTCCAGTCCATCCCCGACGAGGAACGGGAGGCGGCCAACCTCGACGGGTGCGGCCGGTGGCGGGTCTTCCAGAACATCGAGGTCCCGCACCTGATGCCGTACTACCGCATGATCATGCTGCTGGGCACGATCTTCGTGCTGCAGATCTTCGGCCATATCTACACCGCGACCAGCGGTGGTCCCGGCCACAGTTCGATGAACCTGCAGTACCTGACGTTCCAGGTCGGCCTCGTGGGCTGGCAGATCGGCTCGGCGTCGGCGCTGGGGATCGGGACGCTTGTCGTCACCCTGATCATCCTCGGTGTCCTGCTGAAGGGCATCAACCGCTTGGTGAAGGAGGTCTAGCGTGAGCAGCCGAGCGACCCCGGCACGGCGTACGCCGATCCGCTGGGGACACTACGTCCAGAACCTGGTGCTGTATCTTGCGGCCCTGGTGATCTTCGGCCCGGTCGCGTGGCTGATCATCACCAGTTTGAAGCCGACCGGTACGGCGCTGACGATGCCGCCGGACATCTCGTTCACGCCCACGCTCGACCAGTACCGGGCGGCGCTCGACAGCTTCTGGGGGCCGTTCGTCAACACCGTCATCATCGTCGGGGTCTCCACGATCATCTGCCTGATCCTGGGGACGATCGCGGCGTTCGGGCTGAGCTTCTTCCCGCATCCGCGCGATGACCAGCGCAACGAGAAGATCGTGTTCTGGTTCATCTCCACCAAGGCACTGCCGTACGTCGCGGTGCTCGTCCCGCTGTTCATCATCTTCCGGTATCTGCGGTTGCTGGACACCGCGTGGGTGCTGATCATCGTCTTCATCGGACTCAACACCCCGATCGTGGTGTGGATGATGTACCAGTTCATGAAGGATGTCCCCAAGGCGATCATCGAGGCAGCCCAGATCGACGGGGCGGGACTGTGGAAGATGATGTTGCAGATCGTCGTACCGATGGTGCGGCCCGGCATTGCCGCGACCGCCATGCTGTGCGTGGTGTTCGGCTGGAACGAGTTCTTGTTCAGTGTGTCGTTCACCGCGATCGACTGGCACCCGCTGTCGGTCGCCCTCACCGCCCAGCAGACCGGCCGTGGTCAGTTCTGGGCCCAGCTCTCGGCGTTCACCACGATGGCGATCGCCGTCCCCATCATCGTCGGATGGGTGGCACAGAAACAGCTCGTCCGCGGTTTGGCCGCAGGGGCGGTGAAGTAGGTTCGGCCCGCCGATCGCATCAGGGAGGAACGACACGTATGCGCGCACTCGTCATCGACAAGCCGGGGTCCTTCAGCGTCGAATCCGTCCCCGACCCGAGACCCGGCCCGGACATGGCAGTGATTCGTGTCGAGGCCTGTGGAGTGTGTGGCACTGACCTGCACATCGTCAACGGCGAGTTCCCCCCGACGCCGTACCCGATCATCCCCGGCCACGAGTTCGCCGGCCGCGTGGTCGACCCGGGAACCACCGACCTACCCGCGGACGCCATGGTGGCGGTGGACCCGTCGCTGTACTGCGGTCACTGCGACGCCTGCCGGATCGGACGCGGGAACCTCTGCCAGCACTGGGGCGCGATCGGTGACACCGTCGACGGGGCGTTCAGCGAGTACGTCGCGGTCCCCCGGGCGAACGCACATCTGCTGCCCGACGACTTCGACCCCCGCGTCGGCGCTGTGGTCGAACCGCTGTCCTGCGCGGTGCACGCGATCGACCTGCTGTGCGACGCCGTCGGCACGCTCATCGGCAAACGGTGCCTGGTCGTCGGCGGCGGCACGATGGGCCTGTTGATGGGACAGCTGCTCCTGCGCGGGGGAGCGACCGAGGTCGCGCTGGTGGAGCGGGACCAGACCCGGCTCGCGCTGGGGGACACGCTCGGGCTGGGGCCTGGCGCCACCGACGTCAACGCGCTGCCGCAGCCGGCCGGGTTCGACGTGGCCGTGGACGCGACCGGTGTCCCCGCCGCCATCGAGGCCGCTTTCGACGCGCTCGGCCGCGGCGGGACACTGCAGGTGTTCGGCGTGGCCGACGGCGAAGCCACGGTCTCGTTCTCGCCGTTTCGCATCTACAACGACGAGATCAAGGTGATCGGGTCGATGGCAGTGTTGAACAGCTTCGCGCCCGCGGCCCGACTCATCGTCAGCGGTGCGGTCGACGTCGCTCCACTGCTGGCCGACCCGACGTACCCGCTCGACGACTTCGGCGCCGCCCTGGACGCCGCGCGCCGCGGCGGTGGTCCCGGGACGAAGATACAGGTCCTGCCCACGACAGCGTCATGACCGCGATGATGCGGCAGGTCGTCCTTGCCGCACCGGGCAAGGTGACGGTGACCGAGGTGCCGGTGCCCGTTCCGGCGGCGGGGGAGGTGCGGGTGCGCACGCGGGTGGTCGGCGTGTGCGGCTCGGACGTGCACGCGCTGGCGGGAGAACACCCGTTCATCGACCTGCCCGTCGTCCCCGGGCACGAGGCGGTCGGTGTCGTGGACGCCGTCGGCGCCGACGTCGACGACCCGAAGGTGGGCACACGGGTGCTGGTGGAGCCGAACCTGGTCTGTTGGCGGTGCCGCTACTGCACGTCCGGACGCTTCAACCTCTGCGAGCGGCTGCGTGTGCTCGGGTGCCAGACCACCGGCGCGATGGCGGACTGGTTCACGGTGCCGGCAGAGCGCGTGCGCGTCGTCCCTGCCGAGCTCTCGGACTCCGACGCGGCCATGGTGGAGCCGACCGCGACGGCGGTGCACGCCACCCGTCTGGTCGGAGACCTCACGGGGCGGAGTGTGACGGTGCTCGGTGGCGGGACCGTGGGACTGCTGACCCTGCGAGCCGCGCTCGCTGCCGGCGCCGCACGGTGCGTGGTCACTGACCCGCAAGCCGCCAAACGCCGCCGCGCGGAGACGCTCGGAGCCGGGCTGACCCGATCGCCCTCCGACCCGGACCTGGTCACGGTTGTTCGTGACTTCGTCCACGGCGCCGTGGACGTGGTCCTCGACTGCGTCGGGAACCAGTCGTCGCTCGACCAGGCCGTGTCGCTGGCACGCAAGGGCGGCACGGTGGTCGTCGTGGGGGTGCCGATCGGCCCGGTGCGGGTCGACCTCCCCGTGCTCCAGGACGAGGAGATCGTCATCCGGGGCAGTGCCATGTATGTCTCCGACGACGTCAGCGGAGCGATCGACCTGGTGCGGTCCGGCCAGGTGGCGGCCGAGGATTTCGTGTCCTCGACGTACCCGCTGGAGCGTGCGGGCGAGGCGTTCGGCGCCGCCCGGTCCGGGGAGGAGACGAAGATCCACATCGCGGTCAGCGGCGGGGACACGTGACGCTGCCCGGTGTCCTGGTGTGCGGCGAGGCGCTGATCGACCTGCTGCCCGCCGACACCACCACGGTCCCGCCTTCCGGACCGGTGCCGTTCGTGGCCCACCCCAGTGGCAGCCCGGCCAACACCGCCGTGGCGCTGGCCCGGCTCGGCGTACCGGTCCAGCTCGCCGCCCGGTTGTCCGGCGACGCCTTCGGCGGCATCCTGCGCCGCCACCTTGAGTCCAACCGCGTCGACCTCCGGCACTCGGTGTCTGCGCGGGAGCCATCTACCGTGGCCGTCGTGGGCCTGGACGACCATGGTGACGCGCAGTACTCCTTCTATACGGAGGGAACCAGCGACTGGCAGTGGACTCCTGTCGAACTACCGCCGCGCCCGGACCCGTCGGTGGCCATCGTGCACGCCGGGTCGCTCGGGCTTGCCCTTCCTCCCGGGGGGAAGGTCGTGGAGGAGTTCCTCGGTCGGTGCGGCGGCTCATGTCTGGTCTCGCTGGACCCCAACGTCCGGCCTGACCTGATTCCCGATCTCGGTCGGTACACCGGGGATCTCGAACGCTGGGTAGGGCTGGCCGACATCGTCAAGGTCAGCGCGGCCGACCTCCGCGCGGTCTACCCCGACACGACGCCGGAGGCCGTCGCCGAGCGGTGGCACCGGGCCGGCAGGGCATTGACCGTCCTCACCCGGGGGGCGGAAGGGGCGCGGGTGTGGTTCGACGCGAGCGTGATCGACGTACCGACCCGGCCGGTGCGCCTCGTGGACACGATCGCGGCCGGGGACACGTTCACTGCGGGGCTGCTCCAAGGACTGCTCAGTGCTGGCCTTACCACGGACCTGTCGGCGCTGACCGTCTCCGACGTCCGCGCCGCGGCGGCCCGGGGGTGTGCTGCCGCGGCCGCCGCCTGCGAGCGGGCCGGCCCCGACCCGCCGTACGCCGCACAACTTCTCTAGTAGGGGCTGGCGGCGGTCGGG